>JAZRDJ010000065.1:0-10455 GCA_045660245.1 Clostridia bacterium | reverse complement strand
GTATTTTTCAATATTATATAAGAAATTGAAAAACATGGGCAAGCAAAAATAAAAGTTTTTTTATATTCTATGAATTATTAATAAAAAATTGTTCTTTAAACGGGAATTTCTACTATATTTAAATTTATTACTATATATAATATATATCTATTTATAATGTTCGATATGAGTCAAAAAAATCGATAAAATTTGCCCCTTCAAAAAAAATTATTTTTTTTTAGAAATCTATTGACACGGATCCGTGTGTTTAGTATAATAGACACGCTGCACTATTATGGTTAGATGCAGGAGGTTACTCGTGCAGGAAATTTCCTGAACCCAAGAACGAGATAACTTCTGCTGACAATTGCCTAAACATTGATTCGGGCGACAGGGTGACGGAAAGCCATTGGTTAGGGTCATGAAACAAAGCAGCACGCTTGATCCGTCAGACCGCTCTGGTAAATAAAATAAACTTGGAGGATTTATATGGCAACACAAAAAATTAGAATTAATTTGAAGTCCTATGACCATGTTCTTGTTGATCAATCAGCAGCAAGAATTGTGGAAACTGCTAAAAAGGCAGGGGCAAAAGTTTCTGGTCCTATTCCTATGCCAACTGAAAAAGAAGTTGTAACAATTCTTCGTTCAGTTCATAAGCACAAGGATTCAAGAGAACAATTTGAAATGAGAACACACAAAAGATTGATTGATATTTACAATCCATCAGCGAAGACTGTTGACTCTCTTATGAAGATCGACCTTCCTACTGGTGTAGATATCAAAATCAAATTATAAGGATAGGGAGGAATTAGTGTTATTATGAAAAAGGCTATACTTGGTAAGAAGATTGGCATGTCTCAAATTTTCACAGACGCTGGTTTGGTTATCCCTGTGACTGTTGTTGAGGCTGGTCCATGTTTCGTTTCTCAAATCAAGACAAACGAAAAAGATGGTTATGAAGCAGTTCAACTTGCTTTCGTTGATACAAAAGCAAACAGAATTACAAAACCTGAACTCGGACATTTGAAGAAAGCAAATGTTGCTCCAAAGAAGTATTTGAAAGAGTTCAAAATTTCATCAGAAGGTCTCACACTTGGATCTGAAATCAAATGTGACACATTTGTGGCAGGTGACAAGGTTGACGTTTCTGGTTATACAAAGGGTCGTGGTTTCTCTGGTGTTATCCAAAGATGGAATGCACACAGACTCAGAATGACTCACGGTACTGGTCCTGTTCACAGAGAAGTTGGTTCACTTGGTGCTAACTCAACTCCATCAAGAGTTTTCAAGAACAGACACATGCCTGGTCAATATGGTAATGAAAAAGTTACTATTCAAAATCTTGAGATTGCAAAAGTCGATGTAGAGCGTAACTTGCTTTTGGTTAAGGGTGCTATCCCTGGAGCAAAAGGTTCTGTGGTTACAATCTGTTCTGCTGTAAAAGCGTAAACATTTAGGAGGATATTATCATGCAAATTAAAGTTTACGATTTAGAAGCAAAAGAAGTTGGAAAAGTTTCTGTTTCTGACGAAATTTTCAAGGCTCCATATAACGAAGCGCTTATTCATCAAATCGTAGTTGCTTACCTTGCTAACCAAAGACAAGGAACAAAGAGCACACTTACAAGAAGCGAAGTTCGTGGTGGTGGAAGAAAGCCATGGAGACAAAAAGGTACTGGTAACGCAAGACAAGGTTCTATCCGTGCTCCACAATGGATCAAGGGTGGTGTGGTTTTTGCGCCAAAGCCAAGAGATTTCTCAAAGAAAGTTAACAAGCAAATGAAGAGAGGTGCGTTTGTTTCTGCGATCTCTACATGTGCTGCTGAAAAATGCTTGATTGTTGTTGACGATCTCAAACTTGACGGCAAAACAAAGAGCATGCAAAATGTACTCAAGGCATTTGGTCTTGACAAGAGAACAATGGTGGTTACCGCTGATGCTGACGAAATGGTTCTCCGCGCTGCTGGAAACATCGCAAATGTTGCAGTAACAACAGCGAACCAACTCAACACATACGACATCGTGGTTGCCGACAAACTTTTGGTAACTAAGGATGCCATCAAAAAAATTGAGGAGGCATGCAAATAATGACTAATTACGATATCATTATTAAACCTGTACTCTCTGAAAAAAGTTATGCTGACATTGCAAATAAGAAATATACTTTCAAAGTTGCAAAGAGTGCAAACAAAACTCAAATCAAGCAAGCAATTGAAGAGATCTTCAAGGTTAAAGTAGCAAGTGTAAACACATCAAACGTTTACGGAAAAATTAAAAGACAAGGCAAATATGAAGGCTTGACTGGTGGATACAAGAAGGCTATTGTACAATTAACTAGCGATAGCAAAACAATTGAGTTCTTCGACAGTTTGTCTTAAGCATTAAGGAGAGATAATTATGGCAACAAAAAAGTTTAAGCCGACAAGCGCTGGCCAAAGATTCAAGGCCACTCCTTCATTCGAAGAAATCACAACAAACAAACCTGAAAAGAGTTTGCTCGAAAGCAAGTCAAAATCAGGTGGACGTAACTTCTATGGTAGAATTACTGTTCGTCACATTGGTGGTGGAAACCGTCAAAAATATCGTGTAATTGACTTCAAGAGGGATAAAGACAACATTCCTGCAAAGGTAGCATCAATCGAATATGATCCAAACAGAACAGCATATATTGCTCTTCTCAACTATGCAGATGGTGAAAAGAGATATATTTTGGCTCCACTTGGACTTTCTGTTGGTGACACTGTTATGAGTGGACCTCAAGCAGAAATTAAAGTTGGTAACTGCTTACCATTTGACAATATTCCAATTGGTTCAGTTGTACACAACATCGAATTCCAACCAGGTCGTGGTGGAAAGATCGCAAGATCTGCTGGAAACAGCGCACAATACATGGCGAAGGAAGGCAGATATGCCACTCTTCGTATGCCATCAGGTGAAATGAGAAAAGTTCTTGTTACTTGCCGTGCAACAATCGGACAAATTGGTAACGTTGAACATGAAAACGTTTCTCTTGGTAAGGCTGGTAAGACAAGACACATTGGTGTTAAGCCTACAGTTCGTGGTTCAGCGATGAACCCTGTTGATCACCCACATGGTGGTGGTGAAGGTAAGTCTCCAGTTGGACATGCAAGTCCAATGACTCCATGGGGCAAACCTGCAATGGGTCTCAAGACTCGTAAAAAGAAAAATAAATCAGATAAGTTTATGGTTAAACGCGTAAACTAGGAGGCACAAAATAATGAGTAGATCTATTAAAAAAGGACCTTACGTTGAAGAATCATTGGCAAAAAGAATTGATGCAATGAACGAAAGTAAGGAAAAACATGTTATTAAAACTTGGTCACGCTCTTCAACTATCACTCCTGCAATGGTAGGACACACAATCGGTGTTCATGATGGTAGAAAACATATCCCTGTTTATGTCACTTCTGAAATGGTTGGCTATAAACTTGGTGAATTCGCTCCAACAAGAACATTCAAAGGTCACAAAGGGGCAAAGACCACAAAGGGAGGTAAGTAATATCTATGGCAACTAGAGAAAGAGTTAAAGCAGAAAATAGAAAGGCTAACGCTGATAAGCGTGCCAAAGCAATTGCTAGATATATTCGTATATCTCCATCTAAGGTTAGAATTGTATTGAATGTTATCAGAGGTAGAGATTACAGTGATGCTGTTGCAATCCTCAAAAACATGCCAAACAGTGCTGCTGAGTATGTTGTAAAAGTGCTTGAAAGTGCTGGTGCAAATGCTGAAAACAACCTTGGACTTAACAAAAATGATTTATACGTTGCAGAAACTTTTGTTGATGGTGGACCAACACTCAAGCGTTTCCAACCAGTAAGCAAGGGTAGAGCACATTCAATTTTAAAGAGAACAAGCCACATCACAGTTATTCTTGATGAACGTGGCGCTAAGGCTTAGGGAGGCAGAGTATGGGACAAAAAGTTAATCCACACGGAATAAGAGTTGGTGTTATCCAAGGCTGGGATAGCAAATGGTTCGCTGACAAAAAAAGTTTCGCTTCTAACATTTTGGAAGATAGAAAAATCCGTGATTTCGTAAAATCTAAATATAAAACTTATGCCATTTCTAAGATTGTAATTGAAAGAAATGCTGACAAAGTTATTGTTTCTCTTCACACTTCTCGTCCTGGTATGGTTATCGGACAAAAAGGTGCTGGGGTTGAAGCAATTAAGGCTGAACTTGTAAAACTTACAAAAGGCAAGAATGTGATTATCAACGTTGTTGAAATCAAAAATCCAGATGCTGATGCTCAACTTGTTGCTGAAAGCATTTGTGCTCAACTTGAATCAAGAGTTGGATTCCGTCGTGCAATGAAACAAGCGTTGTCTAGATGTACAAAAGCCGGCGTTAAAGGTGTAAAAATCACTGTTGGTGGACGTCTTGATGGTGCGGAAATCGCAAGAAGTGAATCTTATCACGAAGGTTCAATTCCACTTCAAACACTTAGAGCAGACATTGACTATGGCTTTGCTGAAGCACATGTTTATGGAAAACTCGGTGTTAAAGTTTGGATTTACAAAGGCGAAGTTTTGGGTCGCGCTAAGGTAGAAGGAGGTAACACTCATGTTAATGCCTAAGAGAGTTAAGAGAAGAAAGCAACAAAGAGGTCGTATGACTGGTGTTGCTACTCGTGGAAACAACATCTGTCATGGTGAATTTGGTATTGTTGCCATGGAACCATGTTGGATCACATCAAACCAAATTGAGGCTGCTCGTATTGCCATGACTCGTTATACAAAACGTGGTGGTCAAGTTTGGATCAACATTTTCCCACACAAACCTGTTTCAAAGAAACCTGCAGAAACTCGAATGGGTTCTGGTAAAGGTGCTCCTGAATATTGGGTTGCTGTGGTAAAACCAGGTAGAGTTATGTTTGAAATTGGTGGCATCAAAGAAGATGTTGCTATGGAAGCACTTAGACTCGCATCACACAAACTTCCTTGCAAAGTTAAACTTGCAAGAAAGGGTGAAGAGCCTTATGGAACTGCTACTTTGGAAGCAAAATCAAACAAGGAGGATAAATAGTAATGAGAACTGCTGAATTTGTATCAATGACAACTGCTGAACTTCAAGAAAAGCTTAATAACCTTAAAGCTGAACTATTTAACCTTCGTTTTTCTCACACAACAGGAAGTCTTACAAATCCACTCGCTCTTCGTAACTGCAAGAGAGATATTGCAAAAGTAAAGACAATCCTCAGAGAAAGAGAATTAAATATTGCAAAAACCGCTCCTGCCCCAATTGCAAAGAAAACAATAAAAAAGGCAAAGCAAGGTTAGAGGTGAATTATGGCAAATGTAGAAATTAGAAATGAAAGAAAAACCCGTATTGGTATTGTTTCATCTAACAAAATGGACAAGACAATTGTTGTTGAAATCCACACAAAGGTTAAACACCCAATTTACGGTAAAACACTCAACAAGACAACAGTTTTGAAAGCACATGACGAAGAGAATATCTGCGACATTGGCGATACTGTTGAAATTGCTGAAACTCGCCCTCTTAGCAAAGACAAGAGATGGCGTTTGGTAAGAATAGTCGAAAAGGTTAAATAACGAGGAACAAGGAGAAATATTATGATACAACCACAAACCCGTTTAAAAGTTGCTGATAATACAGGTGCTAAGGAAATCATGTGTATTCGTGTTCTTGGCGGTTCTTTTAGAAGAAGTGGTAACATTGGTGATGTTATTATTGCTTCTGTAAAGTCTGCTATTCCTGGTGGATCAGTAAAGAAAGGCGATGTTGTGAGAGCCGTTATTGTTCGTTCTCACAAAGGTATTCGTAGAGCTGATGGAAGTCATATCAAATTTGATGACAATGCAGCCGTTATTATCGATAACCAAAAACAACCTAAAGGTACTCGTATATTTGGACCTATCGCGCGTGAGCTTCGTGATAAAGATTACATGAAAATTATCTCACTTGCGCCTGAAGTAATTTAGGAGGAGAAGAGAAGATGACAAAATGTAACGTAAAAACTGGCGACGTTGTCGTAGTTATCACAGGAAAAGATGCTGGCAAACAAGGTAAAGTTCTTTCAATCAACACAAAGACAAACAGAATTGTTGTTGAAGGTGTGAACATTGTTTCAAAACATCAAAAAGCAAGAAAGGCTCAAGAAAAGAGTCAAATCGTGAAGAAAGAAGGATCTATTGATGTTTCTAACGTTATGATCCTTTGCCCAACTTGCGGGAAACCAACAAGGGTTAAACATGCTACAGTAGAAGGAAAGAGTGTTCGTGTTTGCAAATGCGGTGCTACTCTTGAGGCTGCAAAGCAAGAAAAGAAAACAACAAAAAAGGCTGCTGCAAAATCTACTGAAGAAAAAGTAGAAAAAGCAAAGGCTACAACTGCTGAAAAAGCAGAAACTTCTGAAAAGAAAACAAAAGTTGTAAAGAGTGTTAAGGCTACTACAACAAGTGCAAAATCTACAAAAACCACAACAGCAAGAAAAGCTCAACGTGGTGTGTAAAAGGAGGAGTAAATAACTATGAATAGAATTAAAGAAAAATATTTGAAAGAAGTTGTTCCTGCTCTTCAAAAAGAATTTGCATACAAGAACATTAATGAAGTTCCTCGTCTTGAGAAGATTGTTCTTAATATGGGACTTGGTGATGTGAAAGATAACAGCAAGTCATTCAACTTGGCTGTTGAAGAACTTGGACTTATTGCTGGTCAAAAGCCAGTGGTAACAAAAGCGAAGAAGTCTGTAGCGAACTTCAAAGTTCGTGAAGGAATGAAGATTGGAGCAAAGGTTACACTTCGTGGAACAAGAATGTTCGAATTCTTCGACAAATTCGTTTCTATCGCTCTTCCAAGAGTTCGTGACTTCAGAGGCGTTAATGACAAGAGTTTCGATGGTCGCGGAAACTACTCTTATGGAGTACGTGAACAACTTATTTTCCCTGAAATTATCTATGATAAAATCGAAAAAATCAGGGGCTTTGATATCAGTTTCGTAACAACTGCTAAGTCTGATGACGAAGCACGTGCGTTGCTCAGATATCTTGGCATGCCATTCAAGGCGTAATCCATGAAGGAGGAGAATTAAGATGGCAAAAAAATCAATGATTAACAAACAACAAAAAGAACAAAAATTTTCTACACGTGAATATACTAGATGTTCTATTTGCGGAAGACCACATGCCGTTCTTCGTAAGTATGGTATTTGCAGAATCTGCTTTAGAGATTTAGCATACAAGGGACAAATCCCTGGCGTGAAGAAGTCAAGTTGGTAAGGAGGTAATATAAAATGACAACAGATCCAATTGCAGATATGCTCACAAGAATTAGAAATGCTCAAGTAGTAAAAAAAGATACTGTTACTCTTGAAAATTCTAAGATGAAAAAAGCAATCGCTAACATTCTTGTAGAAGAAGGTTATATCGCTTCTGCTGAAGAAGTTCAAGATGGTGCATTTTCTAACCTTGTTATCAAATTAAAATATGGTCCAAAGGGTGAAAAAGTTATCACTGGTCTTAAAAGAATCTCTAAGCCTGGTCTTAGAATTTATGCTGCTAGTGAAGAACTCCCAAAGGTTCTTGGTGGTCTCGGCATTGCCATTGTGTCAACATCAAAAGGTGTAATGACAGATAAAAATGCTAGAAAACTCGGAATTGGCGGCGAAGTGCTCGCCTATATCTGGTAGGAGGTAGTATATGAGTCGTGTTGGTAGACTTCCTATTGCACTTCCTGCAAATGTAACTGTTGATGTAACAGTTGATAACTATGTAGTGGTTAATGGTCCAAAAGGATCACTTAGACAATACATGGATCCAAGCATTTCTCTTACAAAAGAGGAAAATGAAGGAAAAACTACAGTAGTACTTGTTCGTTCTTCTGAAGAAGCATCAGTAAAAGCAAAACACGGTCTTTACAGAGCGTTGGTTGCTGGAATGGTGAAGGGTGTTACTGAAGGATACTCAAAATCTCTTACAATTAGTGGTGTCGGTTATAAAGTAGAAGTTAAGGGTGACAAGATTGTGATGAACATTGGTTTCTCTCATCCTGTAAACATGGATATCCCAGAAGGTCTTTCTGCTACTTGTCCATCAATCACTGAACTTGTTGTAAGTGGTATCAGCAAAGAAAAAGTTGGTCAGTTCGCTGCTGACATTAAAGCCGTTAAGCCAGTCGAGCCTTATCATGGATATGGAATTCATTATACAAATGAAACTGTACGCATGAAAGAAATTAAGAAAGGCGCTAAGAAGAAATAAGGAGCAAAGATATGTTTGTAAAAGCGAATAAGAACAAAGAAAGAAAAGCAAAACATGATAGAATCAGATATACTCTTTCTGGTAACAGCGAAAGACCAAGATTGAATGTATATCGTTCAACTGTTAATATCTATGCACAAATTATTGACGATAGCAACGGCAAAACTCTTGCAAGTGCTTCTTCTCTTGATAAAGAACTTGCAACAGCATTGGCTGGAAAAAACAAAAAAGAACAAGCATTTGTAGTAGGTGAGGCAATTGCTAAGCGTGCTATGAACCTTGGAATCAAAAAAGTCGTGTTTGACCGTGGTGGATATATCTACACAGGAAGAGTTGAACAACTTGCTGAAGGTGCTAGATCAGCTGGTCTTGAATTTTAGGAGGAATCAAAATGGCAGAACTTGAAAATGTAACAGAAGTTGCAGAAGTTGTTGAAAATGCTGCTGAAGCAGTAGCAGAAAAACCTGCAAAAACTGAAAGAGAAAACAGAAAGCCAAGAGGTTTCAAGAGAAATCAAGCAAGAAATGAAAAACCTAGCGATGGCTTCGACAAGAAGATGGTTACAGTAAACCGTATTTCTAAAACTGTTAAGGGTGGAAGAAAGATGCGTTTCAACGCTCTTGTAGTTGTTGGTGACAGAAATGGCAGAATTGGTATCGGTATGGGAAAAGCAGCCGAAGTAACTCTTGCTATTGAAAAGGCTACTAGCGATGCTAAAAAGCACGTTGTAACTGTTGATCTTCACGGAACAACAATTCCACACGAAGTTGTTGGTGTGTTTGAAACAACAAAAGTTTACATGATGCCTGCTAAAGAAGGTAACGGAGTTATCGCTGGTGGTGCTGTTCGTGACGTTGTTGATCTTGCAGGAGTGAGAGATATTACAACAAAACTTTATGGATCAAACAATCCAGTAAACTGTGTTAAGGCTGCATTTGACGGCTTGACAAAACTTAGAAACGCTGAAAGAATTGCTGCTCTTCGTGGCAAATCTGTAGACGAAATTAGATAAGGAGAAAGTTGATTATGGCAGAAACAAAAACAACAACAAAAACAGCCACAACTGCAAAGAAGACAACTTCTACAGCAAAGGCTTCTACATCTTCAACTAAAACTACAGCGACTAAATCAACAACAAAGGCTACAACTACAAAGAAAGCAACCGCTCCAAAGGCTGCAGCAAAAGTAGAAGCGCCAGTTGTAGAAGAAGTTAAGGCTGAAGTTGCTCCTGTTGAAGTGAAAGCGGAACCTGCAAAAAAAGTAGCAAAAGGTCCAATGCTTCAAATCAAACTTGTAAAGAGCAAGAGTGGTAGACTTGAAAAACAAATCAAGACTCTTACTGCTTTGGGCTTGAACAAAATCAATCAAACAGTTGTAAAACCAGATAACGCTGCAACACGTGGAATGATCTTCGTTGTTAAGCATTTGGTTGAAGTAACTGAAATTAAGTAAGGAGAGGGTATAGGTTATGAAATTACACGAATTATCTCCTGCAGCAAATTCAACAAAGTCAGTAAAAAGACTCGGTCGTGGTATTGGCTCAGGAACAGGTAAAACTTCTGGTAAAGGTCATAAAGGACAAAACGCTCGTAGTGGCGGTGGTGTTAGACCTGGATTTGAAGGAGGACAAATGCCTCTTATCCGTCAACTTCCTAAGCGTGGTTTCACAAATAACTTCAGAAAAGTATACACAACTATCAATGTTAGTGTTCTCGAACAATTCGAGGCTGGTACTGTTGTTACTGCAAACATGCTTAAAACAAATGGTGTTATTTCTAAAATCGAGCCATATGGTCTTAAAGTTTTAGGTAATGGTACTCTTACAAAGGCTTTGACAGTTAAAGCCGCAAAATTCACACAATCTGCTATTGACAAAATCACAGCAGTTGGTGGTAGTGTAGAGGTGGAATAATGTTTAAGACAATAGGAAGCGCTTTTAAAAATAAAGATATACGAAAGAAAATTTTAATCACTGTATTACTTCTTTTGATTTATCGTTTGGGATGCTATTTGCCAATCCCTGGCATTGATTATGCGGTTTATAGCGATGTTTTCTCTGAAAACACAAACAGTCTTTTGGGACTTTTGAATGCTGTAACCGGTAGTGCTCTTTCAAACGGTGCTTTCTTTGCTCTTGGTGTAACACCTTATATCAACGCTTCAATCATCGTGCAACTTTTGAAGTCGGATCGTAGCCATGTCGTTCTGTGGGCCAAGGAGTTGTTCCA
>JAZRDJ010000064.1:0-1852 GCA_045660245.1 Clostridia bacterium | reverse complement strand
CTCTTTTGCTTTTTGCAAAGCGTGATCAGTCATGGGGAGACAAGGCTTTTGCTGAGTTTTTGAAAATAAGGAAATATATGCAAGAATCCAATGAAAGATACTGGTGATTTTTTTAATATAATATTGAAAAATTTGCAAATTTATGGTATAATATATACAATCAAATAATTGATTTTGTTTGGAGGAGAACAATGATTAATTTGAAAGCATTGAAAGTTGAAAAACAGGACAAAATTGAGGGCAGAATTGAGGAACTATCAAATGAAATTGAGGAGTATGTTGGAAGTGGCGGTGACATTTATGCAGAGCGCAGAGAACTCCCATATTATGAACGACTCCGTTCGATTGTGAGATCGCTCAGAAAAGAATTTGACAATCCAGACATTTCATATGAAGATGTTTATTCGCTTTGTGGTATCAAGTTTGACCGCGAGTGGAACACCTTTATGACATGGATTGAAAAGGTTGAAAACTTTGCTGATGAAGAGGGATGTGTTGACTCAATGCGAACAGACAGGGGTGTGGACAGTGTATACTCTGATCTTTCGTATTATGCATCAAAAAACGGCACTTCGGCTTTTGACTTTTTGGTTTTGATGACACCATTTATGTTCAAAGAGTCACTTGTGACTGTTGGAGATTACAATGCTTATCTCAAGGATGAACTCAAAGATGCATACCGCGATGGAGAGACGACTGGGATCAAACGAGATGAACCAACACTTTATGAAAAAATCCGTCAGGCACAAAAATACACACCAAATGCAACTGGACAAGACATGCTTGAAATGTTTGATGTTTCAAATGACAGGTTTAGTGATTCAAGACAAATTGACATTCCAAAAAATGACGCTGAACTTGTTGAAAAACTTGAAGAATTGTATCCAGACAGAGTTGTAAAAAACTTGATTCGTGATCACAAAAAAACATATTATGACATTGTTCGAGCGGCACGAAATCAGGGCAAAAGTCCAAAAGTTTGGATTGAATCAAAAGGATTTGATTACCCTGCGGGCGTTTCAAACAATCATCCACTCACAAAAACAAAAATTGACACCAAAAAGCGCGCCGAGATGCTCAGACAAATGAAAGCAGAGATTATGTCACAAATTGATCTTGAGGGTGCTGATGATATCGATATCTTCCATGCAAACCTTGAGGCGACAAAAAAAGTTATTGAAATCGTGAACGAAAAATACAAAAAAGATAGTCAATCACAGGAGGAAAGAAAATGATAAGAATTCCTGAAATTCAAAGGGCTGTTCCTTCAAAATTCGGCAAACGTGATTTGATGGGTAAAGCCCACTGGCACACTCTTGACATCAATGAGTACAAGATTATTCAGCCAACAATCATTTGCCTTGGTGGCAACGGCACAACTGATGACACACCTGAAACCATGGTTGGAGATCATTTCAGATCTGGACTTCAAAAGGCAAATGCTTTCTGCAAACTCGCAGAATCACTCCTTGGACTCAAGATGGAGGGCAAAAACATTTCTTCATCTTATCGCGATGTTGAGGTTTTGGGATTTGCTTATGGCAAGGACAAATCTACTGACAGAGTGGGGAACTTCAGTCAGTCGGAAGCAAGAAGGTTTGTTGACAATCTTTTGATGCCACTTTTTCATGATCGTGAAGGAAGGTTGCTTTCAGTGGAGGAGTCTGCAAAGAACTTTTCTCTCGTGACATTCTTCACTCATTGTCATGGTTCAAGAGAGGTTGACAGAATCATGAGCATTCTTGCAAATGAACTCAAAGATGAAGGATACAAATTGAATGAAATCAATTATATCTTTGATCACACAATGCAGGTGTCATATTGTCCGCTTGTGGAATCTCACAGGATTCCA
>JAZRDJ010000063.1:0-11712 GCA_045660245.1 Clostridia bacterium | reverse complement strand
AATCGGGATACCCAGAAATGCTCACAAAAAAATTTCCGTTTATTGATATTGTTTTTGGGACTCATAACTTGTCAAAGTTTGAGCAATTTATTCTTGAACGCAAAAAGAGCAAAAAAAGAATCATTTCAATTGATGAAACTGAAGATATCAGGGATCGCGACGCAATGGAAAAGGTGAGAACAAGTGGTGTCAATGCTTGGGTGAACATTATGTATGGGTGCAACAATTTTTGCACATATTGTATTGTTCCTTATGTTCGTGGTCGTGAAGTTTCAAGACCAATGGATGATATCGTTGCTGAAGTCAAAGGCCTTTTGAATGAGGGGTACAAGCAAATCACTCTTCTTGGACAGAATGTGAATTCATATGGCAATGACACTGAAGATGAGTCAATGACTTTTGCAAATCTTCTTGCTAGGCTTGATTTGCTTGACTTTGATTTCAGACTGAGATTCATGACATCTCACCCAAAAGACTTGTCTTCGAAAGTGATTGATGTGATTGCATCATCAAAGCACATTTCACACTACATTCACTTGCCATTTCAATCAGGAAGCAACAGGATACTTTCACTCATGAACAGAAAGTACACAAGAGAAAAGTATCTTGCAACCATTGATGAAATTAAGGCAAAAATTCCAGATGCTCAATTTTCTTCTGATATTATTGTTGGTTTTCCAACTGAAACTGAAGAGGATTTTGAACAGACATTGGATATTGTGCGACGTGTCGGATTTGAGCAACTTTTCATGTTTATTTACTCAAAGCGCAAAGGGACAGTTGCAGAAACAATGGAAGGACACATTGATATAAAGACAAAAAAAGAACGACTTTCAAGGCTCATTGATCTTGAACGTGAAATTTCTTCAAAAATCTCAGAAACCTTTGTTGGAAAAACTCTCAGGGTTTTGGTTGAAGAAAAAAGTCCAAAGGCTGAAGGATGTTTGATTGGCTCAATTGATCAAGGCAAGGCAATCAATTTTGAAGGGGCAGAAGATTTGATTGGACAATTTGTGAATGTGAAAGTTACAAGAGCAAAACTTACCAGTCTTTTTGGTGAAATAGAAGGAGAAGAATAAATGGCTGTATCAGACGAAATGAAAAATAAAATGACACCAATGATGAAACACTATGTTACACTCAAGCAAACTGACTATAAAGATGAAATATTGTTTTATCGTTTGGGTGACTTTTATGAAATGTTCTTTGATGATGCAATCACTTGCGCAAGAGAACTGGAAATTACGCTTACTGGCAAGGACTGTGGGCTTGAAGAGCGTGCACCAATGTGCGGAATTCCATATCATGCAGCAGATGCATACATCGCAAAACTCATTGAAAAAGGTTACAGAGTGGCAATCTGTGAACAGATTTCTGACCCAAAACTCAAAGTGGGAAAGAACCTCGTTGAACGTGCTGTGACAAAGATTGTTACACCTGGAACTGCGCTTGAAGATGAAGTTTTGGAGCCAACAAAAAACAATTATTTGCTTGCAATCTCATCAAACAAAGCAAGAGATGGTTTTGGTATTGCGTGGACAGATATTTCAACTGGAGCACTCGAAATGTGTGAGGTCAAGGGTGAAAAGGCGAGCAAACTTTTGGATGATGTTTTGGTTCGTGTGAAACCAAGCGAAATTATCACAACGAGAGAAATCAAGACAGATGTTGAAGAAAAATTGTCTGCAGTGAGAGTTGGCGCTGTTCCAAAATTTTACCCATTTGAGGGAGCAGGAGTTACTTTTGATAAAGCAGAAAGACTTGTGAAAAATCAATTTTCAATTTCGTCACTTGCTGTGTTTGATGCTGTGGGGTTTAGTCTTGGCATTCAGGCAGTGGGTGCGCTCCTTTCTTACCTTCAGGCAACACAGATGAGGGTTGTGAGCAACATCAAAAAACTAACAGTTGTGAAAGATGAATCTTATGTTCACCTTGATGTGAATACAAGACGAAATCTTGAACTTACTCAAAGCAACGGATACAGAAAACAACAGGGCAGTCTTTTGTATTTGCTCGACAACACTCAAACTCCGATGGGATCAAGAAAGATCAGAGGGTTTGTTGAAAAACCACTTCGTGATGAGATTATGATCAATGAGAGGCTTGATGCTGTGAGTGAACTTGTGGACGACATCGTGATGCGTGAAGAACTCAAAACAACACTTTCATTTGTTCAAGATATTGAAAGAAAATGTAGCAAAATTTCAGCAGGAACAATCAATCCAAAAGAGTGTTTAGCGCTTGCTGATACCCTCTCAAAGTTTCCTGAAATCAAGACACTTCTTTACAATGCAAGTTCAAAGAAACTCTCTGATTTGAATTCAAAAATATCTGAACTTGTTGAAGTTGTTGATCTTGTCAAGCGCGCAATCAATCCTGAAGCATCAACGATCATGAAAGATGGTGGTTTCATCAAAGAGGGATTTTCGTCAGAACTTGACATTGCGAGAATGGCGGGCACAAACGGTATTGAATGGCTCGCAGAGTTTGAGAAAAATGAAAAAGAAAGAACAGGTATCAAAAATCTCAAGATCAAATTCAACAAGGTTTTTGGATATTATATAGAAGTGACAACTTCACAAATTCCACTTGTTCCGAGTGACTATATTCAAAAGCAGGTAACAACCACATGCGAAAGATTCATTACTCCAGAACTCAAAGATATGGAATACAAGATTTTGCACAGTCAAGAAGAGTCGCTTGTGATTGAAAACAAGATCTATGGTGAGATCAAAGAATATCTCGCTGGGTTCATTGCAGAAATGCTTGAGTCCGCTGACGCGATTGCTGAACTTGATGTGTTGTTGTCATTTGCGATTGTGAGCAACAAAAACAACTACACAAGACCAACAATCAACAATGAAATTTCTTGCATCAATATTGTGAATGGTCGTCACCCTGTTGTTGAGAGTTTGCTTGATGGTGGGGCGTTCTCGCCAAATGATACAAACCTTGATACGGACGAAAACAGGACAATGCTCATCACTGGACCAAATATGGCCGGAAAAAGTACATACATGCGTCAAGTTGCGATCATTACCCTCATGGCTCACATGGGATGCTTTGTGCCGGCGGATTCGGCAGAAATTGCAATCACTGACAGAGTGTTCACTCGTGTTGGAGCAAGCGATGATCTTGCTTTTGGTCAGAGTACTTTCATGGTTGAAATGATTGAGGTTGCAAACATTGTTCAAAATGCAACAGACAAATCACTCATTATTCTTGATGAGGTGGGCAGAGGAACATCAACATATGATGGACTTTCAATTGCATGGGCAATCATGGAATATCTCTCAAAACACTTGAAAGCAAAAACTCTTTTTGCAACGCACTATCACGAACTTTGTGACCTTGAAGGAAAGGTTGACGGTGTGAAAAATTACAGAGTTATGGTCAAGGAGTTTGGCGGTTCTGTAATTTTCTTGCACAAGATTGCAAGGGGAAGTGCAAACAGGAGTTTTGGTATTGAGGTTGCAGGACTCGCTGGCCTGCCTGAAGAACTCATCACCAGAGCAAAGGAAATTCTCAAAAATGTTGAGTCTGGACAAAAGGGTTATGGCTCTGATGGAGATAGAACACAATGCAGTCAAACAACAAACTTCAATTATGACGAAGTGATCAATGTCCTCAAGGAAATGGATATGAATACAATTTCCCCAATAATGGCTTTTGGAACTCTCCAAAATTTGGTTGATAAAGTTAAAAAGTAAAAAAGGAAAAACATTATGGCAAAAATTAATGTACTTGATAGTTCAATTTACAACAGAATTGCAGCAGGTGAAGTTGTTGAAAGACCGGCATCTGTTGTGAAGGAACTTGTTGAAAACTCAATTGATGCTGGTGCGACAAATATTGTTGTTGAAATTGAGTATGGTGGTATTCGAAAAATCAAGATTGTTGACAATGGTTGTGGTGTTGAAAAAGAATATATGCGTGAAGCGTTCATGCCTCACGCAACCTCAAAAATTTCTTCTGCTGACGATTTGGACTCAATCATGACGCTTGGGTTCCGTGGTGAAGCACTCGCGTCAATTGCATCAGTCAGTCATGTGACGATGACAACAAAAACAAAGGACGCTGAACTTGGATCATTCATTGAAATTGAAGCAGGAAAAATTCTGAAAATGTCTGAAACTGGTGCAAAAGACGGAACAATCATGGTTGTTTCTGACCTCTTTTTCAATGTTCCTGCACGTGCAAAATTTTTGAAAAAACCAAAGAGTGAAGAACAAGAGGTAACAAATCTTGTTTCAAGACTCGTTCTTGCAAATCCAAACATTGGTTTCAGATATATTGTTGATGGTAAAACAATTTTCACAACGTCTGGAAAAAATCTCAAGGAAGCAATGTTTGGGGTTTATGGCAAAGAGGTTTTGACTGAAACATTGGAGGTTGGTATCACAAAGGGTGATGTGTCACTTTCTGGTTTCATCGGAAGACCAAGTTTTTCAAAGCCAAACAGGACATATCAAACCCTCATGGTCAACGGAAGATATGTCACAGATCAAATGGTGAGTCTTGCCGTCATGAACGCTTATGGCGACATGCTCATGAAAAGAAAATACCCATTTTTTGTGTTGAATCTTGAATTGCCATTCACAGACGTTGACGCAAATGTGCACCCAAACAAGAGAGAAGTTCGATTTGCATATGGTCAAAAGATTTATTCAATTGTCTTTGAGGCAGTGTCACGTGCAATTCATGAAATGGACTATGTTTCAAGTGTGATAACATCTGAAAAAGAAGTTGAAATCAAGGAAAGTGAAATTGTTAGGTCTGGAGTGTACAAGGCAACAAATGATCAAAGCGATATCAAAATTGTGTTGCCAAAATCTGAACCAAAGCCAGCACCAAAGATTGATAAGGCTGGTGTAAATTTGAGTATGTTTTCAAAACCAGTGATTGAACCCCAAAGAGCAAAAAGCATTGTTGAGGAATACCCATGTGAAGTTGTTGGCTTGAAAAACAATACTGTTGAGTACAATGAGCCTTCACCAAAAGCGAATATTTCAAATTCAGGTGCTGGGCTTGGTTCAAAATTGTTTGAGAGTCTTTCGAAAACATCATTTGCACAGCCAAAGCAGGAATTTGAGAAACAGAATACCTTGACCTCAAAAGTTGAAGAAAAACCAGTCATTCAGGCTGAAAATTATGAATGTGATGCAATTGCTCCAAACGCGAATGAAAAAATGATTGTTCGTGGTGACACAAAACTTGTGGGAAAAGTTTTCAATACTTATTTGATTGTTGAAATAGATAGCGACATATTTTTGATTGATCAACATGCGGCGCATGAAAGAATATTGTATGAAAAGTTTAAAAAACAGGTGGATACAGCATCAGTTGCGATTCAACCACTTTTGCTTCCGTATGTTTTGAAACTTACACCGATTGAGGCTGAAATTCTTGAAAACAATTTGGAGATTCTCTCTGGCCTTGGATTCGAAGTTGATGAATTTGGTCAAAATTCATTCAAGATATCAGCAGTGCCATCATTGCTTCAAGGTATCAATTTTGACAAGTTCTTTGATGAGTTTTTGTCTGAAACAAAAATGTTTGTGTCAAGATCAGATCTCATCAAAGAGAAACTTATGCAACATTCATGCAAAAGCGCGGTCAAGGGCGGAAATGATCTCACAGTGTCAGAAATTGACAAGTTGTTTGCAAATATGAGTGCTGAAAAAATACCGCTATTTTGTCCACATGGCAGACCAATTGCCGTGCGCGTCATGAAAAGTGAAATTGAAAAATGGTTCAAAAGGATAGTGTAAACTTTGAAAGAAAATAAAAAACAAAAATTAATCATAATCACTGGTCCAACAAGTGTGGGGAAAACCGCACTTGGAGTTTTCCTTGCGAAAAAGTATGGTGGTGAAGTGGTGAGTGCTGATTCAATTCAGGTTTATCGTGGATTTGATATTGGATCTGCAAAAGTGACAGAGAGCGAAATGCAAGGCGTGACGCATCATTTGATCGATATTCGTGATCCAAGTGAAGAGTACAGTGCTGGAGATTTTTCAATTGAAGCATCAAAGGCAATTGAGGAAATTTCTGAAAGGGGAAAGATTCCGATTGTTGTTGGTGGAACGGGACTTTACATTTCTGCACTTTTGTTTCCGTTTGATTCTGATTGCACAAGAGACGATGTGTTCAGGGCAAAACTTGAAAACATAGCGGGAAAAGAAGGCAAAAGAAAATTACACGAAATGCTCGAACAAATCGATCCAGAAAGTGCGAGTGAAATTCATCCAAATCAAACAGTGAGGATAATCAGGGCTCTTGAGATTTTTGCGCTAACTGGAAAGAAGAAAAGTCAACTTTCAAGGTCTGTTCAAGATTCAAAATATGAATATATGCTCATAGTTTTGGACAGGGACAGAAACGAGATTTATGACTCAATCAATGCGAGAGTGGACAAGATGTTTGACATGGGATTGGTTGAAGAGGTTCAAAATTTGCTGGATGCAGGCATTCCTCGCTCGGCTCCTGCCATGAAGGGGATTGGATACAAAGAAATTTGTCAGTATATTTTTGGTGAGATTTCAAAAGAAGAAAGCAAGTCACTTTTGAAAAAGCACACAAGAAACTATGCAAAAAGACAAGTTACATTTTTTAAAAAAATGCAAAATGTGCATTTTGTGAATTACAAAGATTATGATACAATTCAAAATATGATAAAAGAATTTTTGGGAGAATGATTATGAACGAATTACAAGCAAAAAATTTGGTTGAAGAATCAGAAAGAGAATTGAGTGAACTCTACAAAACCATTGATGAAGTTGTGCTTTTCAATCAAAAAAAGGTTTTGGATGCATTCAGAGAAAGTGAGGTTGCTTTGAGACATATGCAAGGCTCATCTGGTTATGGTTATGAAGATATTGCAAGGCCAAAACTTTCTGAATTGTTTGCAAAAATTATGCGTGCTGAAGATGCTGTTGTGAGTCCACTCATCACTTGTGGAACTCATGCAATTGCTGCGTGCTTGTTTGGGATTTTGCGTCCAGGTGACTTGATGCTTGCAGTGTCTGGTGATCCATATGACACGCTCATGGATTGCATTCATGGCGAAGACATTGGGTCGCTCAAGGATTATGGCATAACATATGACAAAGTTGACCTCATTGGTGATAATTTTGACGAAAAAGGAATTTGTGAAAAACTTGCGACATGCAATCCAAAACTCATTTTGATTCAACGTTCTCGCGGGTATGCCGAGAGGCAAGCATTGAGCGTTGAAAAAATTGCTGAAATTATTGCAAAAATCAGAGAAGTCAACAAGACAGCGTGCATTTTTGTTGACAACTGTTATGGTGAGTTCGTTCAAACAATAGAACCAACTGAAGTTGGTGCAGACCTCATGGCTGGTTCTCTCATCAAAAATCCGGGCGGAGGATTGGCACCAACTGGTGGATATATTGTGGGGAAGAAGAAGTATGTTGACCTTGTTGCAAGACGTCTCACAACACCAACACTCGGAAGCGAGGTTGGTTCATACAACGCAAGTTACACGCCATTTTTCCAAGGTCTCTTTTTTGCTCCACACGTTGTTGGTGGTGCGCTCAAAGGTAGTGCACTCATTGGAAAGGTTGCTGAAAAACTAGGATACAAAAGTTACCCAGCATCAAGCGATTATCCTTATGACATTATCAGAAACATCACATTTGACACTTCTGATGATTTGATTGAAATGGCAAGGCTTGTGCAATCATACTCACCGATCGACAGCAATGTGGTGCCATTCCCATGGGATATGCCGGGTTACTCAAACCAAGTAATTATGGCTGCAGGAACATTTATTCAAGGTGGATCAATCGAGTTTTCTTGTGATGCACCAATAAGATCGCCATATACACTTTACATTCAAGGTGGCATCACATATGAACACGTCAAACTCTTTGCAATTGAGTTTGTGAAAGCAAAAGGCTAGAAAAAAAGAATGTCAATTTTGTGACATTCTTTTTTTATGTTCAAATTAATTCTGTTTTAAAACTTCATTTCAAGACCAGTTATTTTTGAAATTAAGTTTGTGTATTTGAGGGCACTGATTGGCTTTGAATTTTTTGTCCTAAGGACTCTGCCGTCCTTGCATGAAATTTGGAGGCCGTTCATGCCTTCGATTCCGTATCCATCGATTGAATCCAGTGGGAGAGTGAAACTTTCTGATTTCTTGTCAGTTGCGACAAATTCAAGACGATTTTTGTAAAGCACAATGTTGAAATTTCCAACAAATTTGTTTTTGTAATTGTTGTGTTTTGTGAAAATTTCAAAACCGTCATCAGTTGTGATAATGTCTTGTTCACTGGTTTCAGAAAAATCAAGAGAGTTTACATAATTTTTTAGCCATTCGTCATATTTGTCAAGTCTTGAAAATGGTCCACCGTCAAGATAACCAAAAGATGTGAATTCCGCGTGATAATCACAGTTTTTACATTTCACCATGTTGCATTCGCCAACAAGCGACGACATTGATTTGCATTCAGGGCAAACATACATGAATGACTCAATGTTTTCGGCAAGATTTTTGCCGTCAAAAATCCTTTTTTCTTGCTCTTGAATATCATAGGCATTAACGTAAAGATTTTCCTCAATAATCTTGAAAAGATCGTCGTTTGACATGGTTTCATAATCTTCAGGTTGAAGCACTTTTTTGATCTTGCCACGAACTTCTCCAAGTCTTTTTTCTTTTGACCAACGTGGGGAAGAAAGGTATCCGCCTTCAATGTTGTAGAGAATTACTGGAACCTTGAGTTTTTTGACGAGTTTTGCAATTGATGATTTCATCTTGCTCATGGAACCAGCGAATGATTTGTTACCTTCTGGGAAAATTCCAACAGCGCCTCCGGCTTTGGTGACTTGCATGATATGTCTTGCCGTTGTTGCATCAACAGTTGATTTTGTGATTGGGATTGGTGACACAAGGTGTCCGATGAGTTTACCAGCAACTGGAATTGAAGATACGTGGTCGCTCATTACAAAGTAAATATGATCCTTGAATGATTTTGCAATGAAAAAAGCGTCGTAATCAGTTGTGTGATTTGCAAGAACCAAAAATGGTGCACGGATTTCACTTTTTTCAAGTTTAATGTTGAATTTCTTTTTGAGAACAGGTGTGAGAACGCATCTCACTAATTTGTTCCAAACAGTGTGACTTTTTTTTACTTTCATTATTTTTTGATTCACTCCTTGGATTTTCGCGTTTATTATAACAAAATATATGCAATACAAAAAATGAAAAAATTGTGCCATTTATATAAAATTTTTTTATATTTTGGAAAAAGTTGTAAAATATTAGGTGAAATACTATCAAAATGATATAATATCAGTACCAAATTTTACAAATCAAGAGGTATACTTTATGGATATTTTTAAAAAATGCTCTGAAGAAAGCATGGCATCAAAAGCAAAAGAAGCAGGGATATACCCATATTTCCACGCGCTTGAATCAAAGCAAGATATTGTTGTTGAAATGGAAGGCAAACGTGAAATTATGATCGGCTCAAACAATTATTTGGGGCTCACAGGTCACCCTGAAGTAATCAAGGCTGCTGTTGACGCAACAAACGAGTTTGGAACAGGTTGTTCTGGATCAAGATTTTTGAATGGAACAACTGTTGGACATTTGAAACTTGAAAAAGATCTTGCAGAATTTTTGCACAAAGAAGACTGCATCATCATGAGTACGGGATTTCAAACAAATCTTGGAATTATTTCAGCAATTGTTGGACGCCATGATGTGGTGCTTTGTGACAAAGAAAATCACGCATCAATTTATGATGCGATCAGACTTTCATATGGCGATATGGTGAGATATAATCACAATGATATGGAAGATCTTGAAAACAAACTCAAAAACGTTCCTGAAGATCGCGGAATTTTGATCGTGACCGATGGAGTGTTCTCAATGTCTGGAGATATTTGCAACCTTCCAAAACTTGTTGAACTCAAGAAAAAGTATGGTGCAAGACTCATGGTTGATGATGCCCATGCTCTCGGTATCTTGGGTGAAAACGGAAGAGGAACAGGAGAGCACTTTGGACTTGAAGACGAGGTTGATATTATTTTCGGAACATTCTCGAAATCACTCGCTTCACTTGGTGGTCTTTGTGCTTGCTCGCACGAAGTTGCTGAGTATATCAGACATAATTCACGCCCATTCATTTTTTCAGCGTCAATCACACCTGGTTGTGTGGCTGCTGCTTCAAAGGCTCTTGAGATCATCAAGACTGAACCAGAAAGAAGAAAAAATCTCCATCACATTTCAAACTACATGAGAGAAGCACTTAAAAAACGTGGAATTAAATTCAGAGATAGTGAAGTGCCAATTATTGCAATTTACACATACGAGCCAGAAATTACTCTCATGGTTTGCAAAAGACTTTTTGAAGAAGGTGTTTATGTCAATCCAGTACTTCCACCAGCAACTCCAGTTGGAGAATGCTTGATCAGAACAAGTTATACTGCAACGCACACAGAAGACTTGATGGATGAAGCCGCTGACAAAATTTTGCAAGTGTTGAAAGAATTTAATGTTATGTAAAAAACAAAAAACACAGTGATTTATTTCACTGTGTTTTTTTGCTTTGAAATCAAAACTTGCGGAGGAGTCCGCAAACAATGCCAAGTACGACTGCGTCTTTTGTGACAATCGGGGCATATGCCTGATTTTCTGCCACAAGTTTGATGTGATCATCTTGCTTGAAAAATCTTTTTACTGTTGCACTGTCGTCAATGAGTGCAACTACTATTTGACCATTTTCGGCAGTGTTTTGCTGTTTCACAACAAGTTCGTCGCCATCAAAGATTCCGGCTCCAATCATACTGTCTCCTTTGACCTTGAGTGCAAACATTTTTGATCCGTCATGTGCGAAGTAATCTTTTGGCAAGTCAATATAACTCTCAATATTTTCAACAGCAAGAATCGGTTTTCCGGCAGTCACAACACCAACAAGTGGGATTTTGTTTGAATGCAAATCTACATTTTCGCCAATAATCTCTATTGCACGGCTCTTGAGGTTGGTTTTGCGGATTTTTCCGGTGTTTTCAAGAATATTTAAGTAATAAAAAATTGTTGCCGTTGAAGACAAGTTCAAGGCTTCACACATTTCTCGGATTGATGGAGTGAATCCATTTGTGTTTTTGTATGAAATAATATAATTTAATAATTTTTCTGGATTGTTGTTATTTTTGCTCATAGCAATATGATATCACAAATTTTAAATTTGTCAAACAAATGTTTGAAACTCTCAACATTTATCTTTTTGCTTGAAAAATAAAAATAAAAGGTATATAATACTTACATAAGTAGGAGATAATCTATATGAAAATGTGTGTTTTGGAAGATGCCAAAGTTTGCAACAATTGTGGCGAATGTGATATGTGTGATTTGGATCCAAAGAAAAGGTGTGACAACTGTGGAAAGTGTCTTGACGAATACAACACTGACGAGAAAGGTTTTGTAAAAATTGGCATTGACAAGATTTTGCAAGGCGAGGGGAGTGATCTTGATTCGTTCTATCAAATGGCGGGACTTGTTGACGATGATGATGAATGTGAGTGCTGTGAGCACGAGTGCGGACATGATTGTCATTGCAATGATCATGATGATTAATTTTCAAATATTTTGTCAAAAATTATTGATTGTATAATTGACTAATACTCGCTGTCATGATATAATTGATCATGTTAGCGATCAATAGGGGCGTAGTTCATCGG
>JAZRDJ010000062.1:0-20111 GCA_045660245.1 Clostridia bacterium | reverse complement strand
GACTTCATTGCATTGGCGAGGCGCTTCTCGCGAAGTATTTGGGGAAAACCAAAATAATTGCCGAAACAGGAGCAGGACAGCATGGGCTCGCTATTGCAACTGTGTGTGCACTACTCGGGCTTGAGTGTGAGGTTCACATGGGAATTGTTGACATCAAAAAGCAACAAACAAACGTTCAAAAAATGAAATTGCTCGGGGCAAATATTGTGGAAGTTGTTGATGGTGATGGGACTCTCAAAGATGCAGTGGACAGTGCTCTCTGTGCTTATCAAAAAAACTTTGATAATTCAATATACTGCATTGGTTCGGTTGTTGGGCCACACCCATTCCCAGCAATCATCAGAGATTTTCAAAACATAATTGGGAAAGAAACCAAAAAGCAAATAAGAAAAAGCGAGCAAAGACTCCCAGACCATGTAGTTGCTTGTGTTGGTGGTGGATCAAATGCGATTGGAATTTTCAGTGCATTTTTGAAAGAGAAGCGTGTTAATCTCGTTGGGGTTGAAGCACTTGGCAGAGGTTCTGCAGTTGGTGACAATTCAGCAACAATAAAGTTTGGAGAAGAAGATATATATCAAGGGTTCAAAACAAAAGTTCTCAAAAAAATAACAGGAGAGGTTTCTGATGCATATTCCATTGCAAGCGGGCTTGACTATCCATCTGTTGGACCACAGCATGCGTATTTGAATGAGATTGGGAGAGTTGAGTATGTAGCAATTGACGACAAAGAGGCTCTTGATGCGTTTTTCACGCTCACAAGGACTGAGGCGATCATTCCTGCACTTGAGAGTTCACATGCTGTGGCATATGGCATCAAACTTGCACACACTCTCTCAAAAGACAAGATCGTCGTGATCAATTTGTCAGGAAGGGGAGACAAAGATATTGATTTTGTGTTATCGGGTGAGGTGAGTTTATGAAAAACAGAAAAGTAATGCTCACAGGTGTAAGACCAAGTGGAAATTTGACGCTTGGCAACTATTTGGGGGCTATCAAGAATTTTGTGGAAAAGCAAGATCAATATGAAAGTTTTATTTTTCTTGCTGATTTGCATGCAATAACTAGTTACATTGATCCGCTAAAATTAAAGAAATCAGTGCAGAGTTCTATTGCTATGTATTTGGCTTGTGGTGTTGATCCTCAAAAGACAGTAATATTCAAACAAAGTGATGTGTGTGAGCACGGTGTACTTGGGTTTATCATGACTTTTCAAACGAAAATGGGGGAACTTTCTCGCATGACACAGTTCAAGAGTAAATCAGACAAAAATAAAAAAGAAGGAGTGGATACTGGCCTTTTTGTATATCCAACATTAATGGTCGCAGATATTTTGCTCTATAACACATCGATAGTTCCAGTTGGCAAGGATCAACAACAACACGTGGAATTAACTCGTGATCTTGCGGGAAAATTTAACAAGCGTTATGGAGAAACTTTTGTTATGCCAGATGTGTATATTGCACCAATTGGGAACAAAATACTCAATTTGCAAAACCCGCTTGAAAAAATGAACAAGTCTGATGATGGAAATAACAAGGGCACAATATTTTTGATGGATGATATAGAAATTGCAAAAAAGAAGATTATGTCAGCGAAAACTGATTCTTTGAATAATGTACACTTTGATGAGGAAAATCAGCCAGGAATTTCAAATTTAATCAGTATTATGAGCAAAATCACTGGTGAAAGTATAGAAAGCATTGAACACAGGTTTTGTGGGAAAGGGTATGGTGAATTCAAAAGAGAAGTTGCAGATGTGGTTGGTAAATTGCTGAGAGATATACAAGAAAGGTATGATAAATTCAACGATGAAGGTGTGTTGGATGAAATTTTGAAGAAAGGTTCAAAAAAAGCCGAAAGAATTGCAAACGACACACTGCAAAGAGCAAAAAAGTCATTAGGTTTGAACTAAAATCAAAGAAAGCAAAGGTTTTTCCTTTGTTTTCTTTTTTGTTTGGGGTATAATGAGAAAAAAGAGGTTTTGTTTTTTATGACAAATATTGAAAGTTTGAAGAAAATCGACTTCGATGAGTTTTCTGACATGTTTGCTGATTACTTTATCAATTACTGTGAATCAAACAAGAGCAAGGAAACTCTCAAAAGAGTGCTTGTACATGGTGTCATTTTGTGGCAATACGAAAATGAGATTGTTCATATTGATGTTGCAAAACATAATGACAGATTGAAAGGATTCATAATTTATCAAATAGATTCGGAAAAAAGTGACTGGAATGAAAGGCCGGGAATGGGGTTTATTCGTGAATTTTTTGTTTGCGAACATTCGCAAAAAAGAGGAATTGGATCTGCGCTTTTGGCATCAGCAGAAGAGAGGCTTCAAAAACTTGGTGCAAAAGGAGTGTATCTGACCAGTGGTGAACGCGAATATGTCAAGCACTTTTATGTTGCTCGTGGCTATGAAACAGATCACACAAGAGCAACCAATGGTAATGAATATTTTGAAAAAACATTATAAAAATTGAAATGGAGGTGTGTAATGAAGAAAAGTGAGATAATCAAATCTGGTGATCACAACATTGAAATCATTTCAAACGGGGCAGAAAACTTTGATGCAATTGTTCTTTGTTTTCATGGATTCAATGGTGACAGATGGGGCGACGGCTTTGGGTTTTTGAAAAGGAATCTCGAACGTTTTTTGGTTTGTTCTTTTGATTCTGCTGGGCATGGAAAAAGTGGGGTCGCATCACATGATATGAGACTTGACATCATTTTGAAAGAAATCGACGATGTTGTGAGTTATCTCAAAGAGAATAATCCAGGAAAACCAATCATTCTCTATGCTGTGAGTTATGGCGGATACCGAGTTTGGGCTTATCTTATGAAATACAGGACGGATATCAGAAAAATTATTTTTGCAAATCCTGCTTTTGATATTGTGCCAACGCTTGAGGATCTCAAAGGTTTCAAACGTGAAGAACTTGTTCCTGGTGAACTTGTCAAAATGAAGTCTAGTCTTGGGAAATTCATGACAAAGGAATTTGTTGATGATTTGTATGAAACAAATGTGTACAGCAATATCAATGGAAAGCATTACATAATTGACATCATTGTTGGTGAAAGAGATACATTAATTCCGCTTGATGATACTTTGCGATTTGCAGAAATTAATGAATCAACAATAACTTTTGTGGACGAACCACATTGTTTTGAAAAAGATGAAACAATGATGATGATTGCAGAAAAGATAAAGGAGATTTTATGAAAAATATTTTGATTGGTGGAACCGTGAGGGCGGGCAAAACGACACTTGCGAACATGGTTAGAGAAAAATTCAAGTATTCAAAGTGTGAAAGTGATACAATTGTCAACGCCTTTGACAAGGTATATCCAGAATTTGGGATCACTCACAGAGATGCAAAACTCGCAAGAGAAAGATATGAGCCATTTTTGTTTGAAGTATTGAATGGTTTTTGCAGGGATTTGAAGTATGGTGGAAACGTAACGGTTTTCCCAGGATCTCAATTTTTACCAGAGAATATCTCGAGGTATGAAAAGAAAGATAGATATATCGTGATCTTTCTTGGGGTAGAAGCAGAAAGTCCTGAAATTCTGTTGCAAAAAATCAGAGAATGCGACACAGAAAATGACTGGACGCACAAAAAAGACGACGAGTGGATGCTGAGATTTTGCAAAAATCTCATTCAAGAGAGCAGGAACATCAAGGATCAGTGCGAAAAGTATGGATTTTTGTACTATAACACTTTTGAAAACAGAGAAAAGGTACTCAAAGGCATTTTGAGGGTAATCAAGAAAGAGCAAAACAAAAAAATATAACAAACAAAAAGGTGTTACTCTCATCATGCTTCAACAAATGAAACCTTTTTGAATAAAACAAAGCAAGTGTTGCAATGGTGTTTCGCGCTTGCTTTTTTTATCATATATTTTAAAGAATTCATATAATATCATGTGACAAAATTTTTTTAAAGCGGAGAAAACATTATGAATTCATTTGAAATAACAGGTGGAACAAGACTTGTTGGAACAATGGAAGTTGATACTTCAAAAAATGCGACACTTCCGATAATTGCTGCGACAATACTATGTGATCAGTCTGTAACAATAAAGAATTTGCCAATGATAAGTGATGTCCTCAAAATGCTCGACATTTTGAAGCAAATGGGTGGGAAAATTGACCTTGAAGGAAACAATGTGACTATTGATAACAGCGGACTTTGTTTTTTTGAAATACCAAAGGAACTGGCAAGTGAGATCCGATCATCGATTTTTATGCTTGGACCTTTGCTTGCCAAATACAAGACTGCAAGAGTTGCCTATCCGGGCGGTTGTGACATTGGATCAAGACCGATTGATCTGCATCTTTCAGGTCTCAAAAATCTTGGTGTGAAAGTGAGTGAGAATTATGGTTACATTGATTGTGATGGGGGTTGCATCAAGAGTGGAATTGTGCACCTTGATTTTCCATCAGTTGGTGCGACTGAAAATTTGATGATGGCAAGTGTGTTTGCAAGAGGTGTCACAAAAATTCACAATGCTGCGCGTGAGCCAGAGATTGTTGATCTCGCGAATTTCATCAATTCAATGGGTGGGAAAGTCTGTGGGGCTGGCACAAGCACAATTGAAATTGTCGGAGTGAAAAAGTTGCATGGAACTGAATACAGGCCGATGCCAGACAGGATTGTGGCGGGAACGTTTATGATTGGAACAGCAATGACAAAGGGAAAAGTTTTGCTCACAAACTGCAATAGTGAACATGTTTACTCTTTAATTACAAAACTTTATGATTCTGGTTGCAAAGTTGAAACAAAAAGTGGTAATATATATATAGAGTGCAACAAGAGACCGATTTCGTGTCAGAATATTGAAACTCAACCGTATCCTGGATTTCCAACTGATTTGCAGGCTCAAATGGTTGCATTGCAGACAATCTCAAACGGAACAAGTATTGTGACTGAGAATTTGTTTGAAACAAGATTCAAGCATATCCCTGAACTTGCAAAGATGGGGGCAAATGTTTGGATTAAAGGTCGAATGGCGTTTCTTGTTGGGAAAAGATTTCTCCATGGCGCAGAAGTTGTAGCACACGATCTTCGTGGAGGTGCTGCACTTGTCCTTGCAGGGCTCGTCGCTCGTGGGAAAACAATCGTGTCAAATGTGAAATATGTTGACCGTGGATATGAAAAATTTGAAGAAAAATTAAATATGCTTGGAGCGGACATCAAAAGAATTTAAACATGAAAAAGAGAAGAATTATCATTATCAGTTGTATTGCTGCTGTGCTGATCATTTTGATTGGTGTATTTTCTGCGTTGTTTAGACTCAAAGATGTCAAAGTTGAAGTTCTCACAAACTCTTCAATTGTCGAACAAAAAGTACATGGTTCTCATGATGATATAATCAAGAGTGCTGATTTCAATTATGGATCAAACATGTTGTTTTCGTCTTATGACAAAAACATTCAAAATATTGAAAAAGCAAATCCTTTTTTGAAAGTTGAAAAAATGGTTCGCAGTTTTCCAAACAAACTCACAATTTATGTTTCTGGCAGAATTCCAGAAGCGATTATCTGTGATAAAGTTAGTGTGAGCAAGTGGTATGTTGTTGATGCCGAAATGAAAGTTTTGGACGTTGTGACTTCAAGTTCAGATTTGTTGCAAGACTTGTACAAGGATCTGCCATTTGTGAATGGTGCGGGCATTGAAAACGTGAGTGCAGGGGATTTTGCCTATACAGAATCAACCGATTGCATCAGAGGTATACTCGATGGAATCTACGGGAAAGACAAGACGCCACCTAGTGTTATGTCTGACATAACAATTGATTTAACGAACAAAAAATGTGTTGTGACACTCGACGACAGAGATGAACTCGGTGCGAAAATTGTGGTGAATGGATTTGAAAACATGAAGTACAAAATTTATGCTGCGTACTACTTGTATGTTACAAAGTTTGAGACCGATGACCTCAACTACTTGATCAAATCTGGTCTTGAATTCAGGATTGGTTCAAATTTTGTGCCTGTCACAAATGAAAGAGTGACAGTGTTCTACGATGGTGAGGAATTCACAGATTTTGACTAATAAAAATAATTAAAAATCAAAAAGCAATGCAAAAATCAACGCATTGCTTTTATTTTTTTATAATTAATAATAAATATTACTAAAACTTGTTTGACATGAATAAAATTTGTAATTATACTAGGAAATAAGTAAAAGTATCGATAATTATGATTTCTGGTGAAAAAGAATTTATAAATCTGGGTATGCTTTGATTGAAATCTTTGAAAAGGGGTATGTGATGGCAAAAAGAGATATTGCAATTCTGGACATTGGTTCGAGTTCTATTACTACGCTGGTTGGTGAAAGAGGCGTGAACGGAACATTCAGAATCAAGGGTAAGGGAACAGCGGATTATGCGGGTTTTGCTGATGGCGCGTTTTTGGAACCTGAACAACTCAAGTTTGCAATCGGTCTTTCGATTTCAAATGCAGAAACGTCTTCTGGAGTTAAGATATCTGAAATTTTTGTTGGTGTGCCTGGTGAGTTTTCAAGTGTTGTCACCAAAGAAGTCAGTATCAACTTCAACAAAAGGAAGAAAATCAATTCCACAGATGTTGATCAACTTTTTTATGTTGGCAATGAATACAGAAAACACCCAACACATAGTGTAATCAATCAAGCGGCGATTTATTTCACTCTTGATGGAACAAGCAGGCTCATTGATCCAGTTGGACTTGCTTCAACTAGTCTCCGTGGACTTGTGTCATATACACTTGCTGAAAACAACTTTTTGGATTTTCTTGCTGATACAATTGAAGATATTGGGATTAGAAAGATTTATTTTGTATCTTCGTGTCTTGCTGAAGTTTTGTATTTGTTTGATCCACCAGTAAGAGATAGGTACGTGTTGCTTGTCGATTGTGGCTACATAACAACTTCTGTGATGCTTGGGCGTGGTGATGGACTTTTGTTCTTGAACAGTTTTTCGCTTGGTGGTGGGTATGTAACAGCAGACCTCAGTCAATGTTTGAAATTGTCATTTAGTGCGGCAGAAAGTTTGAAGAGGAAAATCGATCTTTCATGGAATCCAAAGCCAACGGATACCTATGAGGTTCAAGTGAATGATTATATCAATCCAATTTCTGCGCAGACCGCAAATGGTATCGCTGAGGACAGAATTGCGATGATTGGAGAATATATTGAAAAGTGTCTTCAAAGATGTGAATTTGATTTTCCTGAATACATTCCGGTTTATTTGACAGGTGGTGGACTCAACTTTACGAAGGGCGCAAGAGAAGTTCTTTCGAAGAAACTTGGTAGAAAAGTTGAACTTGTTTCTCCAACACTTCCTCATACAAACAGACCTGATTACTCAACAGAAATTGGTGTTTTGGATTTAGCATTAAACCTTGCATATGGCGAAAATTCGCTCATGGTTAGATAGAAATAAAGGAGTTATACTTATGGATTTTAACAACATTAGTCCGATCTGCAAAATTTTGGTAATTGGTGTTGGTGGTGGTGGTAACAACGCCGTAAATCGCATGATTGCCGCAAATATCAAGAGTGCAAAGTTTGTTGCAGTGAATACTGACAAACAAGCATTAATGATGAGCAATGCAACTCAACAAATTCAAATTGGTGAAAAACTCACTCGTGGACTTGGCGCAGGTGCTGATCCTGAAGTGGGCAGAAAAGCCGCTGAAGAAAGCCGTGCCGAAATTGCAGAAAAACTCAAAGACACAGATTTGGTGTTTATTACTGCTGGTATGGGCGGTGGAACAGGTACTGGTGCAGCACCAGTAATTGCTTCGATTGCAAAAGAAATGGGTATACTCACAATTGCGGTTGTTACGAAGCCTTTCAGTTTTGAGGGCAGAACAAGAATGCAAAACGCTGAACTTGGTATTAAGAATCTGAGCAAGTGCGTTGACACACTCATGGTTATTCCAAATGACAGACTTCTTCAAATTGTTCCAAAAGCGCCAGTTGTTGAAGCATTCAGATACGCTGATGACGTGCTTCGTCAAGGTATCCAAGGAATTTCTGACTTGATTGCAACGCCATCACTCATTAACCTTGACTTTGCTGATGTGAGAACTGTCATGAGAAACAGAGGTCTTGCACACATGGGCATTGGTGAAGGAAAGGGTGAAAACAGAGCACTTGATGCTGTTCGTCAAGCCGTTGCAAGTCCGCTCCTTGAGACAACTATTGAAGGTGCAAAGGCTGTTATTATCAATGTTACTGGTGGATTTGATCTCACCATGGGTGAAATTGACGAATCTGTAAAACTCGTGAAAGAAGTCATTGATCCGAGTGCAAACACAATCTTTGGTGCAACAATTGACGAGAATTACAATGATCGTATCGTTGTCACAGTGATCGCGACAGGTTTCACAAACTCTGAATTTGAGCATTTGGACAAGGAAGAAACTCCAGCAGGTGCAATTCCAACTCCTCAAACAACTGCAGATTTTGATCGAAACAAGTTTGCTGAATTCATCACCGGCAAATCAATCGCAAAGCCAGAGCCAGAACAAAAGAAAAACGATGGAATAAAGTTGTTTGGTGATTCGCTTAGTGTTGCGCCAAAGCCAGTTGTAGACGAAAACTTGAAACTTTTTGAAACTTACTCTGAGCCAAAGCCTCAACCAAGGGTTGAAGAACCGCCTGTTCAACAAAGACCAGCGTCAGTTCCAAGTTCGGGTTATTCTTCATCAAGACTTGAGGTGGACGACAGAGATATTCCACCATTCCTCAGAAGAAATTTACATAAATAAAATTCTTTGATTTGAATTAAAATGGAAAAATTGTCAAAATTTGATTTTGGCAATTTTTTTTGTTATTTGATAAATTTATCTTTTTTTGCTCATGAATCTCATGTTGGAAAAGTAATGATTTTTTTATAATGCAGTTATGGAAGTTTATATCGAATATGTCATTATTGACAATTTAATAATCAACATATTGCTGTTGCTTTGCACTTTGAAAACGTTTGGAATGAGATATATGTTTTTCAGAGTATTTTTGGCGTCTTTGTTTGGAACGACAATGGTGTGTTTGTTTCCACTCATAAAGATCCCAGCAGTATTGCTTGTATTGTATCGAATTGCGGTGGGAGTCATCATGATCATGATTGCTTTTCATTTCAAAACGTTCAAACAGTTGCTGTTTGCTTTTGGATTGCTTGTTCTATACACCTTTTTGATGGGTGGCGCTTGCATGGTAATGATCAAACTGTTGGGTGGAAACCCAGAACATTTCACAATTGGTGAGTATGATACAATAATTCCTGTTTCGATAATTATCATGATTGTATTTGTTTATGCATTCATAATTTTCAGGCTCACAAAGTATATTTATAGAAGAAAAGATATGATGCCTTTCATGCAACACGCAGAAATCGAGATTTGTGGCAAGAAATTGGCTTTGAATGCCTATGTTGACAGCGGAAACCGGCTCTATGACAAAAAAACAGGCGCACCAATTATTGTGCTTTCAGCATTTGCACTTGAAAAGGTTTTTGGGAAAGATGATATTGCAAGTTTGGTGTTTGGTGAAAAGAACACTATTTTCAAAAATATTCATTATGTCACTTATAGTACGGTTGAGGGAGTGACGAAAAAAATGGTTGTGTTTGTGGCTGACAAACTGGTTTTGAGTGGAAGTTTGGGGATAAGGATTTTTGAAAATGTGAGTGTTGGAGTGACATTCAAAAAATTTAATGATGCAATAAATTTTGATTTGTTATTGCATCCATCATTATTGTCATGAAGGAGATAAAAAGTGATGTTTGATTTGATCAAAAAATTATTCTTGAGAATAAAAAAAGTTTTTGGGGAAAACAATGATATTTTTTATATTTGCAATGGTACCGATATTTTGCCTGAAAAGTTGACTCCTGAAGAAGAAAATGCACTGGTTGAAAAACTCTCCTCTGAGGGGGAAGAATCTCAAAAGGCACGGCAAGAACTCATTGAGAGAAATTTGAGGCTTGTGGTTTTCACAGCAGGAAAGTTTGAAAACACAAAATTAAACATGGAGGATTTGATTTCAGTTGGAACAATTGGGCTCATTAAGGCGGTTTCGTCATTCAAAAGTGATAAGAACATAAAGATGGCAACATATGCTTCACGATGCATTGAAAATGAGATTTTGATGTATATGAGAAAGACGGGCAAAGAAAAAAAAGAAGTGTCGCTCGATGAACCACTTTCGTCAGATAGTGAGGGGAATGAACTATCAATTGCGGATATTTTGGGGACTGAAAACGATATTGTTTCAAAAGGTGTTGACATTGATGATGAAAAATCAATGCTGAGAGTTGCTCTTGCAGAACTTCCAGAAAGGGAACAGCAAATCATGGACATGAGGTATGGGCTTTCGAGTAAAAAAGAAATGACTCAAAAAGAGGTTGCGGATGAACTGGAGATTTCACAAAGTTATATCAGTCGTCTGGAAAAGAAAATTATGAGCAAACTCAAAAAGGAAATCAGTAAACTTGCATAAAAAAACCCGAGAACAATTTTCTCGGGGGTTTTGTTAAACGTAATGTTTAATGGATTTAATTGCATTTTTTTCAAGTCTTGAAACTTGGGCTTGAGAGATACCGATTTCGTCTGAAATTTCCATTTGGGTTTTACCGATATAATATCTCAAGTACAGAATTTGTTGCTCACGCTCGTCAAGGTCATTAATTGCTTGGTGCAAAAGTGTGTTTTCGATCCAAGAATCTTCGGTTGAAGAATCTTTGATTTGATCCATGACGAGGAATGAGTCGTTGTCATCGTTGTAAACCGTGTCAAAGAGTGAAACGGGCTCAGAAATTGCGTCAAGAGCACATGCAACGTCTTTTACAGGCATGTCTAGACCAAGTGCGATTTTGTCAATTGTTGGTTCATCATTTTCAGTTTTCATGAGAGATTCTCGTACTTGAAGAGCCTTGTACGCAACATCTCGAAGACTTCGTGTAACTTTGAGAGAACTGCTATCCCTAAGGAATCTCTTTATCTCACCAATAATCATTGGTACGGCATAAGTTGAAAATCGGACACCGATACTTGTGTCAAAATTGTCGATGGCTTTCAAGAGTCCAACCATTCCGACTTGAAAAATGTCGTCAGATGCAGATTCTTTGACCGTAAACCTTTGTACAATTGAGAGAACAAGTCTCATGTTGAGCATGATAAATTTTTCTCTTGCACCGTCTTTACCTTGTTTGATTTCTTCCATAACTTTCATCAACTCTTTGTTTGTCGATTTTGGAAGTGATGATGTGTCAATTCCACAAATACAAACTTTGTTTGCCAATTTTGTACCTCCTTTTATGGGTTATGGTTTGCATAGATTTACATTTTTATACAAAAAAAGTTTTTTGTTGTAATAAAAGTTTGGATAGAAGAATAAAATAGAGCATGGAAATAACTTTTGAGAACATAAAGAGCAAAGAAATAATCAATATTTATGACGGGAAAAAACTGGGGTTTGCGTCGGACATTACTTTTGACAAAGGAACGGGAAAAGTCCTCGGAATTTCTGTCCCAGGAACAAAGAGAATTTTCAAGAAAGCAGAAATAATCTTCATTCCGATTGATAATGTGAAAAAAATTGGTGAAGATGTTTTGCTTGTGAAGATTGCGCCTGAAATGAATTCTTGTGCTTCGAACAAAACGAGCGAGGGGGTTGTTTATGCAAGATACAAAAAAGTTCGAGAGAAAGAGAAATAAGATTAAACGTTTTTATTGCATATAGTTATTTTGTGTGATATACTATACAAGATATAGTGTGCGAATGTGTTTTGCACGTGTTTGGGAGAGTATTAGACATGAAATGTATTTTTTGTGGAAATGAAGAAAGTAAGGTCGTCGATTCAAGATCAGCAGAAGAAACAAATGCAATCAGAAGACGCCGTGAATGTTTGGAATGTGGAAAGAGGTTCACAACTTATGAAACCATCGAAATTACTCCCATTTTCGTGGTAAAGAGCACAGGAGAGAGAGAGGCTTTCAATGCAAACAAGATCAAAGCGGGGATCATGAAGGCGTCTGAAAAGAGACCTGTTTCTATGCATGATATTGACTTGCTTGTCGCAAATATTGAAAAAACAATCTACAACTCACTTGAAGATGAGGTTTCAACAAGACAAATTGGTGAGATGGTTATGGAAGGGCTCAAAAAACTTGATGAGGTAAGTTATATTAGGTTTGCAGCGGTGTACAAAAAATTCAAGGACATTACTGCATTCTTTGAATTTATCAATGAGTTTGAAGATTTGATCAAAGACAAAACAGACAAAAAGTAAAACGAAATAAAAGTTTAAAGGCTACAACAGTTGTTGTAGTCTTTTTTTGTGAGAAAATGAATAAACTATAATATGGAAAATCAATTAAGTTTGCTCAAAGCAGAGTTGGAAAAAGTATACAAAATCACAGGAATTGATGATAATCTTGAAGAAACAATTAGAAGTAGGCTCATGGAACTCGGGTTTGTGAGATATTCAGAGGTTCAAGTGATTGGAAGGTCAAACTTTTCAAAATGTGCCATTGTTCAAATTATGGGTACAAGGATTTGTATGGACAACAAATTGCTTGACAAAATAAGGGTAGAAAAGTATGAATAAGATTTTGCTCATTGGAAATCCAAATACAGGGAAAACAACATTATTTAATACCCTCACAAAATCAAATGAACACGTGGGGAACTGGCATGGAGTGACAGTGGGGGAAAAGTCAAAAAAGTTCAAGTTTTCTGGCCGTGAATTTGAATTGGTTGATTTGCCAGGGCTATATTCACTTGAGACATATTCTGAAGAAGAGGAGATTGCAAAACAATGCCTTGAAAGACATCAAAGTTCTGTGGTCGTGAATATTTGTGACGCAAACCATTTGGAGAGAAACTTGCTTTTGACTTTGGAACTTGAAAAAATGGGAATACGTCCAATTGTTGTTGTCAATATGTCAAATGAGCGCAAAAATATTGATTACGACAAACTCTCAAGAGAACTTGGAACTGTTGTGCTACCGATTGATGCAAGAAAGAAAAAGAGCGCACAAAGCATCATGGAAACCATTTTGAAACTTGGTGAAAATCCCATTATGAAATCGGGTTTGTTGCAAGGGAAAAATTTTGAAAATATTCAAGATGCTTATCGACTGATCAAAGACATAATGAAGAGAGTAGTGACAGCAGAAAATGTAAAATTGGGGCTTTCAAAACTCGACAAAATCGTCACAAACAGATTTCTATTTTTTCCGATTTTCATGCTGGTGATGGGGTTTGTTTTCTTTTTGACATTTGGACCGCTTGGAACGTTTTTGTCAGGAAAAATAGGACTTATGTCTGACATAATATCTAAAAAAGTACTGACTTTTGTGAATGAAACATGGGGGCAAGGAGTGTTCTTTGGATTCTTGTCAAGTGCTATTTTTGGTGGGATTTCTTCAGTACTTGAGTTTGTGCCACAAGTTGGACTTTTGTTTCTGTGTCTTGGAGTTTTGGAAGACATTGGATATTTGCCGAGAGTTGCATATGCACTTGATGGCTCACTCAAAAAAATTGGGCTCACCGGAAGATCTTTGTTTTCACTTTTGATGGGGTTTGGTTGCACAACAACCGCAATGATGACCACGAGAAATTTGGACAATGACAAACTCAAAAAACGCACGGCCTTTGTTTTGCCATTCATGAGTTGCTCGGCAAAACTTCCGATTTTTTTGGTTATTATTTCGTCTTTTTTCTCAAAGTACAAAGTGCTTTCAGTTTTTGTGATATATCTTTTGAGCATTCTTGTTGGCATTGGGGTTTCTGCAATTCTCGCCAAGATTGACAAGAATAAAAAAGAAGATTATTTTTTGATGGAACTGCCAAAATTTCGCATTCCAAGTCTCACAAAGACAATCAAGGACACCATGCATCATGTGAAGAACTTTTTGATTCGGATTGGGACAGTGATACTTTTGTCGAGCATTGTAATTTGGTTTTTGCTCTCGTTTTCAACCTCTTTTGATTATTTGGGTGAAGATGCGGTTTCAGGGAATAGTATTTTGTCTGCAATTGCTGGTATTTTGTATCCTATATTCAAACCCATTGGATTTTCATCACCTTTTGTTGTTGTTGCGCTCTTGACAGGGCTTGTTGGGAAAGAGATGGTTGTTTCAACAATTGGTATCATCAATCAAGTTGACATGACTGGTCTTTTGGTCGCGGAGAGTATCATGCTTCCTGCAAGTCCTATTCATTTTTCAGTTGCGTCAGCCGTGAGTTTTGTTGTGTTTACGCTTTTTTATCCACCTTGTGAATCGGCGATCGTCACAATCAAAAAAGAGTTTGGGTGGAGGTTTATGTTCAAAAGTGTGGGATTCATGTTTGCTGTTGCATACGTGATGTCTTTTGTGGCATACAGACTTGTTTTAGGAAGCAATGTTCTTCTTTTCACAACAATTCTTTTATTGCTTGCAATTTTTCGTTATTTTATGATAAAATTTTATAACAAGAAAAACAAATGTGAGGAATGCAATGTTTGCAATAGATTATGTGGGAGAACCAAAAAGATTGAGCAAAGTGGTGCTCGATCACGAAAAGAAGTTGAGTTATAGCAATCTTCAAAAATTGCTCAGAAAGAAAGATATTAAAGTCAATGGCAAAAGAGTATCCGTGGATATTTTGATTGAAGGAGGGGATAACATTCAGGTGTTTGCGCCAGACTCAATGCTTGATAGCACCATGAATGTATCGGCACTCAAAATTGTTTTTGATGACAACAATATTTTGGTTGCGGACAAGCCGGCCGGGATTGAAGTTGTGTCGGTGTCAGACAAAAACAATCTCGAGAATTTGGTGAATGACTATTTGAAGGAGAGAGATCAAAAAGCAAAGGCTGTTCACAGAATTGATCGAAACACACGAGGGCTTGTGATCTTTGCCAAGAATGAAATTGCTGAAAAAGAATTGCTTTCAGCGTTCAAGAACCATGAAATCAAAAAGTATTATGAGGCGATGGTTGTGGGAGATATGACGGGCAGTGAGACATTGACTGCATATCTCAAAGTTGACAAGGAAAAAGCGATTGCTCATGTTTCAACAATTCCCAAAACCGGTCATGAAAAAATCGTCACAAAGTACAAGGTTGTGGGTGAATTTGGTGACAGAACTTTGCTTGAGATTGAACTCGTTACAGGCAAAACTCATCAAATCAGGGCACACATGGCACACATTGGTCATCCGCTTGTTGGTGACGGAAAATATGGACAAAACACTGAAAATAGAAAGTTTGGTGAAAAAAAGCAAATGCTGATTGCAAAGCGCGTTGAGTTTGAGTTCAAAAAAACAAGCAAGTTGTATTATCTGAACGGAACAAAACTCAAAAGTAGTCAAAAATTAATTTAGTACTTTTCATGAATAAAAACTCCTTGCTGACTAACACTAGCAGTAGGGAGGTTTTTTTATGTCAATTAGTTTAATTATTCTCACAACTTTGATTTTACTTGTTATGTTTGGTGCGGGAGAGCGTGTTCTCGACCAAATGAGACTCACTGACAAACAGGCTCTATTATTGCTTGTGCTTGTGGTGATTGGGATCATTATTCCACCGATCTATATCACAAAAAATTTCTGTTTTTCAATTGGTGGGTTTTTGATTCCTCTTGGGATCAGTATTTACATGCTTTTTTCTTGTGGTTGGTCGAGAGATTTGCTCCGTGCAATTCTTGGTACAATGCTGGTTGCGGGCTTTTGTCTTTTGTTTGAGTGGATCTTACCCGCTGACCCAGAAGAAATGATTGTGGATCCAATGTTTGTTTATGGATTGATTGCTGGAATTGTTGCTTATACGCTTGGGCGTAGCAGAAGAAACGCGTTCATTTCGGCTGTTCTTGGGATCTCGCTTGCTGGAGTGATACAGTTTGTCATCAATCAAAGTTCAGGGATTGATTCGGTTTTGGGACTTGGTGTTGGTGGAGCATTTGGGACACTCATTGTTGCAACACTTTTGTCTGTTGCAATTGCTGAATTTTTGGGCAGAGCATTTGAAAGTGCAAATCCCGACAAGGAAGCAAAGAAGTTCAATTTCGACACGCATACATATGATTCTGAGAGAAATGGGAAACTTGAGGTGAAGGAAATAAAAGTAAAAAACAAAAAACAAAATGAGAAAAAGGTGGTGGCAAAGTCATGAAAAAAACGTTGATTTTTGTTGTTTGTGGCGTTTTGTTGTTTTTTGCACCTCAAAGTATTCGAGTGGAGAGTTCTGTGAGTGCAAAAGAAACAGAATTGCCCGGGTTTTATACAATTTATGATTATTCAGACAAAAAAACAGTAGTTCTCACCAAAGGTGAGGGAGTGGAAACTGGTGACAAATATATTTCATCAGATAACAAACTTTATGAAATTGTCGATGTTGATGACAACAAAAAAATCGGATATGCGCGGTTTGAGAAGAACGTTGAGATTCCGAAATATAAAGTACGACCAAAGAAATCGTCAGCCTCAGATTTTGCAAGTGCAAAAACAGAAAAACTCGTTGGAATTTATCATACACACAATGATGAGAGTTATTTGGACAAAGATGGCACTGACAGTGTTTATGGAAAGGGTGGAATCCATGATATTGGAAAAAAACTCAAAAGCAGTTTCGAAAAACTGGGTGTGAACGTGGTTTATAGCGAAAATTTGCATCTTCCGCACAATTCAGGTGCATATACTAGAAGTCAAGTGACAGCGTCGTCACTTCTGCAAAACAAGCCTCAAGGTTTGTTTGATGTACACCGCGATTCAACACCAAGAAGTGAATATATCACAAACGTGAATGGAACACCAATGACCAAAATCAGAATGGTGATTGGTTCTGCAAATGCAAACTTTGAGGAGAATCAAAATTTTGCTTATGCTATCAAAGGTTATGCTGACAGCGCATACCCAAACTTCATCAAAGATATTTATATCGGAAAGGGCAATTACAATCAGCAACTCACACCTCGTGCAATGCTGTTTGAATTTGGATGTGAAAAGATTGAAAAAGATTATGCAATGAATTCTGCTCCTGTGCTTGCAAAGGTTTTGGATGTTGTGCTTTATGGCTCAGAGAAAGCGAGCGAGGAAAGCATGGCAGATGTTGACATTGTTGGAGATGATGGATTACCAAGCAGTGACGTTATCATTCAAGGCCTTGCTTATGAAAGTTCAAGTGCAAGTCTCGGCACACTTTGGGCAGTGCTTGGAGCAGTTGGGTTCTATCTTGCAATTCTCGGGATTGTTTGTCTTGCAAGCAAAGAAGCAAGATACAAAACAAAAAGATTCTTCAGTGAAACATTTGCAGGAATCTTTGGGAAAACCAAAAAGTAAAGTGGTTCAATATCTGGTCAGCCAAAAGTATTGTGTGGTTTGATATGAAAATTTGTTGATTATTTCTTCAAAGTCAGTTATAATGTAAAATGTAATAAATTATACATCGTGGAGAAATAGGAGATTTTATGGCAAATTTACCATTAGTTGCAATAGTTGGTCGTCCAAATGTTGGAAAGTCAACATTCTTTAATCGTGTGGTTGGAAGACGCATTTCAATCGTTCAGGATGAGCCAGGTGTAACAAGAGACAGAATTTTTGCTGATGCAGAGTGGTGTGGAAATCATTTCACACTGGTTGATACTGGCGGAATTGACATGACAAAAGATGATGAGATTTCAAAACATATCTTGATCCAAGCGGACATTGCTGTTGATATGTCAGACGTAATACTTTATATTGTGGACGGAAAGGAAGGTGTTTTGCCATCAGACTATCAAGTAGCAGACAAACTCAGACGTTCAAAAAAGAAAGTTTTGCTTGTTGTGAACAAACTTGATAATTACGATGAAACAGCACTTTATGACTTTTACGCCTTGGGACTTGGTGATCCGATCGGAATATCTGCTGAGCAAGCGAAAGGCATTGGTGATCTCTTGGACAAGGTTGTTGAGAGTTTGCCAAAAAAGATCACGGACAAAGATTTGCTTGATGATGTGACAAAAATTGCGATTGTTGGCAAGCCAAACGCAGGTAAAAGCAGTCTTATCAACAAGATCATTGGTGAGGACAGAGTTATTGTTTCATCAATTGCTGGCACAACAAGAGATGCGATTGATGTTCCATTCAAGAGAAATGGTCAAAAGTTTACGCTGATTGACACAGCGGGCTTGAGACGCAAACGTAGCATTGAAGACGAAAGTGTGGAAAAATACAGTACATACAGAACGCTCGATGCGATCAGGCGTGCAGACATTGTTGTGCTTGTTGTGGACATGACTGTTCCTCTTTCAGAGCAAGATGTCAAGATTGCAGCGCTTGTCGCTGACGAAAAAAAGCCGATTGTGGTTGCAATGAACAAATGGGATCTCACCGAGCAAAATGAAAGTGTTCGAAAGAAACTTGAAGAAGATCTCGCCAGAGATCTTGCATTTATGCCATATTATATTTCCGTGTATTTGTCTGCACTCACAGGCAAAAAAATGGACAAACTTTTCACAGCAATTGACAAAGCACTTGAAAACAGCAAAAGAAAAGTTCAAACCGGACTTTTGAATGAAATCATTCAGTCAGCAATTACACTCACACCGCCACCATCAAAGAGTGGAAAAAGACTCAAACTCAATTTCATCAAACAATTGGACAGTGTTCCACCATCATTTGTACTTTTTGTCAATGATACAACGCTTATGTCAGATACATACAAGAGATACATTGAGAACAACATAAGGTCTGCAGTGGATTTCAGTGGAACACCGATCACAATCAATGTGAAATGCAAGAGTGAGGAGGATATCTAATGGTTTGGTGGCATATAGTATTAGTGGTTATTTGCTCATATTTCTTTGGCAATATCTCTGTTGCAAGGTTTGTTGCAAAGACCCAAAAAAGTGATGTAACGAAACTAGGGTCAGGAAATCCAGGTTCAACAAACATATTGAGAAACTTTGGCTTCAAACTCGGACTTTTGAATTTGATCCTTGACTGCCTCAAGGGGTTCATTCCTGCATTTGTGGCATTCAAAATTTTTGGCGATAACTTTTTGTATTTGTATATTGCAGGAATTTCAGTCATCATTGGACACATTTATCCAGTACTTTTCAAATTCAAAGGCGGAAAGGGTATTGCAAGTATGCTTGGAGTGTTCTTTGCGGCAGATCCAATTGTAGCACTCATTGTCGTTGTTGTTGCTGCGCTTTCATGGCTTTGCTTTGAGTATGGGTCAGTGGCAAGTTTCCTTTGTGTTACCGCGCTTACGGTTTATGAGGGGATCAGAATCAAGAATATGCTTTCTCAGCCTGACAGCATGATTGTGTGTTTGATACTTTATGCAATATTCCTGATTACATGGTTTGCACACCGCGGGAATATTCAAAGACTCTTGGTGGGACGAGAAAACAAGGTCAGCCTCACAAAGTCTGCAAAGAAAAAAATCAAACAAGAAAAAAGCAAAATAGATTAGTTTTTGCAAAATAAGGGGGATTTTAATGAAAAATAAAGCAACCGGTTGGTGTTATATTTCGGCAGTTGTCAGTTATATTTCAGGAATCTTTTATAGTTTTTCATTGATTTTCTTGCCAGTGGCTATATATTGCTTTGTTTATGGCAATCGCTATTTGAGGATCGCAAAACTCACGGATTATGAATTGTCAGTAATCAAGAGTATGCTCACATCCTCTGCTATTTTTCTTTCAATCTTTGCTTTTCCGATTGGACTGGTTTCGATCATTCCTGTTTGCATGAGTGGATCAAACGCCAAGGTTTCAAACGAGCCAAGGGTTGATAATTCAACCACAGCAGAGCAGGCAGAAACAGTGAAGGCTCAATCTGTTGAAGTGAACGAAAATAGAGAACAAACGCAAAATGTCAATCTCTCAGACGAAGATCTCGAAAAGATTGAAAAACTTTCAGCATTCAGGAATCAAGGGCTTTTGACGAGCGAAGAATTTGAAGATGCAAAAAGACAAATAATGAATAAAAAATAGATTAAAAATTGTATAAAAAACCAAGGTGATTTTGCCTTGGTTTTTTTGTTTACATAATATGTAAGATATGAGTACTTATGTGCTAAATTATTTATAATAAATAAAAGATAATTTTTTTGAAAAATATGTAAAAATTGTTTGACAATGGGGG
>JAZRDJ010000061.1:0-3837 GCA_045660245.1 Clostridia bacterium | reverse complement strand
ATAGCCATTTGAGGGCTTGAAATAATCATCTTTGCAAATTGTTCACGAGTCATATCCGTTGCACTTGCAATTTTTTGATAATTTTCTTCAATACTTTCTGGGTTGCTCCCAATGAGTGCATAACCGTTTTGAATAGACTTTCCAAATTCTTCTTTGGATATTCCAAAATGCTCATCATACCATTCTTGTTTTGTTTTGAGCGATTCAATATTCTTCACAATGTTTGAATCATTTTTAATCATTTGAGCAAATTTATCTCGTTTGACACAAAATTCTTTGCGAACATAGTTTTCAACATCAATGACCGTTTCCTTGCTGGTCACGATCAAAGAATCACTTCTTTTGATCAATTTTGAAAACTCGGAGTGCGAAATGCCATATCTTGTTTCATGAAATTTTTCTCTGCTCAAAACGCTAGTGTCGGCAACTGAAAGAATGCTCATTCGCTGTGCCTTTAATTTTTTCACAATATCGGATTTTGTCATTCCATAATGCTTAAAATAAAAATCAATTTTTGCCTGTACCTTATCGGAAGACACAGACAAAATTCGTGGCAACTTTTGAGCAATTTCCAACGCATCACGTTCACCAAATATTTCACAAAGATCGTTGAATTTTTGTCTAATTGTTATCTCACCGGTGATACCTTTGAGTTCGGTTGTTATTGTTTCAAAAGCATCATTTGCAGAATACCCTAGTTCATATACAAAAAAATCAACAAGTTCTTTAATATCATTCTTTTTCATAGTTTTTCTCCACAAAATATTTTAGCACATAAAATATTCAATATCAATGTAAATCAAAAATTTTATATATCTTGCTGTTCAAATAAAATTTAACAAACAAAAAAAATTCAGGCCAAATTTCCTGAATTTTTTTGTATTATGATAATAAATTAAACTAACTCAACAATACACATTTGAGCATTGTCGCCTCTACGAAGGTTTGTTTTGATGATTCTTGTGTATCCACCAGCATTACCCTTTTCTTCTGCTCTTTGAACATACTTTGGAGCAAGTTCGTCGAACATTTTTTCAATGAGAGGATTCTTAATACCTTGTGTTCTTGCAGCAAAAGCGGCTTTCTTTTCACCCTTCACTCTTTGTTCTTGTCTATCTTCAAGCATTGAAAGAAGACGTCTGCGAGCGTTAAGTTTCTTTGCACCATCTTTGTTGATTGTAACAGTCTTTTCTTTGCCTTTTTCATCAACAGTTTTCTTTTCTTCTGTCAAAACGTCAGAATAACCTTTGATAGCAACTGTGATGCATTTTTCAGCATATTTAGCGGCTTCTTTTGCGCGGTCAAGAGTAGTTTCAATTTTTCCATACCAAAGAAGATCAGTCGCGAGGTTTGCAACCATAGCAAGTCTTTGATCTGTTGGTCTTCCAAGTTTCTTTGTACTCATGATTTTTTCTCCTTATTCTTCTCTAGCCTTGAGGCTAAGTCCTAAACTCTCTAATTTATGAATAACTTCATCAAGAGATTTTCTACCAAGATTTTTAACTTTGAGCATATCATCTTCGCTCTTCTTGATAAGATCTTCAACAGTATTGATACCTGCTCTCTTCAAGCAGTTGTATGAACGAACTGAAAGATCCATGTCTTCAATACTCATAGACATCAATTTGTGAACTTTATCTTCTTCACGGCTAACAAGAATTGAAGTGTTTGTCATTGAATCAACAAGTTCAACAAACAAGTTAATGTGCTCATTCAAAAGTTTTGCAGACAAACTGATTGCTTCTTTTGCAGAAACTGTACCATTTGTTGTAACTTCCAAAATAAGTTTGTCAAAGTCAGTGTTTTGACCTACACGAGTATTTTCAACTGTATAAGAAGCACTTCTTACTGGTGTGAAAATACTATCAATTGGAATATATCCAACAGGAAGTGAAACGTCCTTGTTTTTGTCAGAAGAAACATAACCTCTTCCGCGTCCAACCATGATCTCCATGTCAAGTTCGCCATCATCTTCAAGTGTACAAATATACAAATCAGGATTCAAAACTCGAACTTCATCATCAGGTGAAATGTCAGCAGCGGTAACAACGCATGGACCTTTAGCCTTAAGAGTGATAACTTTCTTAAAAGCATTGTCTGTGCTCATTGTTTTTACAGCCAAACTTTTCATGTTGAGAACGATTTCAGTAACATCTTCCTTTGCGCCTTTGAGAGTTGAAAATTCATGTTGAACACCCTCAATTTTGATGTTTGTAACAGCAGCACCAGGAAGGCTAGACAAGAGAACACGGCGAAGAGCATTACCAATAGTAACACCAAAACCTCTCTCAAGTGGCTCAAGCACAAATTTTGCATAACCACCATTGCCTTCTTCTTGGCAATCAATTCTTGGTCTTTCAATTTCTAACATAACATAATCTCCTAAAAGTTATTATTTAGAGTAAAGCTCGATAATCAAGTGTTCTTCAATATTAAGGTCAATATCATCTCTTTGTGGGAGAGCGAGAACCTTTCCTGTAAGTTTAGAAGGATCGAACTCTAACCATTTTGGAGCAACAACTCTTGTTTCTTTTACAGCAACAAAAGGTGCTTTCTTTTGTTTGTTTTCTTTAACAGTAATAACATCTCCAACCTTTACTTCAAAAGAAGGAATGTTTACTCTCTTTCCATTAACACAAATGTGTCCATGGTTCACAAGTTGACGAGAAGCCGCACGAGATGCTCCCATACCCATTCTGTATACAACGTTGTCAAGTCTGCGTTCAAGAAGGCTAAGCATGTTTTCACCTGTCTTACCTTTCATTCTTTCAGCCTCTTCATAGTATCCATGGAATTGTTTTTCAAGGAGACCGTATGCTCTCTTAACTTTTTGTTTTTCTCTGAGCTGTGTCAAATACTCAGTTGGTTTCTTTCTTGTGTTTGGGTGCATTCCAGGAATAACTGGTCTTCTTTCCATAGCACACTTCTTTGAAAGGCATCTTTCACCCTTCAAAAAGAGTTTGGCACCTTCTCTTCTACACAATCTGCAATCTGCATCAATATACTTTGCCATATTATACTCCTTTCTTACACTCTTCTACGTTTTGGTGGACGACAACCGTTGTGTGGGATAGGAGAAACATCTCTGATGAGTGTTACTTCTACGTCAGCAGTTGCAAGAGAACGAATTGCTTGCTCTCTTCCGTTACCAGGTCCCTTAACATAAACTTCGACTGATTTAATTCCGTAATCTTTTGCAATCTTGATCGCTTTTTCAGCAGCTTGACCAGCAGCAAAAGGTGTACTTTTTCTACTACCCTTGTAACCAAGTGCTCCGGCTGAACAAGCAGCAAGAGTGTTACCTGCTACATCAGTAACAGTTACAATTGTGTTATTGAATGAAGATTGAATATGAACAATACCTTTGTCCACATTAGTGGTAATTTTACGTTTCTTAGTTGATTTCTTAACTGTTGCCATATTTCCTCTCCTTATTTCTTCTTAACAGAGCTTCCACGTGGGCCTTTTCTTGTTCTTGCATTTGAACGAGTACTTTGACCACGAACAGGAAGTCCTTTTCTATGTCTAACACCACGATAACTTCCGATTTCCATGAGAGCCTTGATATTCAAAGCAACATCACGACGAAGGTCACCTTCAGTTGTTACGTTTTTATCCATGTATTCACGGATTTTGTTGATATCATTCTCAGTAAGATCCTTAACTCTTGTGTTTGGATCAATATTTGTAGCTTCGAGAATTTTGTTGGAAGTAACTCTTCCAATACCGTAGATATAAGTAAGACCTATTTCTACGCGTTTTTCATTTGGTAAATCCACAGCAGCAATACGTGCCATTATTATCCTCCATTGAGATATTGTAAATTTTTATTTTTTA
>JAZRDJ010000060.1:0-29074 GCA_045660245.1 Clostridia bacterium | reverse complement strand
GACAATTAAAAGACGTCGCCCATTTGAGCGACGTCTTTTTTGTTTGTGAAAAATTATTATTTATAATCTAAAAATAAAAAAAGTGTTACACGGCTTGCGTTGACATGGTATACCGAAGCGGGGACAATAGTAGCAAGCTCCATCAAAGCCACCCTATGGCACATGCTCCAAGTTTGCTTAGTGCTGCTGTCGTCAAACTCTGACACGGTTCACAAATGAGCATTGCATAGGACCTTGAGATCATCACCGCACACTATGTTCAGCCTTCCATACACCAAACCTAGGCAAGTCTTTCAGCCCCGCGTATAGCGGATTTCGGGTTACAGGACACCGCTAACTTCCCGCATATAGTGTAACACTTCTGTCATTATACACCATCGTTTCTATTTATGCAATGCAAAATTTAAAATATTTTGTCCTTCAGTCCTTCATTTTTGAAAATAATTGACTTGAGCAAGTTTTTTGTGTTAGTATGATAATATAAAAATTGGGAGAATATGATATCTTATGGCAAACAATCCAAATGCAAAGCGTTTCATTGAGGCGTACAACAGACTTGATCAAGGGGCGAGGGATATTTACAACATAAAGCGTTCAATGTCGTTTTCTGACATGATCAGGCAAACTGCTGGAGTGAGTCCTGTGATCAGAAAGTACAAAGAGGATCTCATAGACTATGCAAGGCTCAGAAATGCAATTGTTCACAACAATGTCAATGAAGACATTATTGCTGAACCAAACGAGGAAATAGTTGAAAAACTCGAATCAATTGCAAGGCTTGTAACAACTCCACCAAGAGTTGTTGATTCAATTGCTGCAAGATCAGTTTTTTGTGTCACTGTTGACACAAAACTCTCATTTGTGATGGCGGAATTATACAAGTCTGGGTATTCTGTTGTTCCTGTGTATGACCACAAAACGCTTGTTGGTGTAATCAACAGAAAAATGATCATTGATGCTATCGGCAAATGTTTCTTGGATGGCAAAGATATTGATGTTTTCATGGATGGAACAATAGGAGAGAACATCAATGTTCGTGATATTGCAAATCACTATGAAGTTGTGCCGGCAACCATCACAATTGACAATATGTTATATTTGTTTCAACAAAACAAAAAACTCGGTGTGGTTGTCATTACAAAGAATGGTAATTACGACGAAGAACCTGTTGGTGTTGTTGTTGCAAATGATACCATTGAAATGCAAACAATAATTGACAAATATTAATATTGAAGGTAAAAAAATGAACTATACAAAAGACTGGAAGGATTATGAGATTATCGCAACTGGTGACGGCGAAAAACTTGAAAGGTGGGGGGATATTATTTTGCTTCGTCCCGATCCACAAGTGATTTGGCACTCGGATTCTAATCTTGCAAAGCATAAAGGGTTACATGCGCATTATCACAGGAGTTCGACTGGTGGTGGCGCATGGGAAGAAAAAAAGAAAATGCCAGCAGAGTGGAATGTGTCATACAAGAATTTGACATTTTCACTCAAACCCATGGGGTTCAAGCACACTGGGCTTTTCCCAGAGCAAGCATACAACTGGGATCGAATGATTCAGATGATAAAAAAAGCAAACAGGCCAATTAGCGTATTGAACTTATTTGCTTATACTGGGGGAGCAACAGTTGCTTGTGCAAGTGCGGGCGCAAGTGTATGTCATGTAGACAGTGCAAAAAACATGGTGGAGCGTGCAAAGCAAAACGCAAGACTTTCTGGGCTTGAAAACAGTCCAATCAGATACATCGTTGACGATTGCAGAAAATTCATTGAGCGTGAAATCAAGCGGGGACATTTTTATGATGGAATAATCATGGATCCGCCAAGTTATGGCAGGGGTGCAAATGGTGAAGTCTGGAAACTTGAGGACAATCTCGCTGATTTTGTGGAACTTGCTTGCAAAGTTCTCTCTGACAAGCCACTTTTTATGCTTATCAACAGTTATACAACTGGGCTTGGTGCAACAGTGCTTGAAAATGTAATGAAAAAGGCGCTCAAAAACAAAAAGGGCAAGTATGAAGCATATGAAATTGGGCTTCCAACGAATGAAGGGATTATGCTTCCTTGTGGCAACAGTGCGTTCTTTATAGGAGAAGAGTAATGGATTTTGAAGTAATTTATGAAGATAATTCAATTGTTGTGGTCAACAAACCACAAAACATTCCAACTCAAGAAGATGAGAGTGGGGATAAGGATATGCTCACAATGGTCAAAGAGTATATCAAAGAAAAATACAACAAACCAGGCAATGTTTTTATTGGGCTTGTGCACAGACTTGACAGACCAACTGGTGGAGTAATGGTTTTTGCAAGAAACTCAAAGTCTGCATCAAGACTTTCTGAGCAAATCAGAAATGGTGAATTTGACAAAACTTATTATGCAATCACAAAAGCAATTCCAAACCCAAGTCAGTCAAGGATTGTGACATATCTCAAAAAAGATGCAAAAAACAATATTGCAAGAATTGTTCCTATGCTGGAAGAGGGCGCAAAAAGGGCAGAACTTGAATACAAGGTTTTGGAGACTTATGAAAATATGGCACTTGTGAAAGTCAACCTTTTCACTGGACGTGGGCACCAAATCAGGGCTCAACTTGCATCAATCAAATGTCCAATTGTTGGAGATCAAAAGTATGATTCAAATGCAATTAAAGCAAACTTGCATTTGTTTGCAGTAGAACTGAAATTTAATCATCCTATCTCAGGAGAAAAAATGGTATTTAGAGTTTTCCCACCAGAAGACAAACCTCTTTGGAATAAATTCCATTTGGAGAAATTTTTGAGTTTGAAATAAAAAATAAGAACAATAATTAAAACATGAAAAGTTAGATGCTTTTCATGTTTTTTGTTAGTTTCGCAAAAATGTGCTTATTTGGTTTTGAGATTTTTGTGTGTTATGTTAAAATGATTTCAGATAGGAGAAAATTCATGGCAAACAATCCATATTATTCAATAGATGACAGATCAATGGTTGAAGTTGAAGTTAACAAATCAAGATTTATTGCAGTCGCAATGCACGTTGAAACACCAGAAGAAGTAAAGGAAATGGTTGGCACGCTCAAAAAAAGCAATCCCAATGCTGCTCATGTGCCATATGCCTATATCTTGGGTGAGGACTACTCTATTGCAAAAAACAATGATGATGGAGAACCGGGAGGATCTGCTGGTGTTCCAATTTTTGAAGCGATCAAAAAAGCAAATTTGACATACACAATGGTTGCGGTTGTTCGATATTTCGGTGGGAAAGAACTTGGCAAAAGTAGGCTCACAAGAACTTTTGGTTTTGTTGCAAACGAAGCAGTGAAACAAGCCGGAAAGTACAAAATGGAATTTTGTACACTCTATGAAATGAAAGTTTCATACAATGATTATGCAAGTTTGGGCAAAGTTCTCGCTGAAAAGAATTTGCCAATCATTGAGAGAGATTTCAATGAATCAATGCCAATGATTAAGTGTGCGATCCCAGTGAGCACGAGTGAAAAAATCCTCGATGATATTCGTACGAGAATCAGAGAGGCAAGTTCTATCACAAAAATCGGTATGGGATACTACAAGGTTGGAATATAAAGGCCGAATATGGGAATAATTACAGAAATTTCAAGCCAGAAGAATAAAAAACGAGTTAATATTTTTGTTGATGGCGAGTTTGTGAGCGGTCTTTCTTTTGAATGTGCTGTAAAAAACGGTCTCAAAACAGGGAAGGAAATTGATGGCACAGAACTTGAAAGAATAATTGAAGAAAGTGAAACTTCCTCTGCTTTTGAGGCTGGGCTTTTGCTGATTTCACGGTCTGCAAAGACAGAAAAGGAAGTCAAGGCAAAATTGATATCAAAAGGCTTTTCAGAAAAAGTCATTGCAGGTGCAATCAACAAATTAAAAGAGTACAGATATATTAATGATGCTGCGTTTTCGCAAAGTTTTGTGAGATCATACGCTAGTAAAAGCAGAAGAGAAATTGAAAACAAGTTGAGACAAAAGGGTGTTTCGCACGATGATATTCAAGAAGCGCTGTCCCTTGTTGATGATGGCACGGAAAGAGAAAAGGCAGTTCATTATGCCGAAAAATACATGAAAAATAAGGTTATGAATGAAAAGACCAAAAATAACCTTTTTGCAGGGCTTGCGAGAAAGGGGTTTGCGTTGGACATAATTTATGGTGTAATTGAAGATATAAAAAAGGAGAGAGAAGAATGATTGGTGTAGATATTATTCGAGTTGAAAGAGTTTCAAAACTCGCTGATAATGATGTGAACAACAGAGTTTTTACAAAACTTGAAATGGATTATTCAAATCAAAAAGCAACAACAAAGGCTCGCGCTGAAGTTTGCAGTCAAAGGGACAACACTTTGGCTGGTCTTTTTTGCGCAAAAGAAGCATTTTTGAAGGCGCTTGGTCTCGGTCTTGGGGATGCGTTCACTCTTTCAGAGATTGAAGTTGATCACAAAGCATCAGGTGAACCATTCATTGTGCTTTCTGATAAGATTAAAGAGTATCTAACAGGCAGGGGGTTGACCGAAGTTAATTTATCAATTTCTCACGATGGCGGAATATCAATTGCCGTTGTGGAAATTAAATAATGTCAATTGCAAATGCCTCATTATATGAGGCATTTTTTATGTCAAAATTCATGCACGTAATGGGGCTTATTTATTGCAAAATGGGTATTGACAATGGGTGTGACATATAGTATAATATAGCCACATAAAATATAGGGCGAAATAAATGAATGTATACATAAAAGTGTATATTTGGGGGAATTAAAAAATGGGAAAAATGTCAATCGAAAATAGACTCAATAAGATTTTTGAAGAGTGTGTTAATCCTGATGGTACTTTCAATGATGAAAAGTTCAACAATTTGACTTCAGCGTTCCTTGCAGGTTTGAAATCTTTGTCAATTTATTCCGAAGCAGACTTGATCAAAGCCAAAGAAGATGCTGAAAAGATGGCAAAAGAGGCTCAAAAGCAAACAAAAACCGCTGAAAAAGCAAGAAAGTCTGCAGAAAAAGAATTGAATGCAGAAAAAATTGCTAGAGCGTCAGAGAAGAAAGATCTTGAAAATAAAATTGCAGAACTTTCAGCAAAACTCGAAGCCGCAAATCAAACAATTACTGCATTGAATGCTGATGAAAGAGTTATTTCTGCTGAAAACGAAAGAGACAGAGTTTCTGGACTTTACAGAAACTATACTTCTCTGGTTTATGATATCTTTGATAACTATGCGACAAGAGCGGGGATCACAAATGATGAAAGATCAAGATTCTTGACGGGTAGTGAATCTGAACCAATTGTGAATGTTGATGCAATCATCAATACTCCAGAACTTAAGGCTGAAGTTGATAAAGCAATCGAAAAAGTTGTTTCTTATGAATATTTTGCTGATGTTGTTGAAAAATCATTTAAGTCTGCAATAAGATATAAATCACAAGAAGAAGTTGAAACGTATTATAAGCGTGTGAACGATGGTGGGCTGATCAGAACTGTTCTTGATATGGAAGCCATCGTGAAAGATCCAGATGAATATCTTGTTTCTACAATTGATGATGCAATTGAAAAAGCAAACAGAGAACTTCCTCAAGAAAAGAAGTGGAAAAATGTGTGGAAAGGTATTGCAATTGGCTCTGCTGTGCTTGGTGCAATTGGAACAACTTCTTTTGGTGTTGCATTTGGCATTCAATCAGCAAAGAATGAAGAACTTGTGAACCAAAACAACGCTCTCACTGAAGAAAATCAAAACAAAGACAACACAATTGCGGGTCTTGAACAAGAAAAAGCAAATCTTCAATCTATTATTGATACTATTCTTGACAAGATGGGCAACTATCATGAAGATTTGAAAGGTTCTTTCAAAAATGAAGATGGAAGTTATAACATAAATGATATTCTTGCAGTATTAGATAGTGATCACAATGCATTGAACGCTGCTATTGCTGACTTTAATAGCGCACTCAACGCTTACGATACTGCTTCTACTTGGGCGCAAGGTGTTTTTGATGAGTTTGCAAAGATTTTGACACCAGAACAAATGGATAGATATATTGTTCTTGTAGAAACAGAAGATGGTGGAGCGCAAAAGACACTTGCTTTGGATCTTTTGTTTGAAGATGATGAACTCGCTGGTTCAATCGTGTGTGATTATTTGAGACAGTCAAAACTTCATGAAGCAGAAGATGCGTTTGGTGAATTTATTTTTGAACTCATCGGTTCAGAAGAAACACTTGATTCTTGCAAAGATGAAAATGGAAACATCAACGAAGAAAAACTCAAAGCAGTAATTGACAATGCAATCGATCCTGCAATTCAAGAGTTGGAACTTATGCTTGGTGAAGGGGAAGTGAACTATACACTTTCTTACACAGAAAAAATCAACTTGCAAAACGAAATTGATGAACTTAAAGAGCAAAAAGAAGAACTTTTCAATGCAATCATGGACAATGCAACTAGATTTGCTGAGTTGAATGGCGAAAAGGAAGATCTTGCAAAACAACTTGAAGATGTAAAGAAACTTCTTGCTGAATATGAAGAAAAACTTGAAAGTGAAGGACAATCTCCAGAACAAAACGAATCAGGAGCACCTGAAATTGGTGCAGGATCTGTGAGTGATGCAACTGAGAATGGAAGACCAGAAGATGCAGCACAATCAGGAAATCAAGGCGACTCATGGAATGAAAAAACTGATGAGGAACAAAATGAGGTTTCAAGAGGTTAATACTACAAAATCTGCGATTTTTATTATCGCAGATTTTTTTTGCGTAAATTTCTACATATTTATTTCATAAAATAATAATATAAATGATTAATTAATTGCAATTTTGATGAATATTTTTTATAATGTATTTATGAATATCTTGAGCGTAAATAGAGTAGCATTCAATATTTTTGGTGTTGATATATACTGGTACGGTGTTATTATGAGCATCGCGATTTTGGTTGCATATATCACTAGTTTTGCACTTGTCAAAATTCGAAAACTGAATTCAAATTTCAACTTTGAAATTTTGATCGCAATACTTCCGCTTGGAATTGTATTTGCAAGATTATTTGCGGTTTTGTTTGATGCGAATTTATCGTTGTTTGATTTTTTTGAGTTTAGGTCTGGTGGAATGAGTATCGTCGGTGCAATTTGTGGAGGAGCGTTGGGATTATTGTTGCTCAAACTCATCAAGAAACGTTCGTTTTGGGAAGCTGCAGATTTGCTCGTGGTTGTGCTGATTTTGGCACAAGGCATCGGCAGGTGGGGAAACTATTTCAATTCTGAAATTTATGGTCAGGAAATAAAAAATTCCCTGTGGCAAGTTTTTCCTTTTGCAGTGAATATCAATGGGACTTTTTATGAAGCATTATTTTTTTATGAATTTGTCTTGAATATTCTCGGATTCATTGGACTCTTTATACTTTACAAAAAAGTTCAGATCCGAGGTGTCGTCACTGCAAGTTATTTCATATACTATGGAACAGTTCGAACAATTCTTGAAACAAGGAGACAATCGGAGTTTGTTTTGAGACTTGGGAGTATTCCTATTTCTCAAATGATGACAATAATAATGATAATTGCTGGTGTATCATTGCTCATCACTGTGCTCATCAAACACTACAAAAAACAAAAAATGGAGAAGAAACATGGCTGAAAAAAAGAAGACTTATTCCCAAGCGGAACTTGATAATATTGTGAGAAAAAGCATGATTGATACTCAACTCATGGCTGCAAGTCAAATGCAGGAAATTTCAGACCTCAAAAAACAATTGGAACAAAAAACTCAAGAATTGACTGCTCTCAAAAAACGTGAAAAATTAGTCACAAGAGCATTGATTCTTGCAGACAGAAAGGCCAAATATATTGAAAGTACAATGAAAACAAGATGTGCAATTGAAGTTGATAACTTGATGCGTTTTTCTGAAAAATGGCATACTTTTTTTGATGATTTGAGAACAAAGTATGAACCTGAAGACAAGGAGGCTTTTGAAAATTTTGATGTCGAAATAAAAACAATGATAGAAAACCTTTCAGCCATCAAGGATACCGCAACAGAACTCTCAGATGCTGAAATGGCATATAAATCAGAAACAACAAGGCTTAAAGCAAAACCAAAATCAGTCGATGACAGGTTCAAAATGCTTTGCAATGAATTCGATATGAAGGTTGGCGAAAATGCGACCAGAAAACCAGGCAGACCAAAGAAAAATACAGGTAACAAGAAGGTTGATGAAATCATTGATGAACTTGAATATGGCAAGGTTGAAGTAAAACCAAAGAAACAAAGACAACTCATTTCGTCTGTGGTTAACAAAAAGATTGCTAAAGTGTCAAATGTTCCAAAGACTGACGATTCAATCTTTGACTTTGATGAAGCATTGAACCCAACAGAAGATCTCGAATCAATCCTTGAGGACTTGCTCGGAGAAGATATCTAAAATAAAACGACCAGTACGATGAAGTACTGGTCGTTTCTTATTTATGAATTTTTTTTGTCATCATCTGTCACCAGAACTGATGTTGTGAGAAGTGTTGCTGAAACACTTGATGCATTTTCAATTGCTGATCTTGTGACTTTGGTTGGGTCAACTATTCCTGCATCAAACATATTGCAAAAACTTTCTTTCAATGCGTCATAACCATATGCAAATTCATTAGCAGATGCAACAATATACATAATTTTCCCCGCATCAACGCCAGAGTTTTCTGCAATTTGTTTGATGGGGTATTTGATGGCATCAAGGACAATTTTTGCTCCAACTTGTTCCTCTTTCAAATCAAGGGTTTCTGGCATGTCTGCAAGCAAGTTTGAAATATAGAGAAGTGTTGTGCCACCACCTGGAATTATACCTTCTTGAGCGGCTGATTTTGACGCAAAAAGAGCATCTTCAATGCGCATTTTGAGTTCCTTGCACTCAATTTCGCTCTTTGCACCGGCGTGAATTATTGCAGCGCCATTTGTGAGTTTTGAGAGCCTTGTGAGCAAGGTGTCTTTTTTGTAATCGTCTTTTTCATTTTCTATTTGTTCTTTGATAACTTTGATATGATTTTCAAGATTATCATTGCTGGCTGCGCCATCAATGATTGTTGTTTTTTCAGATGTGACAATAATTGTCTTTGCTGTACCCAAATCACTCAAAGTTATATTTTGAAATAGAAGTCCTGTTTCGTCAGACACAAGGTTTGCACCTGTGAGCACGCAAATGTCTTGCAGTGCTTGTTTGCGTTTGTCTGCAAAATATGGTGATTTTGTGAGTGTGATTGGAAGTCCAGCATTGAGCCTGTTGACAACAAGAGTGCCGAGTGCCTCTTGATCAATATCGTCTGCAACAATCAAAAGTTGTTTGCCAGTTGGTAGTACTTGTTCGAGAATTGGTAGTAGTTCATTTATTGATGAAATTTTTTTGTTTGCGACAAGCACAAGTGGTGATTCGAGAATTGATTGCATTTTCCCAGTATCTGTGGCCATGTATGGTGATGCAAATCCACGCTCATATTCATAACCTTGGCTATGTGTAATGTAAGTTTCACTTGTGTTGGATTCTTCAATTGTTATGATTCCATCAATTCCAACTTTGTCTATGGCTTCACCGATGATTTTGCCAATTTCTTCATTTCCAGCGGAAACGCTCGCAACTTGAATTATTTCCTCTGGATTTGAAACGGGTTTTGAAAGGTCGTGAAGACATTTCACAATTTCAGTTGTTGCTTTTTCAATGCCTCGTCTCAAGAGCAGTGGGTTGTGCCCCGCAGAAATCGCTTTGTATCCTTCATTTACAATAGCACTTGCCAAGATACAAGCAGTTGTTGTTCCATCACCGGCCTGAGTATTTGCTTTGATTGTTGCTTCTTTGATGATGCTTGCACCCATGTTCTCAAATGGACACTCAAGAGATATTTCCTTTGCAATAGTGACACCATCGTTTGTTATGAGTGGTGCCACAAACTTCTTGTCAAGAGCAACATTTCTTCCCCTTGGGCCGAGAGTGATTTTGACGGCATCTGCAAGTTTGTTTGCTCCATTTTTGAGTTTTTCAAGAGCCTCAATGCCATGAATAATTTTTTTCATAATTTACTCCTTTTCAACAACAGCAAGAATGTCTGTTTGTTTGATAATAATGTAAGTGGCAGAATTAATCATAATTTCCGTGCCAGCAAATTTGTTGTAGATCACTCTGTCATTTTCATTGACTTGCATTTCAAGGTTTTCACCGGCTTCAATTATTCCGTTGCCACATGCAATAACTGTCGCAAAAACGGGAGCGTCTGAAGCGGAACTGCCGAGAATAATTCCTGAGTTTGTTCGGTTGAATTGGTCACCTTCAGGCTTCAAGAGGACTCGGTCAAATAATGGTTGTATTTTCATAAAAAATCTCCTTTGATTAATTGTATTGTTTTTGCAACTCAATGTTTGCTGAGAAAACGCAAGAATGTGTACGAGTAATGAAGAATAGGGGCGAAACAGAGCGCATACAATTACTATGCACCAATATACTCAAAGGGGACACTGCAATGCAACAAACACTGACAATGTGGGAGAAGTATAGAAAAATATTTGAAAAACACAAAAAATCGAAAAAAGGAATGATTGTTATTTCTTTGTTCTTGGTTTTTTTTGTTCTGGCGATCATAGTATTTTTGAACCAATCCAATTCAAATATATGGATAAAAGAGAAAAGTGTTTATTTGGTGTGTTGTGGTGAAAATTTGGATTTGAAATCTGCAGAGATCAAACAAAAAGAAATTGTTTCAGGTGGTGGAGCAGGAACAATAATTGGACAAGGATCTGGGAATTTGTCTTGTGTTATTTTTGCATATAATAATTTAAATGATGCAGAAAAAATAAAATCTTTGAATAATCAGAAATTTGATAATTTGTATATAAAGTGTTTAAAATTAAATAATATTGATAGAAAAATGCAAGATAAAATTAAAAATAAATATGATCAGGAACGTGTTTTTTATTTGTATTCATTGCTTGATACTGTCCCAAGTTGTCTTTTTGAATATGAGAAAAGCATTTTGAAAAAAACAGATTTTTTGAAGAAAATTCTTGAAATAAACAAACAAATCAAGGAGTTTCAAGAAGTTGGTGAAAATAATTCCGTTTTTTCAAGTGAAATAAGTTCAGCATATTTGTTGTTGCAATCACAATTGGAAAAGTTCTTTGAGGAATTTTCTGAAAAGAAAGAAACATTGTCATTGAAAAAGTTTTATATTGATTTGATATTTGAGGTTGAAAATATCAACAAAAAATTAACAATTGAGTAGTTTTGAATGCAAGCCGTAAAATTTCTTGTAAAAAAATAAATAAAATGTTCAAAAATAATTGTCACTTTGCATCAAAGTTTGTTACAATAGGAACATAAACAAAGGAGTAATGTGACGATGGGCTTTATTAACTGGTTGATGAAGGGTATTGGTTTTGAAGGCGATGATGAAGACGTTTTGGATGACTCAAGGGCTCTTGAAAAACGTCAACTTCGTGAGCAGAAAAAACGTGAAAAGTTAGCACGTCGTCAAGAGAAAAAAGCAGAATCTCTTGCAAGAAAATCGATTGACAATAATTCAGGTTTTTTGCAGGCAAACACATCTCAAGAATCACATTCTGCACCTTTGAGTTATAGTTATGATAAGGATCAATACAATATGCAATCACAAAGTTCAGGATCATCATATGGATATGGATCATCAAGCATGGGGGGATATGGCAGTAAAAATGTTGTATTCTATTATCCAAAGAGTTACAATGAAGTTCAAAAATTAATTGATTTTTTGAGACAGGGAGAGAGCGTAATGCTCAATCTCGACAATGTGTCAGAAGATGAAGCACAAAGAATGTTGGATTTTTCTTCTGGTGCGGTTTATGCATTGAATGGTAGTGTTCAAAGAGTTTCTGGAAACATTTTTCTTTTGACACCAGAAGGCTTGAATATCATGATGCCAAAAGATCCAAAAAGTGAATAAAAAATAAACCACACTCCTATAATATAATGAATAGGGGTGTTTTTTTATGTTTGATAAACAATTTTTTGGTTATGACAAAAATCAAGTTGAAGAGCAGATTAATTCCATGAACGAAAAAATTGAGGTTCAAAGAAAGGATCTTGAATATTTGCGCGAAGAAAATGGGAAACTAAAAAAGAAAATTAAAACTAAGCAAAAACACAAAGAAGAAAAGAGTGTCTGAACGCCAAGATACTCTTTTTTGTTTGACAGAAAATAATTTGTTTTGATATACTAATTTTATTGATAAATACAGGGGATTTTGTGAATGGAAAAAATTTCAATAGCATTTGATCACAGGGGTGAAAAACTCGCGAAAACTATAGCCAAGTGGCTTTCTGATCAGGGGTATATTGTAAACATGGGAATAAGTAACCCTGGCGATGATTATGTAGACAATGCTTTGCCAGTGATCACGAGTGTTCGCAATGAATTGTGTGATTATGGTATTTTGATCTGTGGAACTGGTGTTGGTATGGCCATTGTTGCAAACAGATTTGAAGGAATTTTTGCAGTTCATGCAAGAGATGAGGCCGAAGCGCATTTTGCGAAAGTTCACGAAAATGCAAATGTATTGGTTTTTGGTGCTGGGTACGAAAATGAAGTTCATTCTGTAAAAATGACATCAACAAAAGCAATCAAGATTGTGAAGAGTTTTTTGGAATCAAGATTTGAGGGTGGTAGACACCAAAGAAGAATCGAAAAAATCAATGAACTGAATAAAGGGAACAAGTAAATGACAAAAAAGGTAGTAGGAGAAAATCACTTTTCAGTGACAAAGAGTGCGAGCAAGCATGTTGCTCAAGAACAAAAACATGAGACCAGTATGCCTCTGTTTGTTTTGAAGACTGTTGGATTCACAATTGTTGGAATTGTTTTTGCTTTTTATTATTTTATGGCAATTTTCATGGGTGTTGCACCAAGTGTGCCTTCAAGAGTGTTTGATGCAATTGGATCAGAAAAATCGGCACTTGTGGCTTATGAACAACAATATAAACATTATCCAAGTCCAGCGTCGCTTTATAACGTGATTGCAAAATCTGTTGAGATTGATGATAAGGCACGCATGGTGTTCTATATCCCAAAACTCAGAAAAATGGAGGGATACAAGGATTTTGAACAAAAAATCAATAAGGCAAGTGCAGAGTCCGTGCCTCTTGATCAAGTGGCATATGTCTATGATATTGACTCATACTTGAATTCGTTGTTTATTCAAGCCTTGTATGATACAGGAAGAGGCGATACAGCACTTTTGTTCTTGTATCAAGAAATTGGAACGGACAAAGACAAAACTTATACAAGAAGTATAATTCCATACATGAATTGCTTGTATAATGATGAAAGTTTGACTATCGATGAAAAAAATGATGATATTGTTATCTTCACAGATTCTGCGCTCATCAGTGGGAAAACAATGCTTGAGTGGGTGACAGAGTGGAGAATTGCAATTGAAAACAAATATTCTGCAGAAACAACTATTCAAGGCAAAATTTTCAATGTTTATATGCAAATGAAAATGAATACTTGTTTGCAACAAATTCATGAAATTCGTGGGGAAACTGATCTTGCAAATGATTACAAAGATGTTGCACTTGCATTAAAGCAACAATATAATTCTCTCATTGCTGGTTAAGATATTGACACAACAAAAAAGACTAGGGTTTTCCTAGTCTTTTTTTATGATTAATTTTTTATTTAAAATTTCACTTTTTCTGCTATGATATTTTCAAGTTCATCAATCTTGACTCTTACTTGTTCCATTGTGTCACGATCACGGATTGTGACAGTGTTATCTTCCAATGTGTCAAAGTCAATTGTTACGCAGAGTGGCGTTCCGATTTGGTCTTGACGACGATATCTTTTTCCAATTGAACCAGATTCATCATATGTACACATGAAAGATTTTGAAAGTTTTCTGTAAACTTCATTTGCTTTTTCTGAGAGATTCTTTTGAAGTGGAAGGATTGCAACTTTGTAAGGGGCGAGGACTGGGTGGAATCCCATGACTATTCTGGTGTCGTTTTCACCAACTTGTTCTTCTCTGTAAGATTGAAGGAGAGTTGCAAGCAAAAGTCTGTCGCAACCGATTGAATATTCAATAACAGTTGGAGTGTACTTTTCATTTGTCACTGGATCAGTGTACATCATGTTCTTTCCAGAATATTCTTGGTGACGAGAGAGGTCCCAAGTGCTTCTGTGATGAATTCCATTGAGTTCTTGCCAGCCAAGAGAAGAGAAGAATTGAATATCACATGCCGCTTTTGCGTAAAATACTAATTTATCATGATCCTTGAATCTTAATTGATTTCTATCAAAACCAAGATCTAACAAAAATTGCATTGCTTTATTTTTATATTCTTCATATAAATCAAAAGAATTTTCTTCCTTGCAAAATAATTGGTGTTCCATTTGTTCAAATTCGATTGTTCTGAAAATGAAGTTTCCTGGAGTGATTTCATTTCTAAATGCTTTTCCGATCTGAGCAATACCAAATGGGACTTTGGCTCTTGTTGTTCTTTGAACATTCAGGAAGTTCACAAACTCACCTTGAGCAGTTTCTGGGCGAAGATAAATTTTGTTTTGCCCACCTTCTGTCACACCTCTTGATGTTTCAAACATGAGATTGAATTGGCGAACTGGTGACCAGTTGTGTTTTCCACATTTTGGGCAGGTTATTTTGTGTTCTGCAACAAATGTGTCCATTTCTTCATTTGACATTTTGTCTGGAACGATGCCTTCGATTCCGTGCTTTGCACAATAGTTTTCAATTACGTTGTCGGCTCTTTCTCTGCATTTACATTCCTTGCAATCCATTTTTGGATCTGAAAATCCTTGAACGTGACCACTTGCTTCCCAAACTCTTGGATTCATGAGAATTGCTGCATCAACGCCATAAGAGTTGTCGTTTTCTTGCACAAATCTTTTCCACCAAGCCTTTTTGATGTTATTCTTGAGTTCGACGCCAAGAGGACCATAGTCCCAAGTGTTTGCAAGGCCGTCATAGATGTCACTTCCTGGATATACAAAACCAACTGTTTTGCAGAAAGCAACGAGTTTGTCCATTGAAATGTTGTTTTCCATTGTTTTCTCCTTTTTGTCACATGAGTGGAATCCCATGCACATTTTTTTGATATGCAAATATTTTATACTTTTGTGTTTATTTTGTCAATAAATACAAACAAATGATTTTGCAAACGTCATGAAATAGTTATATAATATTTATGCTACAAAAAATCTAGGAGAAATTTGAATGCTTGAACTCAAAAATATCAAAAAATACTACAAAATGGGTAATGACAATGTTGTTAAGGCTCTTGATGATGTTACAATCACCATTGAAGATGGTGAATTCGTTGCAATCATTGGACCAAGCGGATCAGGTAAATCAACACTTATGAACATTATTGGATGTTTGGATGTGGCAACTGAAGGTGATTACGTTGTGGACGGCGTGAGCATTTCTAAATTCAAAGAAAATCAACTTGCACATTTAAGAAATAAGAAAATGGGCTTCATTTTTCAAGGTTTTAATTTGCTATCTAAACTTGATGCATATGAAAATGTTGAACTTCCGCTCATTTATCAAGGATTGAGGAAATCAAAGAGAAAAGAAGCGGTGATCCATGCTATTGAGAGTGTGGGAATGAGTGACAGAGTGCACCACAAGCCAACAGAACTCTCTGGTGGACAACAGCAAAGAGTTGCCATTGCAAGGGCGCTTGCAACAAGTCCATCTGTCGTTCTTGCTGACGAACCAACAGGAAACCTTGACAGCAAGACTGGTGAAGAGGTTATGCAGATTTTGAAGACACTCAATGATGGTGGAACTACTGTAATTTTGATCACGCATGATGCTGATGTTGCAAGTCATGCAAAGAGAATTGTGAAAATTCACGATGGAAAGATCGTGGAAGATAAAAGCAGACAAGCAAGAAACTCAAAAGTTCAAAGAGAGGAGGTATAGGTAATGGCGCTTTGGAATTCAATCAAAATGGCTTTCAAATCTCTCTGGGCTTCAAAAATGAGAACATTCCTCACAATGCTCGGTGTGATCATTGGGGTGACAACAGTAGCATTACTCACAACAGTCACAAACGGAGCAACTCAAACCATCATGAATTCACTTGGGGCAGAGAGCAGACTTGTTACAATGCTCACGCAAAATGCAGCAAACCCATTCACTCTTGACAAATTGGAAAGTTTGGTTGAAAACATTTCGGCAAGAGACAACACTGGTGAGTTTGTTGTTACAGCGGTTGCGCAAGGGGATATTGCCGTTGACAGAGCATCACATGTCGTTGAGGTTAATGCAACAATTGGTGGTAGGCACAGCCAATATATGATGCGAGTTGGTGCAACAGTTCGTGGCGTTGATCAGAATTTTACGGATGTTCGTAATGTAAAAGTTGATGGATCTTTTGTTTCAGCCAGCAATGAATGCGTGGTGGATAGAGATTTTGTGAAAGCATATCTTGACAATAAAAGCAATGAAGAAGTAATTGGGGCAAGCGTTTATCTTGGTGGAAAAATTGATTTTTATACTTATTCTTTTTCAAGTCCGGTCAGGGCAGATATTGATGAGTTTTATGTTGCTCTCACAGAAATGTGTTTGTTATATCAAGTACAAGTGCCAGCACTTCCAATTGATGGAGTGAATTTAAGTTTTGATAATGGTGTTTATACTTACTTTGAAAATATTGCGCCTGTTGAGTATTATGACTGTCCATCTCTTGAAATTCAAGTTATGGAGAGTTTGGACGCAAGGACGTATCAATTTTCTGAAGATTATGAGATCGAAATAACAGAAACTTTTGTTGGTGGAAGAAACTACAAAATTGTTGGAGTTGTCCTTGAAGAAGATGCATCGCTCATGGGGTCAGGAAACTCAATGAGTGGACTTTCTGGAATGGGGAGTGGAACTCTTGCTGCTCTTGCGGAGTACAGTAAAACAAAACAGGGAAATGTTTATGTAACACTAGACAATGGCAATGCTGATTTGTTTGGAGATTTTGCGACAATCAATGAGATTCCATTGAATGGTGCTTATTTCCTGTTTGAAAATGAAGATGAAATAGATGATTCTGTTTTGAATATTTCAATGTCGATCATGAATATGGGGTACAAGTTGTTTGAAGATTGCTATATCATACCAATGAACACTGTAACTCAAATCATGGGGCTAACAATGGATATCATGACGATTTTGTTCACTGTGATTGCGGCAATTTCTCTTGTTGTTGGTGGTATTGGAATCATGAACATTATGCTTGTTGCGGTGTCAGAAAGAACGAGAGAGATTGGAATAAGAAAGGCAATTGGTGCAAAACGCTCAAGCATTTTGCTTCAGTTCTTGATTGAGGCTCTTGTCGTGAGTTTGCTTGGTGGACTTTTGGGTATTTTGATGTCTTTCATCGGTTCACTGGTGATTGGTTCTGACATGGGGATTGCTCTTTCAATGCCTCTTTGGGTGATTGTGATGAGCCTTGGATTCTGTTTGGTGATTGGGGTGGCGTTTGGAATGTATCCAGCAATCAAGGCGTCAAGGCTTCAGCCAATTGATGCTCTTCACAGGGATCAGTAAGCAATAATTTCAGACAAATCAAGTTTGACGAAAATAGTTGGGCAATTTTTCTTTAATGTATATTTTTTTAATATTTGCGCTGTTTCAAGATCTTTCATGAGTTCTTGCAAACGGCGTTTTTTTATGCCCAGAAATGGCAAGTCTGATAGTATTTTGTTTGTGGTTATGTAATAGTATTTTTCCTTTTTTGTCCCTTTTGTTTTGTAGACAGCGTTGCCACTTTCAAAAAACTGATTCAAGTAGTCAAGAATAATAATATGTTGGGCTTTTAGCCTTTTTTCAAGAAGTCTTGATTGTGTGAGTTCAAGAGTGTGAAGTTTAATCGTTTTGTTCATGAGTTATCTCCTTCTGAGTGATTTTGTTTGATCATGATAACATGCAAGGATTGTGCATAGTTAATTTTACTGACAAAGCCTCAAAAAAATATTGTAAAATGTCAAAAAACAGGGTATAATACAATTATGGAAAACAAGAAATTTGAACTCGTTTCAAAAATGAAGCCATCAGGTGATCAACCAACTGCAATTGACAGTCTGGTTCAAGGTCTTGAAGATGGTTTGAGAACACAAATTATGTTGGGTGTTACCGGAAGCGGTAAGACTTTTACCATGGCAAACATTATTGCAAAAATGAATAGGCCAACGCTTGTGATTGCACACAACAAAACACTCGCGGCACAACTTTGCAATGAGTTCAGAGAACTTTTCCCAAACAATTCGGTGAATTATTTTGTTTCGTATTATGACTATTATCAACCAGAAGCATATATCGTTTCTTCTGATACTTATATTGAAAAGGAACTTTCAATCAATGATGAGATAGACAAACTCAGGCATTCTGCGACTTGCTCTCTTTTTGAAAGGCGAGATGTGATCATTGTTGCGTCAGTATCTTGTATTTATGGATTGGGTGAACCGTCCGAATATCACGAAATGGCAATATCATTGAGACCTGGACAGCAAATTTCAAGAGATGAACTTATCGCAAAATTGGTGTCAAATCAATATAAAAGGAATGACATTGATTTTGTTCGCGGGACATTTAGAGTTCGTGGAGACATTGTGGATATTTTCCCAGCATCAAGTTCTGAGTATGCTGTGCGTGTGGAGTTCTTTGGCGATGAAATCGACAGAATTGCAGAAATTGAAGTTGTGACTTCAAAGGCTGTGAATAATCTTGAACACATTGCAATTTATCCCGCCAGTCACTACGCTGTTGGCTCTGAAAAACTAGAAAATTGCTTGCAAGAAATTGAAGAAGATATGGATGCAGAAGTCAAGGAACTTGAAGCCAGAGGAAAACTCATTGAGGCTGCAAGACTCAAGCAAAGAACGAGTTATGACATTGAAATGATGCGTGAAATGGGTTATACCAATGGCATTGAGAATTATTCGAGATATTTTGATGGAAGAAAGCCTGGGGATACTCCATTCACTCTTCTTGATTATTTTCCAGACGACATGCTTGTCTTCATTGACGAGAGCCACATGACGATCCCTCAGATCAGGGCTATGTACAACGGGGATAGAGCACGAAAAAACAATCTTGTGGAGTATGGTTTCAGGCTCAAATCGGCATATGACAACAGACCACTCATGTTTCATGAATGGGAATCAAAAATGGGACAAATGGTGTGTGTGTCTGCAACTCCTGGTCCATATGAACTGGAGCGTGAGGACAATATTGCAGAACTCGTCATCAGACCAACTGGGCTTTTGGATCCAGAGGTTGAAGTGAGACCGATAAAAGGTCAAGTCGACGATCTGATGAGTGAGATCCGAAAAGTTATTGAAAGTGGAGGAAGAGCACTGGTTACAACGCTCACCAAGAAGATGGCTGAAAATTTGTCGGCATATTTGTCTGAACATAAAATAAAGACGACTTATCTTCACAGTGAAATTGTGACAATGGAACGAACAAAAATTATCAATGCTCTCAGGGCTGGAGAAACTGACGTTATTGTTGGAATCAACCTCTTGCGTGAGGGATTGGATTTGCCGGAAGTTAAACTTGTTGCAATTCTTGACGCAGACAAAGAAGGATTTTTGAGGAGTGAGGGTGCACTCATTCAAACGATTGGCCGTGCTGCAAGAAATGCAGAGGGCAGAGTAATCATGTATGCTGACACGATCACTGACTCGATGAAAAGGGCGATTGATGAAACAAACAGAAGGCGCAAAAAGCAAGATGATTACAACAAAAAACACGGGATTGTGCCCAAAACAATTGTGAAAGGAATTGTTGATACTCTCAAAATTACAAGCAAGGCTTCACAATCAAATAAAAAACAAACGAACAAGGAAATTATTAAAGAAATTGAGGATTTGACTGCGCTCATGAATGTTGCAGTGAAGTCGCTTGATTTTGAAAAGGCAATTGAACTTCGAGATGCAATCGCCGACCTTAAAAGTAGTCTTGAGAAAACAAAAAGGATGAAAAAATAATGGAACATGAAAATATAAAAATTGTTGGTGCAAAAGAGAACAATCTCAAGAATGTTTCAGTGGAATTTCCTCGAAATAAACTTGTTGTGTTCACTGGACTTTCTGGTTCTGGAAAGTCTTCTCTTGCTTTTGACACATTGTTTGCTGAGGGGCAACGGCGGTATATGGAGTCTTTGTCGTCTTATGTACGTCAATTTTTGGGGCAAATGCAAAAGCCAGATGTTGATGCAATTGTGGGGCTTTCTCCAGCAATTTCAATTGACCAAAAAACAACGAGTGCAAATCCAAGGTCAACTGTTGGAACGGTGACTGAAATTAATGATTATTTGAGACTTTTGTTTGCACACATTGGTGTGCCACATTGTCCACATTGCAAAGAGCAAATATCTTCTGCAACAATTGACAGCATTGTGTCAAAAGTTATGGCTGAAAAACAAGGGACAAAAATTATGGTTATCTCTCCGATTATTAGGGGAGAAAAGGGTGAACACAAAAAGACCATTGAAGGACTCATTAAAAATGGCTACGTGAGGGCAAAAATTGATGGTGTTGTGTGTGAACTTGACGAAAGCATTGCTCTCGAGAAAAACAAAAAACACACGATATCTGCCGTTATTGACAGAATTGTGATTAAAGATGGCATTGACAGCAGACTCGCGGAATCTGTGGAACAAGCAGAAAGGTTGTCTGGTGGGCTCATCATTATCAATGTTGATGGTGTGGACAATTTGTATTCAACAAAGCATGCTTGTCCAAAGTGTGGTTTTTCATTTGGCGAAATTTCACCAAGGTTGTTTTCATTCAATACGCCTGTGGGCGCTTGTCCTGATTGTTTTGGTATTGGATCGAAACTTGAGGTTGACCCAGAAAAGGTGATCAAATATCCAGATCGATCACTGAATGATGGGGCAGTTGCTGTTGTTGGATTCATGGACAGCGGGTTTGCAAACTCTTATTACAAAGCATTGTCGAAAAGGTATGGTTTTTCACTCGATACACCATACAGAGATTTGCCAAAGGATATTCAAGATATAATTTTGTGGGGAAACAATGGGGAACAACTCGATGTTCGTTATGCTTCCAGAAAATTTTCTGGGGAATTCCAAAGTTCATGGGAGGGAGTTGTACCAAATCTTGAGCGAAGGCACAGGGAAACCACAAGTGATTATGCGAAATCAGAAATTGAAAAACTCATGATTCATCATGAGTGTCAAACCTGCAAGGGCAAAAGGCTCAAAAAAGAAGCACTTTCAGTGCTCGTTGGTGGCAAGAATATTGCAGAGGTTTCAGATCTTTCAATAGTGAAACTTTTGGATTTTGTGAACAATTTGAAACTTTCAAACAAGGACGAAAAAATCAGCCAAAGCATCATGAAGGAAATTAGAGCAAGGCTTGAATTCTTGTTTAATGTTGGGCTTTCATATCTTACACTTTCAAGATCAGCGGGAACGCTTTCTGGTGGTGAGGCTCAAAGAATTAGACTCGCGACACAAATTGGTAGTGGTCTTGTTGGCGTGCTTTATATTTTGGACGAACCAAGCATTGGATTGCACCCAAGAGATACTGGGAAACTCATTGAGTCGCTCAAAGGTTTGAGAGATCTTGGCAACACCATTGTTGTTGTTGAGCATGACGAGGAAACAATGCGTGCTGCTGACTGGATTGTTGACATTGGACCAAAGGCTGGTGTACATGGCGGACAAGTTCTTGTGAGTGGAACGATTGAAGATGTGATGAATTGTCCAAAGAGTTATACTGGCAAGTATTTGTCTGGAGAAAGAGAAATCAAGATCCCTCAAAAGAGAAGAATAGCAAAAGATGGAAAGTTCATTGAAATTGTCGATGCCTATCAAAACAACTTGAAGCATGTAACTGCAAAAATTCCACTTGGATGCTTCACCGCAGTTACTGGTGTTTCAGGAAGCGGAAAATCAAGTTTGGTGAATGAAGTCTTGTATCCTGCACTTGCAAATAAAGTCATGAAGATGAATGAACAAGAGGGCAAGTATGGTGAGATTTTGGGTGCTGAAGAACTCGACAAAATTGTTGTGATTGATCAAAGCCCAATTGGCAGAACTCCAAGGAGCAATCCTGCAACATATACTGGTGTGTTCACCGCAATTCGTGAACTTTTTGCATCAACTCCTGATGCAAAAGCGAAGGGGTATACAGCAAGCAGGTTTTCTTTCAATGTCAAAGGCGGAAGGTGTGAAGCCTGCGGTGGTGATGGTGTGCTCAAAATTGAAATGCACTTTTTGCCAGATGTTTATGTCTCTTGTGAAGAGTGTCATGGAAAGAGATACAACAGAGAAACTTTGGATGTGAAGTACAAGGGGAAAACAATCAATGATGTGCTTGAAATGACGGTTGAAGATGCTGTGATATTCTTTGAAAATATCCCAAGCATAAAGAACAAGATTCAAACACTCTTTGATGTTGGTTTGGGCTATATCAAACTCGGTCAACCGGCGACAACACTGTCAGGTGGTGAAGCGCAAAGAGTGAAACTTGCAACAGAACTTTCAAAGAGGGCAACTGGCAGGACTATGTATATTTTGGACGAACCAACAACTGGTCTTCATACTTATGATGTTGACAAACTCGTAAATATTTTGCAACGTCTAACAAATAGTGGCAACACAGTGCTCGTGATTGAACACAATCTTGACGTGATCAAAGTTGTGGATTACATCATTGATATCGGCCCTGAAGGTGGAGAGGCTGGCGGAAATATTCTTGTCACTGGAACACCAGAAGAAGTGATGAATTGCAAAAAGAGTTATACTGGAAATGCACTTAAAAATGTGTTAAAATAGTGTTAAAAATAATTAAAATTACAAATAAAGACAATTTGTGATCATTGATTCACAAGTTGTCTTTTCTTTTTTATGAATAAATATTCGATATATGTAAAATATTAAAGCATGACGATAATGTTGATTCGATCAATACTTATTTACCTGCTCATTTTGTTTGTTATTCGTGTGATGGGTAAAAGACAAGTGGGGGAAATGCAACCATTTGAGTTTGTGATAACTTTGATTGTTGCTGACCTTGCTTGCATTCCTATGTCTGAATTGTCTGTGCCACTTGTGCATGGAATTGTTCCGATGCTTGCTCTTCTTGTCCTGCATTTTTTCATTTGTTTTTTATCAAGAAAGAGTATGAAAATCAGATATTTGATTTCAGGAAAGCCTGCAATTATTGTGACACCATCTGGTATTGATTATCAAGAACTCAAGAAACTCAACATGACGCTTGATGATTTGATTGAATCAATGCGCGGTTGCAATATTTTTGCTGTTGATGAAATTGCTTATGCCATCATTGAAACAAATGGGAAAATGTGCATTATTCCAAAGGCGATGAGTATGCCTGTTACGAGAGAAGATATGAAGATTCAAGACGTTCAAAGCACACTTCCGATCAATATAATTATGGATGGAAAACTCATGAATGATAATGTGAAAATTGCAGGAATTGATGATGCATTCATTTTTGATTGTATAAAAAAAGCAAATGCAAAAACAATCAAGGAGATTTTGTTGCTTTCTCTCGACAATGAAGGAAAGATTTTCATTCAAACCAAGAATGCAAAAAAATATATGACCTTCAATGTTCAGTATAACGGAGGTAATAGATGGTGAAAAAGTGGATTATTATTTTGTCAATCATAACTATCTTGATTGTGGGGTGTATTATTGAATCGAATTATATCAATAATTCGTTTCTTTTTCTCGAAGGAAAACTCAAAGAGTACAAATCAGTAATTGAAACCACGGAAGAAAGTTTGATTGATAGTGAGGAAAATATTTTGTTTGTGCAGAATTTACATGAAGAATGGCACGGAAAACTCAAAGTTCTCAAAAGTCTCATTTGGCATTCAGGGCTCAAAGATATTGAGATTTCTCTTTCAAGGATAGAGTCTTATGTCAAAGAGTCTGAAAAAACAGAAACGCTTGCAGAACTTTCGGGAATTATTGATTATCTTGAACATTATTCCGAAGATTTCACGATCTCACTTGAAAATATTTTATGATTGGTGTTTTAACTTTTATTTTTTCTGAATAATTTATTTGAAAAAAATGATTTAATTTTGAATATTCCGAGCACGCTACAAAGCAAGAAAAAGAAAATGAGTGACAAGCAGCCAGAAACAAATGAGGCAAGGAATATTGGAATTGTTTTTAAAAGTAATGTGCTGATTGAGAGTGTCAATAATCCGGAGAAAGCCACCGTGAAAATTAATTTAAGACAAGTTTTGATTATATTTGAGTTCAAGAGATTGCGTTTTTTCAGCATGTTGAGATTCAATATGCCTGCAATCAAATTCATGGCAAGCATGGAAACAACTAGGCTCATTGCTCCAATATATTTTGGCAAAATGAAAATTCCACAAAGTAGTGCAGAAGTTCCTATTGCATAATTCTTGAGAGTTTTGATTTCAAGACCGATTGCGTTCAAAATGGAAGAACTGATTTGTGTGATGCCCATGGTTATCATCAAAAAACTACCTGCCGAAATGTAAGTTCCGGCTCTGGTGTTGTGGAACAAGATTTCTGCAATTGGAGTCCCAAGTGCAAAAAAAGCAGGGACAAGCATGAATGAAAGTACAAGTGCAACATTGATTGCAAGAGCAATTTGATTTTTCAGAGCAATTGAGTTTCTTGGGGTGACCTTGTCAATGTTTGTTGTTTGTGATGATATTTCAGGAACAAGGGCAACAGCAATTGATGAAATGAAAGTTCCAGGGATTGTGATCAAAGGTAGTGCCATTCCAGTGACAATTCCAAATTCAGCCATGGCTTGTTCGTGTGAAAAACCAAACGTTGTGAGTCTGAGTGGAATGATGAAGGAGATGAGCATTGTAACGATTGAAGATACTGTTCGAGCAAGCGTTATTGATGAACTTTGTTTAATTGTTGGCACAATGTAGCCCTTTGGAGAAACGAGTTTGTTTCCAGCACGAAAGTACATGATAACAACAAGAATGCTCGAAAAAATGCAAGCAACTGAAAGCGAAAATGTCGCTTTGATTCCCGATTGAATACCAATTGGAACCGCAAAGAGAATAATCAGTGCAACAATGCGGATTAATTGTTCAAAAAATTCAGAAAAACTAATCGCAAAAAATCTTTTTTGCCCCCATAGCGCGGCGCGGAGTATTGAATAAATACTTGAGAATATGAGTGCTGGAGTAAGAGACAAAACCATGTTTCCTATGGTTTTGCTTGAAAATAATTCACATAGCAAATCTTTAAATACAAACAATATGCCAGAAAAGATAATTGACAAAAATAATGATATGCAAAGGCCAGCAGATGATGTTTTGTTTGCAAGTGTTGGGTTGTCTTGTTTGAGATATGATACTCGCCTTGAAACAATGAGTGGTAGTCCACTTGCGATGAGTGTCAGCATGACAGAAAACACACTCATTGCAATTTGATATTCACCGAGAGTTGTTGGTTCAAGATATCTTGATAATGCGATCTTCATCACAAAACCCATGGCTCGTGTGATCACGGAAAAAGTGGTGACAATTATAGCGGCCTTGAATAGTTTGCTCAATTTTGTATCTCCTCAAAAATCAAAATTATTACAGTACTAGCGTATTTTTCAAAAAAATGAATTATGAATAAAGGACAATATTGACAAAAAACCATTTCATTTGCTTGCATTTAAGTATCTATATAGTATATATTTATTACATATGGAGAAGAATGATGCTAGAGATAAGAAAAGTAGAAAACAAAAGAGATTTCAAAAAATTTGTTAGGTTTCCAGCGGAACTTTACAAAAATCACCCGTACTATGTACCATCATTTGAACTTGATGAGTACAATTTGACCAACCCAAAGAAAAATGCAAGTTTTGACGAAAGTGAGGCTGTGTACTTTTTGGCGCTCAGAGACGGGAAAATTGTTGGTCGAATTGCGGGGATTATTTCTCACGCGTTCAATCAAAAGAACAATGCAAAGAATGCAAGATTCTCAAGATTTGATGTCGAAAATGATGTTGAAGCAGGTCATGCACTTTTGCGTGCGGCTGAAGACTGGGCACGAAGCAAAGGAATGGACACCATTCATGGTCCACTCGGGTTCAATGATCTTGAAAAAGAAGGATTGATGGTTTCAGGTTTTGACACAATTGGAACATTCCTTGGATCATACAACTATCCATATTACAAGGACATTATCGAGAGTTATGGTTATGCACCTGATTGTAACTGGGTGGAGTGGAGATTTGAGATCCCAGAAAAAATTGATGAAAGAGTTGAGCGTGTTTCAAAAATTGTTGAAGAACGTTATGGTTTTCATGAAAAGAAATTCAAAAACAAAAATGAAATTTTGAAGAATTATGGCAAACAATTTTTCAAACTTCTTGATGATTGTTACAAAGATCTTTATGGGACAATCCCATTCAATGACAAACTTGTTGATCAAACCATTGATCTTTTCAGGCTGGTCATTGACAATGATTTCATAAGTTTAATTTTTGACAAAAATGATGAACTTGCGGGATTTGGTATTGGCTTCCCATCGCTTGCGAAAGCACTTCAGAAAGCAAAGGGGCGATATCTTCCATTTGGCTTTTTGCATATGTTGCATGCGATTAAACATCCCAAAACAATTGAACTTGGGCTCATTGCAGTAAAGCCTGAATATCAAAAAATGGGAGTAACAGCGCTCATCATTAGAAATATGCAAAAGAGAATTATTGAGCGTGGTGGAATTTTGTATGCTGACACTGGTCCACAACTTGAGGATAATACTCCCGCAATTCAAAGTCTCAATATGTTTGATCGAGAACTGGTGAGAAGAAAAACTTGCTATATTAAAAAATTAAATTAGTTTGTCAGTTTAGGAGAAAGTACAAATGGCAATCAAATTTTGTCCGAAATGTATGAATGTGATAAAGAAAAAGGACACTGAGTGTTCTTCTTGTGGTATGTCAGTTTCTGACATGAATTTTTCGAGTAATCCAACATTTTTGCCAAAGCAAAAAGAAACAGATCTTGATGGTCAAGTCAAAGCAAAGAAAATTTCAAAAAGGCAAAAGAGAAAACTTGAAGAAGCAAAAGAAATAGATTTTGAAAAAGCGTTTTTTGAAGATGTAGAAGAAGATGTGCAAGAGCAAAACACACAGGATTTGCAAAGTGAAGAAAATGCTGAAGACAATGTAGAAACTGAGAACAAAAGAAAAAGACACAAGCACAAGCCAAAACAAAAAAAGAAATCCGAGACACCAGAGTTCACTGTTGACAAAGAGGGGACTTTTGATATTGAAACAAAAGATGTGACTTTCTTTGAAAATCAAGAAGAGTATTCGGTGAAAAAAGCACGTGGCGAAATCGCTGAAGAAAAAATTAAATGGTGGGAAATTTATAAATGGGCAGACAAACTTCTTGCACGTAGAAAGATCATGAAAGAAGTCAATAAAGCCGCAAGGGTAAAACCCGATTTTGTGAGCAAGGGAAAAATGATTGTTCTTTGTCTTTTGTTTGGTTGGTTGGGTGCTCATAACTTTTATGCCGGAAACAGAAAGAAAGGTTGGACAATTCTCATTATGTGGGCAATTATGATTCCAGTGGTTTCAATTGACGTGTTGTATAACCTCATGGGAATTTTTGTTGGTGGAGGTCTTGGGTTTGTTGTATTCTCGCTATGGGTATATGATTTTGCCTGTATTTGTATGAATAGATACAAATATTACATAACAAAAATGCAATTTATTAAGAAACTAAACACGGAAACTAGAGCAAAACTTGGCAAAAAGTATATTGACATTAAATAAAATTTGTTTAAAATAATTATATATTATGAAGAAAGAAAATAAGATCACAGTTGTTGTTGGTATGAGCGGAGGAGTTGATTCTTCCGTTGCAGCGTTGCTACTTTTGAAGCAGGGCTATAATGTCATTGGTCTTCATATGAAGAGTGAGAATGTTGAAACACGTGATCAAGACGAGCAAAGAGTGAGGTCTCTTTGCAAATCATTGGGTATTGGGTGTGAAGTCGTTGATTATTCGAACAATATGCAAGTTGTGAAAGATTACTTCATAAATGAATATGAGATGGGGCGAACACCAAATCCTTGCGTTGTTTGTAACAGAGAAGTGAAGTTCAAGCCTTTTGTGGAATTTGCAGAGCAAATTGGTGCGGATTATTTTGCGACAGGGCATTATGCAAGAATTGAACATAAAGATGGTAAACATATTCTCAAAAAGGCAATCGATGAGGCAAAAGATCAATCATATTTTTTGTGTCAATTGTCAAATGATCAGTTGTCAAAAGCAATGTTTCCACTAGGCGAACTTACGAAAGAAGAGGTTCGAAAAATTGCGCAAGAAAACAATTTGATTTCTGCAGAAACTCGTGACAGTTATGATATTTGTTTTTTGGGATCTGAAAAATTCAAGAATTTCATGGCAAAAAATTATCCACAAAAACCAGGAAAAATTATTGATACTAGTTCAGGAAAAATTGTTGGAAGTCATTCTGGTATTATTTCTTATACAATTGGTCAAAGAAAAGGCCTTGGGATTGGTGGTGGACACGGAAAAACTGGTGAGGGCTGGTTTGTGTGTGGGAAAGATCCAAAAGAAAACATTTTGTACGTCGCACAAGGTGATGGGGAAGAATTGTATTCATCTGGACTTGAGAGCAATCACATGAATTGGTTGTTTGGATCAGATCTGGCAAAAAGTTTTGCTTGTTCGGCAAAATTCAGATATCGTCAAGCAGATCAAAGTGTTGGAGTTGTTGTGAATGATGACAATTCTGTTGTTGTTTCATTCAATGAAAAGCAAAGAGCGATCACACTTGGGCAATATGTTGTATTATATGACGGGGATATTTGCCTTGGTGGTGGCGTTATTGACAAGATAATCAAATAGAAAAGGAGAAAATTATGAACAAAGTTGTTCTGACTGGTGTGAAGCCAACTGGTATTCCTCACATAGGAAATTACTTTGGGGCGATCAAGCCGGCAATTGAAATGAGCATGAATCCAGAGTTGGATTGTTTTTATTTCATTGCTGACTATCATGCATTGAATCAAATAAA
>JAZRDJ010000059.1:0-5159 GCA_045660245.1 Clostridia bacterium | reverse complement strand
GGCTACGATCCGACTTGTTTTTGATATAATTATTTCACAATTACTATTTTCGCGGCGTAAAGTTTTTGGATTCTTATGCACCTTTTGTGCAAAGCCGGGCGTTCGAGGAACCATTTGTCAACGGCCTCCCACACAAAAACCCATGCAATGATTTCAAAAATGATGTCAATGAAATAGTTGTTCACAAATTTGTGTAAAAAGAAGAGCGCAATCAAGAACAAAACGCCAAGAGTGGTGCAAGCCAGTGAGAAAATGTTGATCTTTTTCAGATCGTTTTTAGCGTCGGCATATTCCCTGCGGTAGTGTGTTTTGATTGCAGACTCAACTTCAGATTTTGAAAGGTTTGAGGTATCATGAATTTTGATTGTGAGATTTTTGTCTGCGGGGGCAAGTTTTGCATTGTCCCAAAGATATTCACACAAGTTTTTGTTGAGGGTTGTTTTGCTCTCATAATTATATTCAGAAAAAATTTGATCGTGATGATTGGATTTTACACTGATGATGATGTTTTCTTCATTTTCTACAAATAGTCTTGAGCCTTTTGTTATTTCTTTGTCGAGTTTTCGTTGGGATTTGTTCCAGAACATGTGTTGCTCCTTTTGCTTTTTTTATAATTTTATCACGAATAGAGTGTTTTTTAAAACTAATGAGCAAAATTTTACAAAAATTATAATAAATTTGTTTTTGGGGCTTTGGTTTTTGGCTTTTGTATGGTATCATATAGTTGACAATGGGGGATTGTGGGCTGAATTTTGGTTCACGGTTCTTGAAAAAACAAGGTGTTTTGTATGGAAATTAAGAATGAATTTTTTGAAAAAGTGACACAGGTGTTTGGCGACTTTGGCGCAAAACTTGTTGAAAAGGCTTATGACTTTGCAGAGCAAAAGCACGCAGGGCAAAAGCGAGATAATGGTGATGATTATTTTGTGCACGTGTTTGAAGTCGCAAAAATCCTTTTGAGCCACAAGGCAGATCTTGAGACTGTTGTGAGTGGTTTTTTGCATGATTGTTTGGAAGATACTGACACAAAAGAATCTGAAATCAAGCAAAAGTTTGGTGAAGAGGTTTTGAATATTTGTGTTGGGTTTTCAAAGATTGAACTCATCAAACAAGCAAGGCGTGAAAAACCTGGTGAATTTGAGAACTTGAGAAACATGATCCTCGCGCTCGCGAGTGACGCAAGGGTTGCATTTGTCAAACTTGCAGATCGCATGCACAATATGCAGACGCTTGACATCAAGCCTCGCGAAACACAGGTCAAAATTGCAAAAGAAACAATGGATTTGTTTGTGCCAATTGCTGAGATGCTCGGAATGGGACACGTAAAGAATGTTCTTGCTGATTTGAGTTTCAAGTATATTTTGCCAGAGGAATACAAGGACACAAAAGAGTATCTTGACAAAAAATACAAACAAAGTTTGGAAATTGTTGAGGATATCGGACAAAAAATCAAAAAAGAAGCAGCGATTTATGGCATTGATGCTGTGCTTCAGAGCCGAGTGAAGAGTATTTATAGTTTTTACAAAAAAACTCTTGAAAAGGGTAAAGATAACATTTTTGATGTTATTGCAAACAGAATTATTGTAAAGACTGTCAAAGATTGTTACACCATGCTTGGCGCAGTTCACAATATTTGGAAACCTGTTGCTGGAAGGATCAAGGATTATATTGCTCAACCAAAGCAAAATTTTTATAGATCATTGCACACAACGGTTTTGTATTTGACGGACAATGGATACATTCCGTTTGAAATCCAAATCAGAACTGAAGAAATGCACATTTTCAGTGAATATGGTATGGCTGCACACTGGATGTACAAGGAGCATGGATCAGTCAACACAACAGGCAAAGCCGGAAACCTTGAACTGTTGACAAAAAAGAATGAAGAGAGCAAAGATAGCGGTACTGTTGCGCAATATGGCAATGACTTTTTGGACATAATCAAAACAGGTTTTTTTGGAAATTCTGTTTTTGTGTTCACGCCATCATACAATGTCTTTGAACTTTCAAAAGGGTCAATCGTTCTTGACTTTGCTTATGCAGTGCACTCAAAACTTGGAAACACATGTGTTGGAGCAAAAGTCAATTCAAAAATGGTTCCGATCACAACAGAACTCAAAACTGGGGATGTCGTTGAAATTCAGACATCTCCACAAAAGACGCCATCAAGAGACTGGCTCAAGATTGTGAACAAGAGCACTGCTTCAAAAATTAGGGCTTATTTCAAAAAAGAGCAGAAGGAAGAGAATATCAAAATCGGAAAGGAAATGCTCGAGGAATTTGCAAAGCGTAGTGGCTTTGCATTGTCAAAACTACTTGAAGACAAGGAAACACTCGCAGAAATTCAAGACAAATATCATTTGTCAAGGGTTGAAGATTTGTTTGCGATGGTCGGTTATGGTGGGATCACGGCATCACAAGGCTTGAACAAGTTTATTTCAAAAATCAATTTGAAAAAGAAAGAGCAAAAAGCAACGACAAGTGTTCAAAAATCTCAAAAAGACAGAGATAGTGTCGTGGCTGGTGGTCAGAGTGATTTGTTCAAAAAGTTTGCAAAGTGTTGCAACCCAATCCCTGGTGATCAGATTGTGGGTTATGTCTCAAGGGGCAAGGGTGTCACCATTCACAGAAGTGATTGTCCACATTTGTCTGAACTTGAACCAGACAGATTCATCAGCACGGTTTGGTCTGAGGATAGTGCCGGGGAACTCTACAACGCAAGTTTCAAGGTTGTGGCTCAAAACGCAAATGGTGTTTTGAACTCGATCTCAAACAAGATTTCTGAAAACAAGATTGATATTTCGTTCCTCACGATGGACAGAAATTCAAAGAATGAGCAAGTGGTTATCCACATTGGAGTGATGATCAACTCAAGAAAGCAACTCACTGATATTATTGGAAAAATTGGTGCAATGAAAGAGGTTTATGACGTTTATAGATAGTTTTTTGCAAAATTGATATTGACGCTCTGCTTTTGCGGTGATATAATTGCATGGAAAGAGAGGAAAGATCTATGAATAATGAACAAAGACTTGATTTTTTGAAAAACAAAGCAGAACAATTGCTTGTTAAAAATTTCAAAAAAGAACCGGTTGGACCAAGACGCGTGGATTGCAGTGTGGTGGAAAACAACACTTTGCTTTATTTCACGGCAAAACTTGATGGAGAAACCCATGCGGTTTTTGCGACATATTCAAAGCAATTTGACACTCTGCAAGTATCTTATGTGAGACCATCAGTTTGTGCAAATGCAGATCCAACAATGCTTGTTTCTCGAATGAACAAATCTGTTCTTTCAGCCACTCAAAAGACTTTTTCTTCTGCATTTGGAAAACCAACTGTGAGTTATGATGGAAACACTGATCGTGTTGGGTTCATGCTTGCAACAACTTTTGAATGGGCAGAAAAAGGAAAAGAAAGAGAGACAATCAAAGCAATCAGAGCAGGCAAGGGGCTTGAACCGTACTATAAAATATTCAACATTCAAGAACTGATGGAAAGTGATTCTGAAGACGAAAAAGTTTAAAGTTAGTTTTAGTTAAGTACCAAAAGATTCATGAAATATTTCATGGAGCTTTTTATTTTTGAAAAATTTAAAAAAAATGTAAATTTTTATTTGACAAGTGGGGGGGGGGGGTATGGTATTCTATTTGTATAGAAAATTGTTCCATATATAGGAGAAATAAATTGGATATTATGAAGAAAAATAAAATTAATTATTTATGGGGCTTTATCATTGTGTTTGTTGTTATAGTAGTTTCGATTGTTAGTGTTGTAATATTTAACAACAAGAAAATGTTATTGACAAATGATGAAATGTTGATAGAAAATGCCTCAGACGAAGGTGGGGGGCAAGTAATAACTATTAGCGATTGTGATTTTTCAGGATCGAAAACATTTTTTAATGTTACGAAAAATATAAGTTTTGATATTGAAAATTGCAAATTTTCTAATACTGACTCAAGAGCAATTATAGTTCAAGATGGGGCAATGTTGACTATTGAGAATTGCGTATTTGATAATGTTCGAACTCCAAAGCATGGTGGCGCAATTTATACAAGTAATTCTACTATTGATATAAAAAATTCGACATTCGAAAATTGTAGAATCAATGCCGTGTCTGGCTTGATTTATTCTGATGGTTCAACAATTAATATTCAAGATTCTTCATTCGTAAATTGTTCATCACGGCAATCCGGTGGCGCAATCTGTGCAAATGAATCGAATCTTAACATAACTGGTTCAATGTTTGAAAAATGTTCTTCAGATGATGGAAGTGGAGGAGCAATTTATTGCTCGTCTGGTTATGTAAATATTGAATATGTGACAATTGATGGTTGTGTGGCTAATAGTGCTGGTGCGATAAGTTTGCAACAAACCCAAATTATAATGAAGAATAGTGTAATTTCAAATAATATTGCAAGAAAAAGTGATGGTGGTGGAATATATTTACATTCTGATTCAGAAGCAATAATTGAAGATTGTGAGATTATTGATAATTCCGCAATATATGGTGGTGGAATAAGTAGTGGAACAAGTAAACTTGTAATTTTAGATAGTGATATTTGTAATAACGAGGCCTCATATTCTGGTGGTGGATTATATTGCAATAATGCTGACAATGTGGAAATCTTGGGTGCTACGCAAATTGAGTATAATACTTCTTCAAGAGACGGTGGTGGAATATCTATCACTGGAGGGACTCTTTTGATTGGAACAGAAGAGAATGAATTCGCTGGACAGATCATGGGGAATATGTCTGCACATGATGGTGGAGGAATTGTTGCATATTCAACTACCGTAAAGCAAAGGGGAAGCATTGGTGGTCTTGGAATTTATCAAAACTCTGCGATACGATATGGTGGCGGGGTTTATCTATCAGGAGGATCATATGAACTGATTAGTGGGAATTTGGGTAAAAATTATGCACCAAATGGTGGCGCAATTTTTTGTAATAATGCAAGTTTTATAATGAGAGATGGACTTATATACAGCAACACAGCAACGGAACATAATGGTGGTGGATTATATTTGTATAATAAATCAACCGGTATGATTGACGGTGGAGATATTGAATCAAATAAATCAAATGATTTGGGTGGTGGTTGTTTTATTGATGATATGAAAGTCGGATCGTAGCCATGTCGTTCTGTGAGCCA
>JAZRDJ010000058.1:0-10253 GCA_045660245.1 Clostridia bacterium | reverse complement strand
AGAAGATTGTTCTTGATGCGTCACGAACAATCTTGCTCCTTAAATTTTGATATAGATGGAGATTGACGATTTTGACAGAAATTCAAAACAACAATAATGTGAAAAAAAGCACAAACAGAATTAGACCACAGAAAGTTTTGAGCGCTGTGGTGGTTGTTGTGCTTTTTCTTGTTTTGATTTTTAGTTATGTTTCAATGTTTTCTTCTGGTTTTGCTCTTGGAAACGTGAGTTATGTCGGTGTCATCAACAAAGAGGATTTTTATGCCTCAGAATTTGGTGACATGGTCAAGATCGAGAAGGTTGAAGATATCAAAAAAATTCAAATTGGAGATGTACTTGTTTACCGTTTCAATGGAGAGGTTGGCAGTATTTCTGTTTCTTTTGTTGATTATGACAAGAAAATCATTTATTCAAAAGTGAATGATGTGCAAAAGACTTTTGCATTTGATATTGTTCTTGGAAGGCAAGTTGCAAAAACCCCTGTGCTTGGTGCTATTGTTGGATTTTTTGCTTCTCCTGCTGGTGTGATCACTGTGAGCGCAGTTTTGCTTTTGTTCCTTTATCTCACCATATTTGTTGGAGCAAACAAGGAATACACGCCAGAAGGCAAACTTCTCGCAAAGCGATTGAAAAAAGAAAAAAACGATGCGAAAATTCGCAAGCAATTGATTGACAATTTCAGGCGAACTGATGGTTTCAGCCCAGAGGATTCATGCATTATTGATGGTTCAATGGGGGACAATTTGATTGAACTTGTGTCATACACAAACAGTGGCAAGCAAGGATCAATCACTGACACGTTTGCTTATATCTTGGACAAAGTCCACTCAACATATATGGTGAAGACTGGGCTTTCAAAAAAGGAAAGAGAGCGCATCAGCAATGTCGTTGAAATGTTCCCGATTGTTGACATGATTGATGGCGGAATGACATTCAAACTCATTGACCTCATTCTTCATGAAAGCGTGATTGATTTTGATGTGGTCGGGTTTGAAAAATTGTGTTTGAAGTTCCTCTCAAAAAACATTACTGTTGAGGATCTTTCAAACTTTGGTTCTGTTCTTTATGTTTTGTTGCAAAAAAACAAAAAAATGCGACCAACGGTTATTGTTAGAATTGTTAAAGCATATTATAACAAGGTACGGGTATCAAATATTTCGCAAACCGAAGAGCCTTTCCAAATTGCTCTTGAACTTGGCAGAATTTATGCTTTGAATTTAAAATAAATAAAAAAAATTTACAAAAGGTATTTATTTTGAGTTATTTGTGTGATATAATGATGGTATCACATGAAAGGAGATTGATTATGACAACAAACAGATCTATGTTTTTGAGCCTTTTGATATCTTTCATTGCACTCACTGTTTCAATTGTTTGTGCTTGTGTGCTCAAATTTAATTTGGTTTCATTGCTTCTTCTTGCTGGTGTTGTGATCACAACAATTGTTGCAAACATTATTTGTTGGAGAACAGCAAAAAAAGCAAACAATCAAAAGTAAAAAATATTGTCTTTTGCGGGGTCGGCCATTTGTGGCTGACCTTTTTTATTTTTGTTTTGTGTTTGTTTGACAATTAATTGAAATTGAGGGTATAATCAAAGTAGATGAAAAGAAAACAGAAAAATGTGATTGGGGAAAATCAGCGAACGGTTTTGCAACCTGTTCGTTTTTCTGATGCTGGAGAAAAATCAAGCGCAATTTTGGTGCCAGAAGAAGATTCAATGAATGAACTCACGAGTTACAAGAGTCTCAAGAAAAAACGTCTCAAAAGGGCTGTTTCAAGGGCTATAATTTGGACTTTGATTGTGGCGATTCTTCCGATCATGGTTTTTTTCAGTGTAATGATTTTTTCTCCAAAGACAGGCAACAGTTTTTTTGGCTACACTTTGTATTTGGTGGAAACAAACAGCATGGTTCCGGATTTTTGCCCAGGTGAAATCATTATGGTCAAAACCGATTTTCAACTTGAAGATATCATGCCTGGAACAGACATCACATTTGTTCGTCTGAGTGATGGTGAAATCGTGACGCACAGAGTGCGATCATTTGAGGATACTGATAGTGGCAGAGAGTACACGACATATGGCATCAATGTTCCTCAAGGCAATGATCTGCACACTGTAAATTTCAACAATATTTTGGGTGTTCGAATCAAAACAATGCCAACTCTTGGATCGGTTATTATGTTTTTCAAGTCACCAGTTGGAATGGTTGTATTGTTTGCTATTTTTGCTGGGCTTCTCAGTGGAATTTTCTTGACTTTTAGAATGCTCAATGATATCAGATCTGTGGGTAAATAAAAGAGTAAAATCAAAGTATAAACAAAACTCCTTGTGGAAACAATTATGTCTACAAGGAGTTTTTTTATGGATAGTAAAAAGTCTGTGGCGGTGAGTGTTTGTGCATTGTTGTTGATTTGTTTGTTTGCAGTTGTGGGATCATGTTTTATGGCATATCTCTATGAAGATGAAAAAGTTGTGATCAAGAGTCCAAGGATTGTTGCTGGCGCGGGAATTTCAGTCACAAACAGCAAGGGCGAACCAATTGACAAACTTGAATTCAGTGATCTGAAACTTGGGCTCAAACCGGTAACTGGTGAACTCGACAGTGAGACAAAAGTGCCAGTAACAGTGCACGACAAGAATGGAAGTGAGGGGATCTTTGCAAAATTTTCAGTCAAATCAAGTCGTGTCACAAAATTATCTGTTCAAAATCTACGGATTGAGGGAAATGATTCATTGGATTTTGCTCAAGAGAGAAAAAATATTTGGCTGAGTGTGATGGAAGTCAAAAACTCAACAAATAATTTTGAAGACGAAAAGGTTGAATTGTGTGAACTCACGGCAAGCACAGAAGGAGCGACTTTCACTTTGCTCTTGTGGTTTGCATCAGTTTCAAGTGAGAATTTTGAGTCCTCAACAATCAGTTTTGATATTGTTCTTGAATAACCTTTGAAGAAAATTGCACAATCAATGAAGTGAGTGCAATTTTTTTTGCTTTTTTCACAAAATAGTCTTATGAAAAAAAATAAGTTTGTTCAAGGCATTTTGTTGCTCGGTGGCATTGGGATTGTATCAAAGATTGTCGGAGCGGTGTACAGAGTTCCACTCACTAATTTGCTCGGTAGCGAGGGCATGGGATTATATCAAATGGTATTCCCGATATTTTCATTTTTGATTGCAATCTCGTCATCAGGGTTTCCCGCATCAATGTCAAAACTTGTTGCTCAGTATAACAGCAGGGGTGACTATAACATAGGGAAAAAGATTTTGTCATTGTCACTTTTTTTGCTCTTTGCCTTTTCTTGTGTTTGTTCAATGTTTTTGTGGATCATGGGAGAAAAAATTGCGGTTTTTCAAGGTAATCCAGACGCAAAAATATTATATTTTGCAATTTCTCCTGCAATCATGTTTGTGGCACTCATTGCAGGATATCGTGGGTATTTTCAAGGTTTTGAAAATATGTTGCCAACAAGTGTTTCTATGTTCATTGAACAGTTGGCAAAATTAATTTTTGGTTTGTTTTTTGCAAGATTGTTTTTTAAGCGAGGTATTGTGTTTGGCGCTTTGGGTGCCATTCTTGGAGTGATTGTGGGTGAAGTGTTGGCACTTGTCTTTTTGCTCATATATCATCATTTTTTCAAAAAGAAATGTAATATTGTATATAAAAATAACAAAAATATTACAAACAAAAAATTGATTTTTCAGATTTTATCTTTATCTTTGCCTATTTGCATTGGGGGTCTTGTTGTTCCAATTTGTGGTTTTGTGGATAGTGCACTCATTGTGAACCTTCTTGAAAAACAGGGGGCGAGTGCTTCACAGGCAACAAGCATGTTTGGGCTTTTTTCAGGCGTGGTGGGTTCGATTGTGAACATGCCTGCCATTTTTTCACTTGCAATCAGTTCGGCAATTGTGCCACTTGCAAGCAGGTCACTTTCATTGCGAAACAAAGCAAAACTTGAGAAAAACATGTCGTTGTCATTTGTGCTGACTTTTGCTGTGATGTTGCCGTGTTTTGTGGTGCTGTTTGTCTTTGGTGATTTGATCGTTGAATTTTTGTTTGGCCGAGGTTTGAGCAAAGATTGCATTTTTACTTGTTCAAAACTTTTGAGGCTCGGAGCGTTCACTTCGGTCTTGCTTTCATTCGCCCAAGTGAGTGCAGGGGTTTTGCAGGGGCTTGGAAATAACTTTGTGTCTGTGTTTTCACTCGTCATTGGGGCGATTGTGAAAATATGTTTGACATATTTGCTGGTTGGAAATGGTTTTTTGATTTTTGGAGCAGAGGTTTCTTCTGCTTTTTGCTATGGGGTTGCTGGGATCGTAAATCTCTGGTTCATTTTGAGGCAATACAAATTTGTGCTCAAAACCGATTTGCTCAAAGTGATTGCAAGTGGATTTTTGATTTTTGCAAGTGCATTGATTGCAAAAAAGGTTGTGCTCATGTTTTCTGATGGTGGCATTGCTCTCATGCTATGTTTGTTTGCCGTAGGGATTGTTGTTTGTTCTGTGTATTGCATGATGTATAAAGTTGAAATTAACAAATTTTTGAATGGTGTGCACAAAAAACATTCAAAACCAGTTGAATAACAATTCAAAAAACATTATAATATTGTCATGAAGAATTTGAAAATTGGAAATATTGAACTTGATGGCAATGTGCTTTTGGCACCCATGGCGGGTTTTACGTCGCTTCCTTTCAGGAGGCTTGCAAAGGAATTTGGTGCAAGTCTCACATTCACTGAAATGGTGAGTGCAAAGGCGTGTTTGTTTGGGAATCAAAAGACGCTCGATTTGCTCGAAATTCATGAAACTGAAAAGCCTTGTGCTTGTCAGATTTTTGGACATGAGCCAGAAGTGTTTTTTGAGGCATTGAAGTTGCCAATTTTTGACAAGTTTGACATAATTGACATCAACATGGGGTGTCCGGCTCCAAAGATTGTGTCAAATGGAGAAGGGTCTGCGCTCCTCAAAGATATTGATCTTGCGAGGAGAATTATTGAAAGTGCTGTATCTGCAACGAGTAAACCCGTAACGGTCAAGTTTCGCATTGGGTTTGACGCTAACAATATTGTTGCGGTTGAGTTTGCAAAAATGTGTGAAAAAGCGGGGGCATCTGCAATCACAATTCATGGAAGAACAACTGAGCAAGGATATTCAGGCGTTGCGGACATGGAGATCATCCGTGAGTGCAAAAAAGCGGTCAAAATTCCAGTGATTGCAAATGGTGATTGCAAGTCCAAAGAGGACTTTGAAAGAATGATCAGTGAAACTGGCGCCGATGGGGTGATGATTGGTCGAGGTGCACTAGGGTTTCCACAAATTTTTGCTGAAATCAAAGGAATGAAAACTGGAAAATCGCAGAAGGAAATTTTGCAGGCATACATACATTATATGTGTGAGCATTTTTCTGAAAAACAAGCGTTGCTCGAGTCAAGAGCACACATTATGTTTTTCTTGAAAGGCATGCATGGAAGCACTGCGGTGAAAACGCAAATCATGAAGGCAAACTCAATCAGAGAGGTTTTGGACATAATTAACGATTTTTTCGATAAAAAATAGGCTTTTTGCTGGTTGTTTGTTGCGTGTTTAATTGACAGTTACTTATTTTTTTTGATAAAATTATATAAAGGTAATAAAAAATAATTCCGCTTCTGCAAAAAGGAGATTTTTATATATGAACAAAAAGACTTTCAAAGATATTGATGTGACTGGCAAAAAGGTCCTTCTTCGTGTTGACTTCAATGTTCCGATGGACGAATCTTTCAAGATTATTGACGACACGAGAATTATGGCAACACTTCCAACAATCAACTATCTTTTGCACCAAAAAGCAAAAATAATCATCTGCTCACATTTGGGGCGCCCAAAAGGAATGTTCAATCCAAAGTTTTCGCTCGCACCTGTTGCAAAAAGGCTTGCTGAAATTTTGGGTATGCCTGTCAAGTTTGCAAGTGATGCAATTGGTGAATCTGCAAACAAACTCATCTCTGAAATGGAAGATGGTGAAATTGTGATGCTTGAAAACATTAGGTTTTATCCAGAAGAAGAAGCAAACGATGATATGTTTGCTCGTGATCTTGCAAAACTTGCTGATGTTTTTGTGAATGATGCTTTTGGAACTGCTCACAGAGCACATGCTTCGACTGCAGGTGTGGCAAATCACATTCCAGCAGTTGCAGGATTTTTGATGGGTGGAGAAATCAGAGCACTTTCAAAGGTTACAACAAATCCTGAAAATCCATTTGTTGTAATTCTTGGTGGAGCAAAAGTTTCTGACAAAATTGGTGTCATCAAACAACTCATTGACAAGGCAAGTGTGATTTTGGTCGGTGGAGCAATGGCAAACACTTTTATTGTTGCGCAAGGTGGAAACATTGGTCTTGGAAGATATGAAAAAGACAAGGTCGAAGTCGCAAAGAATATTCTGGCTCTCGCTGAAAAGAAAAATGTGAAGATTGTGCTTCCAGTGGACACTGTCGTTTCAAAAGAGTTTGCTCCTGATGCAAAATCAAAAACAGTTCCATCTTTTGTTGTTCCTGAAGAATATCAAGGAATGGATATTGGAAAACGCACAGCAAAGATTTTCAAAAAAGAAATCAAAAATGCAAAGACTATTGTTTGGAACGGACCTATGGGGGTTTATGAATTCAAAAAGTTCCAGGCTGGAACAAAGGCCATTGCAAAGGCTGTGGCGAAGAGTAGTGCAGTGAGTGTGATCGGTGGTGGAGACAGTGTGGCTGCAATTCGTGAACTTGGGTTTGCGGACAAAGTGACACATTTGTCAACTGGTGGTGGTGCAACACTCAAATTCTTGGAAGGTTCACCTCTTCCAGGTGTTGATATGCTCGAAGATAAAGAATAAAAAAATTTTCAAGGGTAAAGATGTGTGAGAAGAGCATTTTTCTGCATCTTGCTCTTGTTTTTTTTGAAATTGAAAGAGAAAAGCGGGGGAGGTTTTTATGAACAAAATTATTATCGCCAACTTCAAGATGAACAAAACTCTTGATGAGTGTGTGAATTATGTCAAAGTTTTCAGTAAATTTGCAGTGCCAAACGGCAGAACTGCAGTTTTGTGTCCTCCTGCATTTGCGATTCCGTTGTATGCGTGTGAACTTGAGAAAAACAAAATGTGTTTTGTTGGTTCACAAAACTCTGCTTTTGCAGAAAATGGGGCAATGACAGGTGAACTTTCAGCCACAATGATCAAAAGTGCTGGTGCAAAGTATGTAATTTTGGGGCACAGTGAAAGGCGAAATATTTTGGGTGAGACCGATGATGTCATCAACAAAAAGGCAAAACTTGCGATCGAAGCAGGGCTTGTCCCAATTGTTTGCATTGGTGAAAAACTCGAAGAGATTTCAAAAAAGAAAACAGTGCTATCAAATCAAATCAAAAAATCGCTTGAGGGGGTCGATCTTGATCAGGTGATCATTGCATATGAGCCGATTTGGGCGATTGGAACAGGAAAGACCTGTGAGGCAAGTGATATTTCATTTGTTCATCAGTACATAAAATCAAAATTCAAGACAAAAAATGGCAATGATCCTGTCGTTGTTTATGGCGGATCAGTCAAAGCGTCAAATGCGAGTGAGATTTTGAAAACTCCTGGCGTTGATGGCGTGCTTGTTGGTGGGGCTTCACTCGATCCAAATGAATTTTTGAAGATTGTCAAGGCATAAGTCGATATATTTTTCAATCGAAGGGGCTTGATACCTGTGCGCGTGTATTGACACTTTTTGTGTTTTGTGGTATAATTAATTCATAAGATTTGAGCAAGGGGAAGTTTGATGATTTTGAGTGCAATTGCAAATTTTGGTTTAATCCTTTCGCAAACTGCAAGTGAAAAGAAACTCACTGTTTTGTATATCTTGTTGTTTGGCTTGTTTTTGATGCTCCTTTTGATGGACGCTAGAACAAAAAAAGAGTGGACTGGACCAAAAATTGTCAAAAATACCATAATTGTTTTAATTTTTGTTGCCGCAGTGGCTTTACTTATTGCTTATTTTAATCTATAATAAAAAACGCTTGAAATAATTTCTGGTATTTGTTATAATCTATTTCGTATATAAATGGAGGTTTTGGTCGATGCTTAACAAATTTAGTAATCTTATGCTTGCAACAAATGAAACACCAGTTCCTGTTTGGGTTCAAGAAAGTTTCCCAATCATCAAGATTGTTCTTGCAATTCTCATTTTGATTTGCTCAATCTTCATGATTGTTGCTGTTATCGCTCAAAAGGGTGAGGCAAACGGAAGTTCTTCAATCACTGGTATGCAAGATACTTTCTACAACAGAAACAAAGGCACTTCTCTTCAAGGTGTGATCAAGAAACTCACAATCATTGATGCAATTTTGCTCCTTGTTTTCTGCGTTGCTTTCTTGATTTTGAACGCAATCTATGTTGGCTAATTCGAAAGTGATTTGATCCAAGTCTGAAAATGACTTGGATTTTTTTTGTTTTCATGTATTATTTCCATTTTAATGAACAAACTAAGAAAAAAAAGAAGGAGATAAAAACATGGTCATTGCAAACATTATTGCTCTTGTTCTTTCAATCATTGGGTCAATCAACTGGCTCTTGGTGGGCATCTTTTCATGGAACCTCGTGACATGGATTTTTGGTGTTGGCGTTTTTGCAAGAATTATTTATGTGATTGTTGGACTTGCTGGTATTTGGCTTTTGATCCAACTGATTTGGAAGAGATCAAGACTTTTTACAAGTGACAGAGTCGTTAAGTAATTTTTGGCGACATGGAATCACAAAAAAGCCCATTTGAAGTAATACTTTGAATGGGTTTTTTATTGCATAATATTTTTTTGTATAATATAATGTGGTTGTATTAAATTTTATCCTTTTAGAGGCAGGAGATTATTCATGAAAAAGAGAAATGATGTTGAAACAAAATATACTTGGGACCTTTCAGTTCTTTATGCCACGCATGAAGAGTATCAAAAAGATTTTGACAAGGTGAAAGAACTGTGTGAGCAAGTCCTTTCATTCAGAGGCAAACTATCGAGCAAAGATGAAATTTTGAAAGAGTTCAAGATTTCATCAGAACTCTCGAGGATCTTGGAGAAAATGGAAGTGTGGCTCATGCTGAGAAAAGAAACTGATGGAACGGACAAAAAGGCGCTCGAGGACATTGCTGTGCTTGACAATTTTTTGACTGACTACAGCGAAAAATCGTCTTTTGTCGATGTTGAACTTTCGGCTCTTGATGATGATTTCATTGATGAAATGATCAATGATCCAAGATTTGTGGAATTTGATCGTGGGCTTTTGTACTTGAAGGAGGACAAAAAGCATGTCCTTGATGAAGAACGTGAAAAAATGCTCTCACAAATTGGATCTTTTGCAAATTTTGGTGAAATTTTCTCAAAACTTGATGATATTGAACTCAAGTTTGGCAAAATTACTTTGGGGGATGGAACTGAAGTTGAGGTCACCAATGACAACTATAACCTTTATATCCATGACACTGATCAGTCTGTGAGGCGTCAGGTTTTTGAAGTGTTGCACAAAGGGTTCAAGAATTTCAATTTGACAATTTCTGAAAACTTCATGAGTTTTCTCAAATACTGTGATGCCATGGCGAATTTCAGAAAGTTTGAGGGGTGTTTTGACAGCAGAATGTCTGGGTCAAGAATCAATGGCAATGTTGTGAAAGATCTCATCAAAAACGTGAATGACAACTTGAAATATTTTTTCAAATATGCAAAACTTCTCAAGACTTGTCTTGGGCTTGACACAATGACAAATGCAGATGTTTATGCTCCGGTGATCAAGAGTGGTCCCCCAAAAATATATACCTTTGATGAGGCGTGCGACATTGTGAAAGAGGCTCTTGCTCCGATGGGAAGTGAATATCTCGAAGTGGTCAACACTTTGATTGGGTCAAGAACCATTGATGTGTATCCAACTGAAAACAAGGGTGGTGGTGGATTTTCGACAGGGTGCTTTGACTCGTTGCCGTTCATTCTGTTGAACTTTAATGGAACGCACAATGATGTGTCAACGCTTGCACACGAAATGGGACACTCAATGCACACTTATCTTTCAAACAAAAATCAATGCTTTGAAAAGTCTGGTTATGACATTTTTGTTGCTGAAATTGCATCGACCGTGAATGAAATTCTCTTGTTCCACTACATGGAAAAACAGGCAAAATCAGTTGAAGAGAGAAAATCATATGTGGCGAACTTTTTGAGCACGTTCTACTCAACTGTGTTCAGACAAACAATGTTCACAGAGT
>JAZRDJ010000057.1:0-7592 GCA_045660245.1 Clostridia bacterium | reverse complement strand
CTACCTAATTTTGTTTTACATTGCAAATTTGAATATGTTATACTATATGTATGTAAAATTATATTAAGGAAAAGGAGTTTTTATGGAAGAAAATCAAACACATGAACTGACAGATACCACAAAAATTGAAGCAATTTCCGAAAAAGAAGAAAAGACAACTCACGCAATAAACAGAGAAACAAAAAAATCTTCTGCATTCAGAAACATAATTTTGACTACGCTTCAAATTTCAAACATTGCATTCTGCGTGAGCCTTGGCTACTTGTTTGTGACATTCTTGCTCTCATCACTTGGTGTGAACATGTCACCATTCTTTGGTGGAATGATCAATGGCATAACTCTTGGTTTTTCAGCAACCATTGGATTTTTCTATTACGTTGCTATCTTCTTGATTGGTGCAACAATTGTTGCCCTCATGATTGGATTTATTTCAATCAACAACAAGTATGCAAAAATTTTAAGAGAAGCAAACAGACAAGACATTGATATTTTTATTCTCCCATCTCAAACCATTTCATGTATTTTTTCTCTTATTCTTGTTTCTGGATTACTTGGTTTCTTGAGCCTTGCTTTTATTTTCAACAATATGTTCTCACTACCTATTGTTGCGCTGATTGTAGCAACTGTTGCGCTTATTATCGCTTTTGTTTTCATTCTTGTGTATGTCATCAAGAACAGAAAAAAATTCAATAATCTTTCTGATATTGACAAAGTTGTTGTCAAAGAACAAAGTAAGAACTTAATCACTGCGCGTGAAAAAAGGGAAAAGAAAAAACGCGTTGGAAAATTATATTAAAAAAGGAGGAAATTTATTATGGGAATCTTTGCAAAAATTTTGAAAGATAGAACAAGCAGAAAAATGTTTGGGAGATCTCTTCAAAAAGAAAAAGATACATATGAAGCAATCAAGGAAGAAACAGATCTTGCCCCAGTTTCAAAGAAAATGGGTACAAGAAGTATCATGTTCTCAATGTTGACAGTTTTGACTGTCGCACTCACAATTCTCGGATATTATTTACTTTTCCAAATGCTTCCATCAGCCGTATTCTTGAGCATATTCCTCGGCATTGCTCTTGGTGTTGTAGCAATCGTTTTGGTTGTGTTGTTTTTCGTTAAGGCCGTTTACTGTCTCGTTCTTCAATTCAAACTCAACAAAACAAAACACACCTGGATTGCCTTTTCACTAATTATATTGCCCGCTCTATTATTTATATTAGCCATTCTTATTATAATTGGCTTTGCTAATGGTGCAAAATAATACATATTAACACACAGGAGAATTTATTATGGAACTTTGGTCGCAAAATCACATAAAAGTACAATTGCCTGCAATGATAGCAATGATTATTATTGCAATTATATTAAAAATTACTATTGGAAAGAAACATGAAAAAATCAGAATGATCCCCTTTCAAATTGTTGCCACAACATTGCTTGTTCTTGAAATAATCAAACAAATCAATGCAATAGTTCATGGTTATGATCTCTATACATTGCCATTTCACTTCTGCAGTTTGTTCATATTCTTTCCATTCATTACAGCGTTTTACAATGGAAAATACAAGGAACAGATTCGATCATTCACAACAATCACACTTGCAATGCTCACTCTTTTGATGTTTATTTATCCAAGTGTAATTTATAGTGGTGAAGCAATTCAACAAACATTCCAAAACTTTTCAAGTTTCCACACTGTTGTATTCCACAATCTTGCACTCTTTGGATTTATTCTCATACCTATTCTTGGTCTTCACAAACCAAACACAAAGAAGGACATCAAAGCAATCTTGATTGGTCTTGGCTTTTTCTGCCTTGTTTCTTGTAGCATGGCATATATCTTGAAAACAAATTTCAACAACTTCTATACCTGTAATGTTCCACCACTTGAAGCAATCAGGCTCGCAGTTGCAGAATCTGCTGGATTAACAGTTGCTCAAATAATTTATGCTCTTTGCGTTGTTGTTATGGATTTTGTATTTGCGTTCCTTGCTTATGGCTTGTATCGTTTAGGGATTTTCATCGCTGGCAAAATCAAAAACGCTTGTACAAAAAACAAAGTGAATGACAATGCGAAAACTGATTCAACAGAACAAAAACCTGAAGAAACTCAAACAACATAAAACAAACAAAAAAAACATTCGGAATAATCCGAATGTTTTTTTTATTATTAGAGAAAACCAGCCAATGCCATTACTGGTTTTTCTCATTATTCCCTTTCAAGTGGACAGTCACTTGGTGCAATTTGTTTTTCATATGGTCTGTTTGCTTCAGAAAGTGTTTTCCCTGAAATTCCACAAACATAAGTTTGATCATCATCACAGAACCAGTCATTGGGATCTGGAGTCAAGATTCTTTTCAATTGAGAGCAATCCGTGCAATATTTTTTTGTTTTGGAATCTGCATGAACACTCGCTTTGCTTTGTTCTGTGAATACATCTCTATATACTGCTTGTAGTTTTGTGTACATTTCAAGCCCATCAAGATCACTCATTGCTAGTATTGTTTCATAATAATGTTTTTGTATATTACTTTTGCTTGAATTGAATTTATCCCACATAGATTCACCAATATCTCGCAAATCATCCAACGTGTCTGACAGATTAGACAAACAGTCTGCACATTTGATCATCTTTACTTCCTTACTAGAATTTTTTATTCTTTCAATCTGCAACATCTTTCGATCCATGTATTGAAGACTCTTCTTTTCAGTCACGCTGTCCACAAGATAAGCAACCTTCACTCCAAATTTCTCCACAATCTCATCAATTGTTGTCCCAGTGTCCTCAATTGTGTCATGGAGTGCTCCAGCCACCATTGTGTCAATGCTTGCCCCATTTTCAAAAAGAATCTCCACAACTCCTTTGATATGAACAAAATATGGAAGTCCGCTTCCTTTCCTTTTTTGATTTTTGTGCCTCTCTCTCGCAAATTCAAGTGCTTTTTTAAGTTTTGTTAAATTTTCCATTGTTTTTCCTCCTTGCACTTGCATTATACGACCGTTTGTGATATAAGTAAAATACATGGTATTTATAATTATCATAAGGAGCGCTTATGGATTTTAAAACAAGTTTGGATAATTACAATATTTTTTATGAAGTTGCAAAGTGTGAAAATTTAACAAAGGCAAGCGAAAAGTTGTTTATCTCACAACCAGCAGTTTCACAAAGCCTCAAAAAACTTGAAGACAACTTGGGTGTTGTTTTGTTTGTGAGATCAAAACATGGCATGAAATTAACTCCAATTGGAAAAAAGATTTTTGAATTTGTGGAACCAGCGCTCAAAAAACTTTCATCAATTGAAGAACTCATTGATAGCGAAAAAGGTCTGATCTCTGGTGAAATTGTGATTTCTTCTGGATCAAATATAGCAAGAAAAATCTTGTTCACGCCAATGGCAAAATTCATGAAAGATTACCAAAATGTAAAACTGAAACTCACAGAAGGCCTTCAAGCAGAAACAATCAAAAAACTCGAGAGCGGCGAATTTCAACTTGTCATCACACAACAAAACAACGAGATAACCTTCCCCTTTATTCCACTACACAAAACAAAATATTGTTTTGTCAAGAACAAAAACTCAAGCGCTCAAAAATTTATTATGATAACTGAAGGATCTTTTGCCCACTCACTTTTTGAAAATTTTATCAAAAACAAAAATCTAGAGAATATTCAAACAATGCAAGTTGCTGGTTACAAATCTGCTCTTGAACTCACCGCATTGGGTCTTGGAATAACGCTGATTCCTGAATATATTCTAGATGAAATTCCAAATGCAAGCATTCTCACCAAGGTTTTTACCGACTATGAATTACCAAGCATCACATTTGGTGCTTACTACAACAACAATCTTATGACACCAGCAACAAAAACATTTCTTAAATACATCAAGGAACAATAAAAAAACAGTTCGGTAATTACCGAACTGTTTTTTGTTTAATTTGTTTACTTTGAAACAACACTCGCAATTTTCTCAATTCTTGTACGGGCTTCGTTCAAAAATTCTTTGTCAGTCATATTCAAGTATGGTCTTGGCTCTGCTGGGCCGTTTTTGAGAACTTCGAGCATCAACACCCCCTTGTAACCAAACAGACGAAGTTTTCTACACATTCTTGCAAAATCAATTTTTCCATCAAATGGCAACAAGTGAAGATCACGTGTCCAGTCACAACCATATTCATAGTCAAGCATATTATCATGAATATGAACTGCAAAAATTCTGTTTACATATTTTTTTGCAATATCAACTTGAGAGTTGTAAAGTTGGTGATGTCCGATATCATAACATACACCAAAGTTCTTTGATTTGATCGAATCGAGAAGTATTGACCATCTCTTGATGTTTGAGTTATCCAAATTTTCAAGAGCAACCTTGATTTTGAAGGTCTTTGCATACTCAACAATCTTTTCCATACATTCAATACCATATTCATTCAAACTGATGAGCATGTTTGTTGGGTTGCCACAAGTTGCATGCATAATAACTACTGGAATATTATACTTTCCACAAATAGCAATTTCATTCATAATGGTCTGCATGTATCTGTCATTTGTTTCACCTTTGTTCCACAAATCATCAGCATTAACACTTGACAAATGAACAGAAGGAACTTTGAGTCCAAGTGATTGTGCTGCTTGGAGCATTCCCTCCAAATTTCCACACTTTGAACGAATCATAACATTTTTGAATCCACTTTCTTTGATGAGTTTCAATTCTTCCAAAACATTTGATCCAACGCCAATACCATTATTAATTCCAATTTCCATCATAAATTATTCCCCTTTAAAAATCATCATATTTTTTAATATAAAATCACTTCAACAATTCTTCCAATTCTATTTGGAGCTGATGGCGAGATTCGAACTCGCGACCGTCTGATTACGAATCAGATGCTCTACCCCTGAGCCACATCAGCACATTATACTATATTGTATTTACTACAGCGTACTTACTTTTAATATATTGCAAAGGTATCGCGCTCTTCCCGGTCGCAAGTACAACTTGCTCCCCGCTTGGACTATCGACTTGCTACCAGCAACTCGATTTAACGAGTCGCGCCCCTGAGCCACATCAGCATGAATTTAATATATATGTGAATAGTAAATGTATCATATGGGAATTATATACCCCCCTGATAATTTCATAATAATATATTTTTTTTGATAATGCAAGCGTTTTTTTAAAAATTATGGGGGGGATACAATATTTTTTCAAAAACTTACATTTTTTGTAGGAAAATTGGGCATTTCGCAAAATAAAAAGTGTGGAACTTTTAAAAAATTTCCACACCCCCCCATTATTATTTTTTCTTTTTTCGATTCAAATAATCTTCTCGAAGTTGATTTGTTTTTTCAGTCAATATTTTGACATTTTCTTCAATTTCTTCTTTTGTGAGTTTTGCTGGATTTTCACCAACAACATAATATGGTTCACCTACAATCAATTTTGTGAAGCGCAAAAATTTGATCGGTCTTGAAAGCGCCGCAGGAACAATTGGAACACCTGCTTTGCTTGCAAACACAATTGCACCACTCTTTGCCTCTTGCATTTCTTCTGAATTTGTTTTGTTTCTGGTCCCCTCAGGAAAAATTCCTAGAGTTTTTTTATTTTTGAGTGTTTCAAGTGCAAATTTAAATGCTTTAATATCTGAAGTTCCACGATCAACAGGGAATGCTCCAAATTTTTTCAAGAAAAAGCCTGCTGTTTTGTTTTTGAAAAGTTCCTTTTTTGCCAAAAATCGAATTTTCTTCACAAGTTTTATATCAATCATCACAGGATCCAAGTTGGAATAGTGATTGCAAGTAAGAACATAACCTTGTTTTTTGGGCAAATTTTTGCGTCCTTTCACACTGATTGGGAAAAAGATTGTGAGAGGCAAAAAGATAATTGCAAAACAAATAGCAAATATCATACGTTTTTTCTCCTTTTAAATTTTTAAAAATTGCTTGCACATTGCGCCGCTGTCGAAAACGCAAGTTGCAAGTTGAATCCACCAGTCAATGCATCAATATCCAATACCTCGCCAACAAAGTAAAGTCCTTTCACTATTTTGCTTTCCATTGTCTTTGGTGACACTTCCTTGACAGATACCCCCCCAGCAGTCACAACAGCGTAATCAAACGAGGCAAGATCCTTGACTTTGAGTTCAAAATTTTTGAGCAAATGCACAATTTTGTCCCTATCTTTTGCTTCAAGTTGATTTGCTTTCTTTGTCATATTAATATTTAATCTTTTCAAGAAAACTTGAACCAAACTTTTTGGGAGCAACCCCTCAATCAGGGTTGACGTTTGTTTCGCTCCAAGCGCAACAATATCTCTGTCTATACGTGCTTTGAGCATTTCAGTATTAATTGCAGGCTTGAAATCAATGAACATTTTGAGTTTTGACAAATCACATCTGTTGATATGGCTCGACATTGAAAGAACAAGCGGTCCTGAAACCCCATTGTCTGTGAAGAGCATTTCACCTATATCTGACCCATAAATTAATTTATTCCCGAGTGTTGCAAATAATACGACATTTTTGAGAGACAATCCTTGGAGTGATTTCAAATCATTGTCTGAAAGAATGATCGGAACGAGCGCCTGCACAGGAGCAATGAGCGTGTGTCCCATCTTTGATGCAAATTTATATCCATCACCAGTGCTCCCAGTTGATGAATAACTCTTGCCTCCTGTTGCAACAATAACAGCATCAAAGTTTTCTGTTTTTTCGCCAATTTTAACACCTTTGATTTGCCCATCAACAGCGATCAAGTCATCAACGTTTGTGTTCAACCTCACATCAACACCTCGCCATCTGAGTCCACGTTCAAGGGCTTTGATGATGTCACTTGATTTGTCAGATGCCGGGAAAACTCTATTCCCTCTTTCGATTTTGAGTTTAACCCCATACTCTTCAAAAAAGTTTTGTGTATCAGACGAGTTGAATCTAATTTCACTGCTCATCACAAACTTGGGATTTGAAACAACGTTTGACAAAAATTCTGGGCCGGTGACTGCATTTGTCACGTTACATCTACCCTTGCCAGTGATATAAATCTTCTTGCCGAGTTTTTCATTTTTTTCAAACAAAACAACGTTGTGACCTTTACCCGCGATTTGTATTGCTGCCATACAACCAGCAGCGCCACCACCAATTACACAAACTTTCATATCTTTTCCTTTTCTCTTACAAAGTTTTCAAATATTCAATCTCTGACGCTGAGAGTTCTCTGTAACCACCACGACTCACACTGCCAAGTTCAAGTTCACCAATTGAAACTCTTTTCAAGAACACAACAATCTTTCCGATGGCTTCAAACATTTTTCTGATCTGCCTGTTCTTTCCTTCTTTGATTGTTACTTCAATTTTTGTATTTTTTCCATCAAACAAAATCGGAACAGCCTTGCAAGATGCAAGTCTTTCGCCATCAATCACAACACCTTTTCTGATGACAGCAAGTTCACTTTCCTTGATTTGACCTTCAATTCTCACCACATATTTTTTTGGAACTTCATGAGATGGATGAGTGAGCGCAAACGCAAGTTCCCCGTCATTTGTCATGATGTGCAAACCTTCACTATCATAGTCAAGTCGTCCAACAGGTTTCAAA
>JAZRDJ010000056.1:0-10493 GCA_045660245.1 Clostridia bacterium | reverse complement strand
CCTGATTTCTTATGGCAAAGATTTTGCCTTTGTTGAAGCGGTGTTTGAAAATGTGAGTGATTATGTTCTTTCCATTTTGGAAAATTTTGGGCTTGACAGAGAAAGCACAGTCGTGATTTCAAGAAAAATAACACAAGAAGGAAAAAATGAGTGCAGGGTAAATGGTAAAGTTTTTACTTTGTCAATGCTCAAAAAATTATCTGCGCCACTCATGGATTTGCATGGACAGTTTCAGCATCAATTGCTACTTTCTGAAAGCAATCATTTGAAAATGCTTGACTACTATGCAGGTGAAAAAGTTTCAAATATATTGGTTATGTACCGCAATGTGTTTGAAGCATTGAAAGATGTTGAAAGACAAATTTCGTCATTTGAAACTGACACATCTGAGAGAGCAAGATTGATTGATTTGTACAAATTTCAAATTGATGAAATTGAAACTGCAAATTTCAAAATTGGAGAGGAAGAAGAACTCAAAGATTTCAGGGTTCGTGTTTTGTCTCAAGAAAAAATTCTCGATGCAATCAAAAATTCGCTTGTTATTGCTGAGGGCGGTGGTTATGGTGGTAGTTCCATCAGTGATATGGTTGGCAAACTCAGTGCTGAAGTTTCGGGTATTTCACAATACTTGAAAGAAGCAGGTGATTTGTCGGCAAGGGTTGATAGCGTTAAATTTGAAGTATTGGATATTATTGATACTCTTGAAAGCATGAAGGACAACATGTACTTCAATGAGTTTGAGGCAGAAGAGAATGAAAAACGACTTGATTTGCTCTCTTCACTCAAAAAGAAGTATGGAAGCAATGTTGATGAAATCAACAAATATCTTGAAAAAATCAAAATTGATTACAGAAGACTTGAGGACTCTGAAGAAATTGTTGCGGATCTCATGAATCAAAAAAGATTGTTGCAGGAAAAACTAATGGTGCTCGGTCAAGATTTGACAGAAGCCAGAAAACAATCAGCAAAATCGTTTGAAAAAAAGATGATTGATGAACTTGTGTCACTTGGAATGAAAGATGCAAAGTTTGTTGTGGGGTTTGAAGATCTCGGAATTGAGTGTGCAAATCTTGATGGTTTTGATAAGGTTGTGTTTTTGTTTTCAGCAAATGCAGGTCAGCCAACAAAATCACTTTCAAGCGTGGCAAGTGGTGGTGAAATAAGCAGACTCATGCTTGCGATCAAAAATATTGGTGGTGGTGAACTTGGTGCCAGTACAATGATTTTTGATGAAATTGATTCGGGTGTGAGTGGACACATTGCTGCAGTTATTGCTGGGAAATTGCTCACGATTGCACAAACGCACCAAGTTATTTGTGTCACGCACCTTGCTCATATTGCAAGTTTTGGCACTGATCACTTTTTTATTGAAAAGTCAACCTCTGGAGGCAAGACAACAACATCAATTGAAAAAATTGATGGAGAAAGGAGGATTCGAGAGATTGCTCGCCTGATTGGGGGAAGCATCACAGAATTTTCAATTGAACATGCAAAGGCAATGATTTTGGAAGGTGTAAATTTTGTGCGAAAATGAAAATTCGCTGAATTATTTTTGAACAAACAATACAAACTACTTTTATGAAAACGAAAGTAGTTTTATTTTTTCAAAAATTTTTGATAGTGGTGTTGTGTTTTGGTTTCTGTTCAGGGATTTTTGTCATGAACGTGGGGCCAAATAGTGTGCTTGCAAAAGATATTACTTTTTCAAATTCTGCTTCTATATTCCCGAGAATAAGGGATATTTTCAAGAATTTTTTTGATTCTCCATTCAAAAACAAAGATGACAAAAATCTTCCAGATGAATATGTGTATTTGGGTGGATTTCCAATTGGGCTTGCTCTTGAAACTGATGGTATTGTTGTGATTGCAAAGGGAACAGTGCAAACGGCGGAAGGTGAGAAAAATACGTCTGATGGACATGATATATGTGTTGGAGATATCATCACTCATTTAAATGAGGAAAAGATTTCATCAACACTTGATGTTGAACATTTTTTGCAAAGCAAATATAATGGGTTTGGTGAGATTTCCTTGACTATTGACAGAAACGGCAAGATACTCAAGACTACGCTTCTTCCAGAAAAAGATATAATTTCAAATAAGTACCGGCTTGGACTTTGGGTTCGTGATACGGCATCGGGAGTGGGGACAATGACATTTATCAAAGAAAATGGAGAATTTTCAGCGCTTGGTCATCCGATTTCGGATATCGACACAGCATCAAAGTTTGGGGTTAAAAGCGGAAAGATTTTCAAATGTAACATTGTTGGAATACAAAAAGGTGGTGTCGGAGAACCTGGAGAACTCAGAGGATTATTTTTGAAAAATGGTGCAAGTATTGGAGAACTCAAAGCAAACACAGATTTTGGTGCAAAGGGTATCATGAACGCAGCGTTCATGAAAAAGTCAAATCTTGCAAAAATCAAGGTTGGCAGAAAAGGGAGTGTGAAGACAGGAAAAGCAAAAATACTCACAACCATTGATGGGGTTGTTCCTGAAGAATTTGATATTGAAATTGTGAAGACTGTTGTTCAAAATGAACCACAAAAGAAAAGCATGATTATACACGTCACTGACAAAAGATTGCTTGAGAAAACTGGTGGGATTGTGCAAGGAATGAGTGGTAGTCCAATTATTCAAGATGGAAAAATTGTGGGGGCAGTAACTCATGTTTTTGTCAATGATCCAACAAGGGGTTATGGCCTTTTCATGGATTGGATGATGTGATAAAAATCAATTTTGTATAAATTTGAATAATATTGTAAAAATTGTTTGCAATATAAAATATATTGTGATATTCTATAATTACTCTACAATAAAAAATGATTTTGTTGAGAATAAATTGAGGGTAATAATTTATGGAATTTTATAATAAACTTTATATACTCAAAAAAGAAGAAGTTGATTCAAAGTCGAAATATAGTTTGTTTTTGAAAAGCAGTGGGTTTGAATTTGCTGGGCAATTTGCAAATCCGGATATTTTTTATTCAATTGCGGTTCTTGCAAAAGGGTATGTTGTATTGTTTGATCCAGTTGGATTTGAGGATGAACTTGAACATACTTGCCAATTGCTTGGATCATTGCAGGATTTCACAGATTGCAAAATTGTGCTTATGAATGATTTGCCAAACAATTTTGAAGTACCTTTTTCTGTCGTTAAATCAAATGACAAAATAACAGATCTCAAGATCAAAATTTCAGACGCTCTTTTGCGCATAATCAAAGAGCAAAAAGAAGATCCAAACAATGACAAATACAAAATGTATAATGCGGTACAAAATCTTTTGGTAAATCTCGGTTTCAAAAACAGTGAACTTGGGTTCAATTATATTTGTGATTGTGTATATTATATCATAAATGAAGACCGTGCGAACATAAAACTTGTTGGAGATGTTTATAAACATGTTGCGAGAATCAACAATACACTCGACTACAAGGTTGAAAGGAACATAAGATATGCAATCAACAGGGCTGTTCAAAATTGTGATCACAAGCATTTGATGTCAAACGAACACTTGAGATATTTTGACAAGTTGATGTTTGATGCGACAGCAAAAACGCTGATACTCGCCATTGTTGGCGTTGTTAAATATAATGTGGCTTTTTTGTAATCTTGAACATTAAGAAATTGTGTTGCATATATATTTAATATATGAAAGCAACATTGGCTGAATTTTTGAATTCATTTCTATTGTCAATACAGCGGCGCAAAAGTGTTTATTTGTTCGCTGCTGGCTCAATTGTTCTTGGAGTGATAATTGGGCTTGTTTGCACGTTTACGCAAAGCGAGGCTGTGGATGTTTTGTCGCTTTCAGACAAAACATTCCTTGCTTTTGTCAAAGGCTCTGGTGAGGTGTCGGCAATCTTTTGGGACAACTTTTTGGGGGTTTTGTGTGCTTCAGTCCTGTGCGCAGTTTTTGCCATATCTGTTTTTACGTTGCCATTTTCTCTTTTGTATCTTGCGTATCAGTCATGTGTTTGGGTACTTTCAATGGGAAGTATAATTGCAAAATATGGTTTTTCGGGAATTTTGAATTCAGTTTTATTGATTTTTCCATTCAATTTGCTTTTGCTTGTTTCAATTGCTGCTCAAATTGGAAACGTCAACTCCTTTTGCTCGTATGGCTTGAAAAATGGTGGAAAGCTGTTGAATTTTGATTTGGACAAGTATTTTGCTTTGAGATTTGTGTCAATCTTTTTGATTGAATTTGTTTTGTGTCTGGTTGTGAATGTGTTGGTTCCACTTTGTTTGAAAAGTTTGATCATTGTGATGTTTTGATACATAAAAATGTAAGAGTTGAACAAGATAATATCAAAGGTAGGTGTAAAATGAAAAAATATCTCTTTGTATTATCTTTATTTTTTTGCATTATTTTTTCTTCGACTGGATTTTTGAGCATGGAAACTTTTGCAAGTGCCAAAGAGCGTGTGCAAGAAAACAATCCAATAGTTACTGGTAAATCAGCATTTTTGATCGATGCCCACTCTGGAACAATTTTGTTTGAGAAAGAGGCTGATCGAATGTTGCCCATTGCAAGCATGACAAAAATTGTGGGACTTGGACTTGTTTTTGATGCGATAGAGAATGGAAAAATAAAAACAAATCAAGAAGTAAGAATTTCAAAAAATGCGGCAGAGCAAGAAGGTTCAGAAGCATTTTTGGATGAAAACAAAAAGTATAAGATTGAAGATTTGATCAAGTCGGTCATTATCTCTTCAGCGAACGACAGCATGGTTGCACTTGCTGAAGCCGTTTCTGGAACAGAAGAAAACTTTGTCATGAAAATGAATAACTATGCTCATGATCATGGAATGAAAAATTCAAAATTCTCAAATTCAACTGGGCTTCCATGTGCAGATCATTATTCAACGGCTCGTGATATGGCAGTTGCCTATAAGGTATTGATGAGCAACAAGTTGTACAAAAAATACGCAACGACATGGATGGATGAACTGGTGCACCCTAGTGGCAGAAAAACTGAACTTGTGAACACAAACAGGCTCGTAAGGTTTTTCAAAGGAACAACGGGTGGCAAGACAGGATTCACAAATGAGGCTGGATTTTGTTTGGTGTCAAGTGCAAAAAGACAAGATCTTGAACTGATTGCTGTCACCCTTGGGGAAGAGAGTTCAAGTAATCGTTTTGAAAGTGTAAAAGCCTTGTTTAATTATGGTTTTGATAATTTTGAAAACAGGGTGATTGTTCGAAAAGGTGAAAAACTCTGTGATGTGGAAATCAAGAATTCAATACAAAAAATTACGGCTGGTTATGCTGGAGATGATTTTGTGAAACTTTTGAAAAAGGGGGATAAATTTGAGTGTTCAACATCGATTGAACAATGTGAAGTCAAGGCTCCTGTTACTGTGAATTCAAAAATAGCAAATTTGATCATCTTGGATCAACACAATATTGTGATTGCAGAAATTCCAATTGTATCGCATGAAAATATTGAAAAGTTGAGGATCAAGGATATAACACAAAAGATTTATGTGGCATGGTAACAAAATCTAACAATAAAAGCGACAACAAGTTGGTCGCTTTTTTTTGTTTTGATTTGACAATTGCGAGGCAAAGCAATATAATAAAATCAGGAGAGTGTGAGAAATAATGTTGCTTTTTAATCTCTTTTCAACAGAGAGTACTTTTATTGGAATGTTGCTTTTGATTTGTGGATATGTTTCTGCACTTTTACTTTCCATGTCCATTCATGAATTCGCGCATGCTCATGCCGCATTCAAGGAAGGTGACATGACGGCAAAGGCTGTGGGGAGATATACTCTCGCACCTTTTTCACATGTGGATTTGAAAGGCATTTTCTTTTTGCTTTTGTTTGGCTATGGTTGGGCAAAACCAGTTCCTGTTGATTCAAGAAATTTCAGGCGTGGCAAAAAGAGCGCTCTTCGTGTTTATGGCGCTGGAATTCTCGCAAATGTTGGTCTTGGGATACTGGGGGCGCTGGTTTATTCACTCATTTATGTATTTGCTCCAGAAGTATTTGTATTTGGCGTTTATGGCCCAGCAGTGAAACACTTTTTGGAATATTTGATACTCATGAATTTTATTTTTGCGTTTTTCAATTTGTTGCCATTTTATTCATTTGATGGTTACAGATTGATCGAAACATTCGCAAAACCAAACAACAGATTTTTGGATTTTATGAGAAGATATGGTTTTATCATTTTGCTTGGTTGTATTTTCACGGGTGTGATTTCAATGTATGTTTCATATGTTCCTGTGTCACTCGCAGAATTCGTGATTGATGGTTTTGTTAAATTATTTAGTTTGTTTGTAGGATAGGGTATGGAAGAAAAAGATTTGCAAAAGATGAATGATACAAATCAAGAAAACTGCGAAACCGCAGTTGCTGTTTCTCAAGCAGAAAATCCTGAAAGTGATGCTGTTGTGATCAAACTTGATCAATTTGAAGGTCCAATTGATCTTTTGCTTCATTTGATCAAAGAAGCAAAAATTGATATTCAAGATATTTTTATTTCAGAAATTACTGAACAATATCTTGCACTTATGGAAGATATCGAAGAACTTGATGTTGAAAAGGCAAGTGACTTTATTGATATGGCAGCAACGCTTTTGGAAATTAAATCAAAAAAACTTTTGCCAAAACCACAACTGGTTGAAGAACTTGATGAAGAAGATCCTGAAATCAGACTGATCAGACAGATTGAGGAATACAAACTTTTCAAAGACGCAAGTGAAAAACTCAAAGTTATTGAGGATGTTGACAGGTTTTACAAAAAACCTGATGACAGCGCTGGTGATTTCAGATATGTCTTGCCTGACGCGTTGGATATTGAGGCATTGATTTCGGCTTTTACAAAATTGATGCACAAAGTAACAGCAAAGGCAGAAGTTCCAGCACCAAGAAAAATAGAAAAAGACAGGTTCACTGTTGCTCAAAAAATTGCACAGATCAAGGATACTTTGCTTGAAAAAGAAAAATTTACATTCAGTGAATTGTTTGACGCAGATTATTCAAAGAGTGAAATTATCAACACGTTTTTGGCTGTTCTTGAACTTTTGAAGGGGCAACTCATTAGAGTGGTTCAAGATCAATCATTTGACGATATACAAATTTACAAAAAAGAGGAAAATATAAATGCAAACTAATTTGGAAGATATCATTGAAAGTATTTTGTTTGTGGCTGGAGAGGCTGTTGATTCTGCTGATATTGCCGAAAAACTTGAAGTGAGCAAACAAGATGTTTTGGAATCTGCAAAAAAACTTCAAGAAAGATATGGAGAAGAATCTGGGATTCAACTTCAGATATTCAATGGAAAGTTGCAACTTTCAAGCAACCCGAAGTACTCTGAAATTGTGTCATCAGTTTTGAACCCAATCAGACAACGTAATTTGTCAAAGGCAACGCTTGAAACTGCAGCAATCATTGCCTACAAACAACCAATCACAAGACTTGAGATTGAAGAAATCCGTGGTGTTGGCTGTGACTATGCGATCAGCATTTTGATGGAACACGGCCTTATTGAAATTGTGGGAAAGAAAGATACTGTTGGACACCCAAGTTTGTTTGGAACAACTGATGAATTTTTGAAAAGATTCAACATTGAGTCAATTGACGCTTTGCCAGATTATAATGAACTTATGGAACAAGTCAAAATTATCAGAACTTCAGATGATAGACTTTACAACCATTTTGAGATCAATGAAACGACAGAAGAAATGGAAAAGAAACTTGATATTGCAATCAGCAAAATGGAAGCAACAGAAACAACAGACGAACTTTCAAACAATCAAGAAAAAGAACTTCAAGATGATGGGAATGATTATTTCAAAAATGACTTTGCTGGAACGTCTGAAATGTTCAATGGTGAGTTTGTTGGTGATGATGGCAATGATTACTTTGAGAATGATCCAGAAGACGACAAAGGATACTTTGAAGACGACGAGGATTTGGTCTGATATATTATTTTAAATATTTTTTGCGGTACACACGCGTTCATGCGTCTGTACCTTTTTTTTGTTTAAAAACAACACCAGTGCTCAAACTAATGGTATGAATGTATTTTTATTGGTGACTTTTGTTGTGTTATTTGTTGTCCTTATTATTATTTTGCCTGTCAAAGTCAAAGTGTCTGTTCATGCAAATTTGATGCGAATGGAAGGGTATTATCTCATTCATGCGTTTGTGATCAATATTGTGTGTGGAAAAGTATTTTTTGAAAATGATAAGTTGCGATTTGACAACAAAATCAATTTACTAAAGAGCACGGAAAAGTCAAAACCTTATACCGGAGAATTTTACAAAGAAGTATCAAAGAGAGTAAAGGTTGTGAATTTCAATTACTTCAAAAGTTTTGGAAACAATGAAGATGCTTTTGAAACGGCTCAAATCACAGCAATTGAAAACATGGTTGTGAACACGATCTCCGCCATATTGAAAACCAGATATAATTACATCAATATATTTTCAAGAATAATACCAACATTTACGAGAAATGAAAATAATACCACAATTTATGCTGTGATTAAAATTAGCATTTTTGATGTAATAATATCATTTTTTAAAGCCAAACTAAAAATAAAAGAAAAACAAAAATTAGGCAAGGAGAAACAAAATGTCTGAAAATCAAATTGAGGATATTGTGTCATCAGCAATAGAAAAAATAAAAGCAATGTCTGACATCAAAACTGTTGTTGGTGATGCAATTGAAATTGGAGATCTTTTGATTGTTCCCATTTCAAAATTATCGCTTGGTTTTGTTGCAGGTGGTGGGGAGTATAGTGCTGACAAAAGCCAAATCAAGATGACAAAGAGTTTCCCATTCTCTGGCGGATCTGGCGGAGGTGTAACTGTTTGTCCTGTAGGATTTTTGTGTGTTTGTGGGAAAAGTGTCAAATTCATTAAAGTGGATGCAAAAACACCATATGAGAAAATTCTTGAAACAATACCAAAAATGTTTGATAGTGTCTGTGATTACATGAAAAACAAGGAAGAAAAATAAAGTGAAAGTTGTAAAAAATATTATCATAAGTGCGATGTTTTGTGTTATTTTTGCTTCAATATTTCTAAATTTTGCGGTTTTTCACATTGATACATCGTTTGCTAAATGTAAAGATATTGAAATTTCTTCAGCAAAAGCAATGACGGTCATGGATGTAGAAACTGGTAGGGTTTTATATTCAAAAAATAACGACAAAAAACTTCCAATGGCAAGCACGACAAAGATAATTACAGCCATTGTTGCAATTGAAAAGAATCCAGACCTTGGTGCTGTTGTCACAATTGGCAAGGATTGTGTAGGTGTTGAAGGAACGAGTATTTACTTGAAAGAGGGCGAAACACTAACGCTTGAAGAATTGCTTTTTGGTTTGATGCTCAGATCAGGAAATGACGCTGCCGAAGCGATTGCCATTCACACAAGTGGAAGTGTAGAAAAATTTGTGGAACAGTGTAATTTGTTTGTTCAAAAACTGGGAGCAAAAAATACCCACCTTGAAAACCCACATGGATTGCCTGATGACAATCATTATACAACGGCTTTTGATCTTGCACTCATCTCAGCATACGCACTCAAGAATGAGAAGTTTGCTGAAATTGTTTCAACCACAGAAAAGAAGATTGAAAGTGTGCTCAATGGTGCTTCAAACCGAAAACTTCAAAACAAAAACAAACTCCTCAAGAATATGCCTGAGGCAACTGGCGTGAAGACTGGATACACCAAAAAAGCAGGCAGATGTTTTGTTGGTAGTGCAAAAAAAAATAACATGCATTTGGTTTGTGTTGTTCTGGATTGTGCAAAAATGTTTGAAGAATGTCAGTTGCTACTTGAAAAAGGTTTTTCGGAATATCATTTAACTGAAATTCTTGCACCTGAAAACATTCTTGGGGATATTGAAATTGTGGGCGGTGAAAAACAAAAGACAAAGTTTTGTGTTCGTGATGGAATTTCTCTTCCGCTCAAGATATCTGAAGTTGATGAGGTTGAAGTGGTATACATGATACCAGAGAGTGTCGTTGCACCTCACCAGGCGAGCAAACCCATTGGTGAAATTCAAATTTATGTGTCCAAAGACTTGATTTTTTCTGATAAAGTGTATATCATAGAAGATGTAAAGTCTAGGGAGGTAAACATTCTCGAAAAACTGGTTCATGATATGATTCACCTAGGCTAAATTATAGTTTAGGTGATTTTTTATGCGTATTAACAAGTTTATTGCAAGTTGTGGTATTTGCTCAAGAAGAAAAGCAGACGAGTTTGTGAGAAATGGAGATGTTCGTGTCAATGGTGAAGTTGTGACTTCGCTTGGCGTTGATATTGATGAAAAGGACATTGTAACACTCAAAGGTGCACAAATTCAAGTTATGGGCAAAAAGGAATATATCATGATTCACAAGCCAAAAGGCTACATCACAGCAATGAGTGATGACAAAGGCAGACGAACCGTTGTGGATTTGCTCCCAGATTCTCTCAAGCATTTGAAACCTGTTGGACGACTTGACTATGATAGTGAAGG
>JAZRDJ010000055.1:0-12900 GCA_045660245.1 Clostridia bacterium | reverse complement strand
TTGGGCATCTGCTTATGTTGGAACAACTGAACTCAAGAATACTGGAAAAACTGTAAAAGTAATTAACAATAATACAACTGCAGTTTCTAACACAATCAATTACTACAACGTAACAGTTGAAAGAACTGGAGACAGCATTTCATCTGTATGGATTGAAACAATTGCCGGACTTGCTCCAGCAAATACAATCAAAGAAGCTGTGGTTCTCGACACAATGCAAGTTGTTGTTGGTGCAACAGCAAACACAGACAATGGATATGACGAAAGTCAAATCACATGGACTGGCGATAGAAATACAAACACATTCACTGTGAATGGTGCAAACGTAACAGTTCTTGCAACTGCAGCAGCAAATGTACTCAATATCGCAAATCAAACACTCGCTAATGGAACATACTATGAGATCTATAACGAGTCATTTGTTGAAGCGACAAATGGATCTGGAGAATTTGAGTATACAAACCTTGTTGTAACACTCAATGGAAATGTAGTCACTGTATCTGATGGCAAGTACAATGGTCTTGCAATGAATGGCAACACAATTTCTGGAACTCCAACTGTGCCAGGAACATACAAGTTCTCATTCAATGTGACAGACGCAGAAACTGGTGGTTCAACATTGAACAATAGCAAGATTGAAATCACAATCATTGTTGATGCAAACCGATTTGATTCACCATCAAGTGCAGCATGGTCAACTAAAACTCCTGGCCAAGCAACTTGGGTTGCTCCAAGCATTGATGAGATTGGCGATGTGACAGCAAAATACAGTGTACAACTTTACTACTCATCAACAATCAACGGAGAATACTCAACAAAGGGAAGTGCCGTGACAGTATCTGGAACAACATATAACTTTGCTGATATCATTGATGACACTGCTGGATACTATTACTTCACAGTGAGAACGATCGGTGACACAACAAATGTACAAAACAGTACAGATGTTGCTACTGCCGACAAACTCAATGTTGTTTCAGTAAGATTCAAAGTTGTTTCAATTGCTGAAAGTGAAACAGTGAGAGTTGATCAAGCCGTTGGAAACTTTATCCGTGGCGAAGAAGTGACAGTGACAACTACTGGTCCTGATGGATATTACTTCGATGGATTCTCAGTGGGAGGAACTGTGACAAGTAATGGTCAAGAGAGAACATTGAAGTACACAATTACTTCAACAAACATCTCTTCACTCTCAATCACTGCAACATGGAGAGCAAATCTCGAAACAGAATATACTGTGAAACATTGGCTCAAAGACCTCACTGGAACAGCATATTCAACAAATCTCAAGACTGAAACATTGAAAGGCCAAACTGATACAACTGCTACATACACAGCACTCTCTCATGCGGGTTACGCATTTGAAAAGGCTGACAGCAAGACAATCAATGGCGACACAAACAACAAGACAGTAGTGAATGTTTACTACACAAGAAATTCATTCATGGTAACCCTCAACAAGGGTACTGGAATTGACGAAGTGACAGGTGCGGGTACATATCTCTATGGCGCAAAAGTTACAGTATCTGCCACTACAAGCCAAGGATATACATTCTCTGGCTGGACAGGAGATAAGACAACAGCAACATTTGACATGCCTGCAAGCAATGTAACAATGACAGCTAATGCGACAACAAATGATATTGTATTCAACCCACAAGTTGGTACACATTATGAGGCAGAGTATGGCACGACTGAATCATGGTCATTCAATGCCGCAACAAATGGTTCTGGTGATTATACATATACAATTACCAATACAAACTTCACAATCGATTCTGCTAATAGAAAGATTGGTACAAAGGCAACTACTGGTGCAAATGTTTCTGGTTATATCGTAGAAATTACTGTTAAAGATAATGTTACAAACGAAACAACAACAGGAGAAGTGAAAATCATAGTTCAAAAAGCAGCACTTACTGTGACTGCAAACAACAAGACCGTTACATATGGTACTGATGCTCAAAATACAAATGCTGGGGCAACATTCACTGGACTCAAGAATTCAGATTCAATTGTTGTAACATTTACTGTTGATGGTACTGTTCATAGACCTGTTGGTGAATATACAATCACACCGGTTGTGGCAACTCAAGACAACTACAATGTAACAATCAAGACGGGAACACTCACAATTGAACCTGATGGGGAAGCTGAAATTATTGTAACAGTAACTTCAACTCATACATTCAATGGAAATTCACAATCACCATCAATTGTGGTGACAGCAAAAGGAACAACAATTGATCCATCACAATATAGTGTTTCAGCAGGTACTGCGACAAATGGTGCTACATCTGCAACAAATGCAGGAACATATACAATCAAAGTATCAATAATTGCTGGAAACTATAAAGGTGCAAGTGTTGATAATGTGTCTTGGGAGATCAAGAAAGCCAAGTTCGTTGTATCTTCAGCAATTTGGTCAACAGCAACTCTTGGAACAGCAACATGGGATAGCTCATCTATTGGTGGCGTTTCTCCAGTGAACTATACAGTAACTCTTATCAAGAAGGGCGGACAAACATATGCAGTCACTCAAACAGCAAAAACAAATTCATTTGTTGCGAAGATAAGAGAACTTGGTGCTGGAACATATTACTTCACGGTTAAGGCTAATAGTAATAATAACAACGTAGAAAGTTCTGAGGTTGTGACATCAAATACACCAGATCTTGTTGCTGTGAGTGTGTCAGCAACTGCAACATTTGATCAAAAAGCACCTGGAGCAACAGTTACAGCAACAGCAACAGTTAAGAAATCTGGCGTGGCTGTAACAGTGGCAATCGTTGGAGAAACACTCGATATTGCAACAACCGTATCTAACACAAAAGCATATCCAACAATGACATGGTCAGTAGGTGGTACTTCAACAATTGCAAGCACAACAAGTGCAACAACAACAGTAACAATCAAAGGTTCTGACGCAGTGGCTCTTGTGGCCACATGGAAGGCAGACAATATTAATCTCGATGGCAAGTCACTTAGTGGAAGATTTGCTGTTGCAATGAGTGGTCAAACATTTGGCCCAGCAACTGGTGGATCTGAAACATATTCATATAGTGGAACACTTGGTAATGGAATGAATGTTAGTGGAAATAGTGTTGTTGGAACACCAACTGCTGTTGGTACATTCACTTATACTGTAACAGCAACCGATAGTGTAACTAACAAGACAGCAACAGCAACATTAACTATAACCATTGAGAAGAATCAATTTGCTAATACTGCTTATGGAAATGTTGCATTGAATCCACAATGGTCAACAACACTCGGCACAGGAATATGGACAAAACTTGATGCTATCGGTGGCGTTTCGGTTTCTAAGTATATTGTTAAACTCTATAAGAGTGGAACAGCAAATCCTGTATTCACAAAGAGTGATGTGAGTGCATCAACAAATACTTTCAACTTTGCGTCTGAAATTAGAAAGAATGGTGCTGGAACATACTACTTCACAGTACAAGCAATGAGTGGAAACACAAACAATGTACTTGATAGTGCTGAAGCGACATCAACTATGCTCAATGCTTATGCAATTACTGTTCAAAAGGGTACTGGAATTGATACAGTATCAACAACTCTCAGTGTTGCAATTGATGGAGAAAGTGTAACCGTTTCTGCAACGTTATTGGCTGGATATGCATTTGATGGTTGGTATGAAGGAACAACAAAGAAGTCATCTTCTGCGTCATATAACTTCACAGCAATCAAGACAATCACACTTGTTGCAAAAACAACAACTGTAGGCATTGATTGGGACAATCAGACACTCACTTGTGTATATGGTGGACACACATCAAATTGCACAGCATCTGGATCAAATAATCATGCATGGACTCTCACGGCTCCAAGCAACGGAAATGCTAGTGAAACATATACATATGAGAAACTTTCTGGACTCAATAGTTCACTCTTCACTTTGAACAATTTGAGTGTTGGTGCAGACAGATTGCTTGCTGCTGGAACATACTCATTCCAAGTTAAAGCAACTGCTTCAACTGGTGCAAGCAAGACAATTACTGTGACAGTTGTTATCAGCAAAGCAAGTCCAACTCCAGTGCCTGTTGGAGATGAAGTAACATTTATCTACGATGGACAACCTCACAAGGTGACTGCTGACATGATCTCTGTCAGAGCAGGAACAAATGGTGTTCTTCTTGTGGCTGGTACTGACTATGATGTAATTTGTGATGAAAAGACAAATGTTGGTACATACACTGCAACAATCAGTCTCAAGGGTAACTATACTGGAACAAAGACAGTCAATTGGCATATTGTCAAGAAATCTATTCCAGTTCCTGGAACACTTTCTTGGTCAAAGACTGATGGTAATTCAGATGGTGTCTATGAATCAATTAAAGCAACATGGGGAAGCCTCACTGCAATATCTGGTGTAACAATCAAGTATTCAGTACAACTCTTCCGCAATGGAACACTGGTTGGAACATATGATGCTGGAACAAACAATTACTATGAATTTGAAAGCATTATCCATGCAACTGCTGGATACTACACATTCAAAGTTTCTGGTATTGGATATGTTTCTACAAACACAAGCACTGTATCTCCAAATGTTGATGCAAGTGCATACTCTTCAGAATCAGGCAGATTGTACTCAGTTGCAATCAATGCTCCTGAAACAACAATCAATGCATCTTGTGCAAAGATTGTTTACTCAAAGACTAGATCAATCATGGTTGCAGGCGAATCAAAGAATACAGTTTCTGCAACAATAACAAAACTTTGCACAACATGTTCAACATGCGGATGCTACTCATTCTCATCATGGAATACAATAAGCAAGGTAACATTCACATCAAGAACTACAGCAAGCACAACGATCTCTCTTGCTAGTGATATTTCAGTGACAAGTGTAACTCTTTCTGCAACTGCAGTAGCAAATGAATTCTCATTCAATATTTCTCGTCAAGTGAAGTATGGAAACGCTGATTCATTTGGCTCAACAGCCACAAACGGATTGCAACTTGTTCTTGGTGGATCTGCAACAAAGAATAGTTGGTATGCAAGTGCAAATGGCGGAAATGTAACCGCAACAGGCTACAAGACATTCACTGAAAATGGAACAGGATATCTTGTGACAGCGGTTGCTCATGGAGAACTCACTCTCACAGCAACAGCAAACACCGGATATACATTCATTGGTTGGTACAGAAGCGGATCTCTTGTATCTACATCTACCACTCTTGCATATTCTTGTGTAAATACAGGTGATGTACAAGCAAGATTTGAAGCGAATACTTACTGCGTAACAGTGAACTACAATGGTGGTGGATATCTTGATGCTGATAACAACATTGTTGCCAATGCTTCAAACAAAACAATCGATGGTCTCATCTATGGCGTGAAGTATCAAATTGAAGACATCTGGGGAACACCATACTGGACTGGTCATACTGCAAAAGGTCTTGACAAGCCAACATATGATGGAACGGAAGATTATACAACAACAGTACAAAACGTAACAACCGGAAGTACTTGTGTTGAACTCAAAGTAATTTGGGAAACACCTACGGTTTGGGTTGATGCTTATCTTGACAGTTCAAAAGCAATTGTTGATACAACATGGCAAAATGCATTCGAGTCAATCGATGCTGCAATGACTGCAATTGAAGGAAGATCAGCAGGCACTACTTGGAAGAGTGCAACATACTTTGAGATCAAGATCTTGACTTCAGGTCTCACAATGAGCCAAGTGTTTGATATAGGATCATCATACTCTGTTGCAATTGTTCAAGGATCATTTGCTGGTTCAGCAAACTTCAATGTCGCAGGTACACTCACGATTGCGAGTGGTGTAACATTCACAGCAAATGCTGGTGCGAAGTTCACAGTTTCTGGAACACTCAACATCGACAGTGGTGTGACAGTTAACATTGGATCTCTCGCAACAACACTCATTCAAGTTAATGCTACTGGTAAACTCAATATCGGTTCATCAACTGACGTGTCTGCAGAGAACAATACTCAAAGCATTACATTCGATGGTACAAACATGACAAGCACACTTTCTGCAGCATTGATCGTTGGTGCAGAGGGATCAGAGATCAAGATCTATGATACTACATTTGAAAATATCAAAGGTGGCGTAATCTCAACAACAGTGGGAACATCTTCTGGTGCACTCATTGTCAAGGGATGCGCATTTGAGAACAACACTGGCAACAACATCACAGTGAATGGAAGTGCGTCATAAAAAGTATGCTTGATTGATCAAAGAAGATAAATGGCAATATTTGAATTGATCAAAAGGCAAGAAAACAATACATTTTTGAAAAATCAATCGAACAATTTTAGAGAAAAGTACACGAAACTGGTCGATCAACTGGGGAGTGATTGACCAGTCAGGTGCACTTTTGAAATAATAATCATTGTGAAAAACAATACTCACAAATCTCTCGTGGCGTCAAAAGAATTCAGGGGCTTTTGATACCTGATCGAAGAGTGTGAAGTATTCACTAGGTCTTCGACGGGAGAGGAGATATCATATTTTTGTTTGAATGATCTAAAAAATGGTTTGTTGGATTGTCTAAAAATCAATGAGAATATGTCAGAAATCAATCTTTGATGAAAAACAAAAAACCAATTTTTAAAACAAGAAGTCATATGGGATTTCCCATATGGCTTTTTGTTTTGAAGCAAAATCTTTTTTCATGCAGAACTTTACAACTGCAAAGACTTGTGGTAAACTCTATATTATAATCAAAAAAAGCAAGGTGGTACAAACATGAAACCATACAATCCAAATGAAATTGAGCCAAAGTGGCAAGAATACTGGGAGGAACACAAGACATTCAAGACAGATGTTTGGGACTTTTCAAAACCAAAGTATTATGTTCTTGATATGTTTCCATACCCATCAGGAGTTGGGCTTCATGCTGGGCACCCTGAAGGATACACTGCGACCGACATTGTTGCAAGAATGAAAAAAATGCAAGGATTCAATGTTTTGCATCCAATGGGATTTGACTCATTTGGTCTTCCTGCAGAGCAATTTGCAATCAAGACAGGCAATCACCCTGACGGGTTCACGCAGAAAAACACTGCAACATTTGTGAAGCAACTCAAGATGCTTGGATTTGCCTATGACTGGGACAGACAGGTTTCGACTTCTGACCCTGATTTTTATAAATGGACACAATGGATTTTCAGAGAACTTTTCAATGATGGACTCGCAAGATGTGTTGAAATGCCTGTCAACTGGTGTGAGGAACTCGGAACAGTGCTTGCAAATGACGAGATCATTGATGGAAAGTCTGAGCGTGGTGGATATCCAGTTGTGAGAAAGAACATGCGTCAATGGGTAATTGATATCCCAAAGTATGCAGAAAAACTTCTTTCTGGTCTTGACACTATTGATTGGCCAGAATCAACAAAGGAAATGCAACGCAACTGGATCGGAAAGAGTGTTGGTGCGCATGTGGATTTTGCGGTTAGTGGAACAAATGAAAAGTTCACGGTTTTCACAACAAGATGTGACACACTCTTTGGTGCAACTTATTGTGTGCTTTCACCAGAACATTCACTCGTTGAAAAAATCACAACCCCTGAGCAAAAACAGGCGGTTGAAGAATACAAAAAAGCATGTGCGAACAAGTCAGACCTTGAAAGAACAGAACTAAACAAGGACAAGACAGGTGTGTTCACAGGGGCTTTTGCCATAAATCCGGTGAATGGCAAGAATATCCCGATCTGGATTTCAGACTATGTTCTTGTGACATATGGCACGGGTGCAATCATGGCGGTGCCTGCGCATGATGACAGGGACTATGAATTCGCAAAAAAGTTCGGTCTTGAGATTATTCAAGTTCTCGAAGGCGGAGACATTTCACAAAAAGCATACACCGCTGACGGAAACCATATCAATTCAGAATTCTTGAACGGAATGGGCAAGCAAGAAGCGATTGACACAATGATAAAGTGGCTTGAAGAGCGTGGTCTCGGAAAGAAAAAAGTCAACTATCGCTTGCGTGAATGGATTTTTGCAAGACAAAGATACTGGGGTGAACCAATCCCTGTTCTTCACCTTGAAAATGGTGACCAAGTTTCTCTTTCAGACGATCAGTTGCCACTCATTCTTCCTGAACTTGAGAGTTATGCACCAAGCAAGACCGGCGAGAGTCCTCTTGCCCGTGCAACAGACTGGGTGAACACAACTTTCAATGGTATGCCAGCAAAGAGAGAAACAAGCACAATGCCTGGCAGTGCCGGATCAAGTTGGTATTTCCTCCGTTATATCGATCCACACAACGACAAGGAGTTTGCTGACAAGAAACTTCTTGAGCACTGGATGCCTGTTGACCTTTATGTCGGTGGTCCAGAACATGCTGTTGGACACCTTTTGTATTCAAGAATGTGGAACAACTATCTCTTTGACAAAGGGCTCGTACCTGTGAAAGAGCCATTCAAGAAACTCGTTCATCAAGGTATGATTCTTGGTGCAAACGGAATCAAGATGGGCAAGCGTTTCCCAGAATTTGTTGTTGATCCAAATGATGTTGTGAGGGATTATGGCGCGGACACATTGAGGCTTTATGAAATGTTCATGGGACCAATTGAAGCATCAAAACCATGGAACGAAAGTGGTGTTGCTGCTGCAAAAAAATTCCTTGACCGTGTTTACAGGCTATTTGAAACTGGAGAAATGCTCACAACAGAAAATTGTGATGAACTCAAAACTGTATATCATGAAACAGTCAAAAAGGTAACTGAGGATTTTGAGGCACTTGGATTCAATACGGCAATTTCACAAATGATGATTTTTGTAAACGAGGTCAACAAGGTCAAAAAGTTGCCGGTTGAGTATGCTGAAGGTTTCATCAAACTCTTGTCACCAATTTGTCCTCATCTGGCTGAAGAAATTTGGCACGAGGCGCTTGGGCACACTGGAACAATTGCTGAAGAATCTTGGCCAGTATTTGACGAATCTGCTCTTGTGAAAAATGAGATTGAAATGCCAGTACAAGTTCTTGGTCGTGTTCGTGGAGTTGTGAATATTCCTGTTGATGCAAATCAAGAAGATGCAATGAAAATTGCACTTTCAAACCCTGATGTTCAAAAATACGTGACCGGGGATATCAAAAAAGTGATTTTTGTGCCTGGCAGAATTTTGAATATTATTGTGTAAGTATGATTAAACAAAAAAAGACTAGCAAACATTGCTAGTCTTTTTTGTATTTTATTAATCCTTTTCAATTCTTCCAGTGAGTGATCCAACGTCTGAAAGTCCGGGAAAGTTGTTTTGTTTCAAAGCCTCAAAGAGAATGATTCCCACGCTTGTTGCAAGGTTCAAACTCCTTGTTTCTTTTTTCATCGGGATTCTGATGCAGTGCTCATAATTGTTTTTGAGGATTGTTTCAGAAAGTCCATATGATTCTTTCCCAAACACAATGCAACAGTCGTTTGGAAATTTGATGTCAGAATATGACTTTGGGGCTTTCGTGCTCGCAAAAAAGAATGGAACACCATCAAACATTTTTTGAATTTCTGCAAACGAGTCCACAACTTTGACCGTGCTGTATTCAAAGTAATCAAGTCCGGCACGTTTGTAATGTTTGTCATCAAGTTCAAACCCAAGAGGTTTGACCAAATATAGTTCCGTGCCTGTTGCTGCACATGATCGCATAATATTCCCCGCATTTTGTGGGATTTCTGGTTCAACGAGTATAATTCTGATCATTTTTTTCTCCTTTTTGTACAAACAAATTAAAGCAAATAAAATGGAGATTGTCAAGTAACAATTTGTGAAACGAATGAATATTGTATGTATATGGAAAATAATATCATTGTGTGCAAATTTGGTGGAACAAGCGTTCGAAATGAAGGACAAAGGCAATTAATCAAGGAAATAGTTGAAAGCGACTCAAAAAGGCGAATAATAGTGGTGTCAGCGCCTGGAAAGTGTGGTTTTGGTGGTGAAAAGGTAACCGATCTCTTGATTTTGGCTTATTACCAAAAGGAAAAGTTCGATTTTTATCTCGATATGGTCGAAAATATTTTTGAAAGCCTAATTCGCGGTCTTCAGATTGAATTTGATTTGAAATCTGAAATAAGGAAAATAAAGTTGCATTTCAAATTGTTCAGAACGAGATCTTATTTGCTTTCACGCGGGGAATATTTGACAGCAAAGATTTTTGCAAGGTATTTGGATGCAACTTTTGTGGATTCTGCAAAAATCATCAAATTTGACAGTCATGGGAAAGTAAAAAAAACGACAAGTAAAAAAGTGCAAAAGATGGTGAAAGATCATGGAAAAATTATTTTGCCAGGTTTTTATGGTTCGAACTTTTTTGGCAAGATCAAGGTGATGAGTCGCGGTGGGTCAGACATCACTGGTGCAATTTGCGCTGGGGCAATTCGGGGATCAGTGTATGAAAACTGGACTGATGTTGATGGTGTTTATGATGACATGACAAGCAAAAATGTGATTAAGTCAATGTCTTATGACGAGGTTAGTTTTTTGAGTTTTTTTGGAGCAAGCGTATTGCACTTCAAAAGTGCAAATTTTTGCAAAAACGCAAAAACGATAGTTAAAAACACTTTTTCAAGTGAAAAAAGTGGTACAGAAATTTCGAATAGTTCAAGTTTGTGCAAATTTGCACATACACAAAAATATGGCACGGAATACATTCTGAAAGATAATGCCAAAATTAAAAAATTTTTAAAAAAAGTGAAGTGTGAGGTATTATATAAGTACATCTTGCGGGGAGAATTGCATTTTTGTGCAAATTTTGTTGATGGGTATTTCAAAAAATGTCAGAAAGCCAGATTGGAAAATTTTATAATTTCAAAAAGAAAAATGAAGATTGATGCTTATATTGTTCGCGATGAGATTGAAGCAGAAAAAATAAAAAACAAGCACAAAAACGCAAATTTTGTGCTTGCAGATTGTCAAAAGTTGATTTTTTCAGAATTTATCGGGTGACAAAGAGGCTGTCATATGTTTCTTGAAGTAAAGCGAGTTCATTGTCGAGTTTTTCGAGTCTGTTTTTGAATGTTGGCGGAATGAATTCTGCATGTTTCATTGATTGAATCATTTCTTTTTTCATGATTTGCAAAGTTTCGATTTGAGATTGAAGGTCTTTTGCTTTTGACAAAAGTTCAATTTCTTTTTTGCACTTTGAGATGGTTGTGCTCAACATTTTTGCCCTGTATTGTTTGTCTTTGTCGAACCAATATGTAAAGCCTTTTTCTTGAGATTTATTGAAGATGTCACTATATTCCGCCTCAAGCAGCAACAATTCTTCTTTGAGTTGAATTTCATTTTTCATGTGATGCAAGTATCCTTGATTGTTATTTTGTGTTACTCATATATTTTACCATTAATCTGTTACAATGTAAAGCACATATTCAAAAATGTCAAATATTATTCAATATTGCGTATGGTTGTAAATTTTGTGCAAAATCATGAAAATAAATTGTGTTTTTGTTTTGATTGACAATAACTTGTTTTGGAAATTATACTTAAATGCAGTAAGGGGGATTTATGGAATGGAAATTGAAAAAATTGTGAGAAAACAGCGCGAGTATTTTGGAACAAATGAAACACGGGGATATAAGTTCCGTTTGAATGCGTTGAAAACATTAAAAAAAGCCATTCTTGAAAATCAGGATAAGATTGTGGACGCTTTGCACCTGGATCTCGGGAAAAGTGCTTTTGAAAGTTATATGTGTGAAGTGGGAATGACGCTTTCAGAAATTTCGTACATGATCAAGCACTTGAAAAATTTGATGAAACCAAAATCAGTCAAAACGCCGCTTGTGCATTTCCCTGCAAAAAGTTATATGCTTGCTGTGCCACGTGGTGTTGTGCTCGTTATGAGTCCATGGAACTATCCATTCATGCTTGCGATGGAACCGCTTGTGGATGCAATGGCTGCAGGCAACACAGTTGTTGTGAAACCAGGATCTTATGCTGTGCACACAAGCAAAATCATCAAAGAAATAATTGAAGCAAATTTTGACAGCAAATACATTTCTGTTGTTGAAGGTGGCAGGGAAGCGAATCAAGCACTTTTGGATCAGAAGTTTGATTATATCTTTTTCACAGGAAGCAAGAGTGTTGGCGAGGTGGTACTTGAAAAAGCAGCAAAGCATTTGACACCAGTCACGCTTGAACTTGGCGGGAAAAGTCCGTGTATTGTTGAAAAAACAGCAAATTTGAAACTTGCCGCAAAGAGAATTGTTTTTGGAAAATTTTTGAATTGTGGACAAACCTGTGTTGCACCTGACTATCTGCTGGTGGAAGAGTGCATCAAAGACAGATTTTTGAAATTGTTGGTCGAAGAGGTGAGGTTACAATTTGGAACAGAGCCACTCACGAACAAAGATTATGGGAAAATTATCAACAAAAAGCATTTTGAGCGATTGATGGAACTCATCAAGGGAGAAAAGATTGTCGTTGGTGGCAAAAATGATGGAGAACAAAAAATTGAACCAACAATTCTTGACAATATTCATGTCGGAAGCCCATGCATGCAAGAAGAAATTTTTGGACCAATTTTGCCTGTGCTTACGTTCAAGACTGTGGATCACATCAAAAATATCATTGAACTCAATCCGACACCTCTTGCTTTTTACCTTTTCACCGAAGACAAGGTTCTTCAGAATAATTTGACAAACAATATTCAGTTTGGTGGAGGTTGCATCAACGACACAATTGTTCACATCGCATCATCTGCAATGCCATTTGGTGGGGTTGGAACAAGCGGAATGGGAGAATATCATGGTGCAAAAGGGTTTGAGACCTTTTCACACACAAAAAGCATTTTGAAGAAATCAAATAAATTGGATTTGAATGTCAGATATCAACCATATAACACACAAAAAGAAAAAGTTGTGAAAATGTTTATGAAATAAAAAACAACACTCTGCAGAAAT
>JAZRDJ010000054.1:0-9346 GCA_045660245.1 Clostridia bacterium | reverse complement strand
GCTGGTACTGCAAAAAATTCAATGCCAAATTCTTTTGCCTTTTTTTCTTCCATTGAATTTTCTTCGCCGATGTAAATTATTTTTGAAAAGTTTTTTTTGAGTTCTGGCAAAAGTGCAAGATTGGGGCTAATGTGTCCCATTGTTCCACCGCCGGTTAGTGCTAATATCATTTTTTCTCCTTCTTTTTCGATTTAAACTTTAATAATAATATTATTATGTAATTTTTGATATTATTATATGAAAAAGTGGCAAAATTTGTTTGCCATTGGTCTCAAAATTTGTTATAGTGATATGTGGAAACTGGGCAAATTATGGGCATTTGCGCTCGTTTTTGCGGGTACTGGTTTCAAGAAAATTTTTCACATTAATTAATTCACGAAGGAAGGACTTTTCATGGCAACAAAGAGTTATGACGCAAAAGACATTCAAGTACTTGAAGGACTTGACGCGGTGAGACTGCGTCCTGGTATGTACATTGGAACTACTGGACCAAAAGGTTTGCATCACCTCATTTGGGAGATTGTTGACAACTCAATTGATGAGGCATCAAACAAGCATGGTGACAGAATCATTGTCACTCTCCACAAGGATGGATCGGTTTCGATCGAGGACAACGGACGTGGTATTCCGATTGATTTGCACCCAACAATGAAAATCCCTGCTGTTGAAGTGGTTTTCACTCAACTTCATGCAGGCGGAAAGTTCAACAATGAGAACTATGCTTATTCTGGAGGGCTTCATGGTGTTGGTGCGTCTGTCGTGAACGCGCTTTCAAGATGGCTTGTGGTTGAAGTTCGTCGTGGCGGAAAAAAATACCAAATGCGTTTTGAGTCAAACGAGGACAAAAAAGGCAAAGTTCGTGGCGGAGTGAGGGCAAAGGAACTTGAGTGTTTGGGGGCTTGTCACACAACCGGAACAACTGTGACGTTCCTTCCTGATGACAGAATATTTGAAACTGTTGAGTTTGATTACTCAACAATCAAAAAGAGAATGAAAGAACTCGCGTTCCTCAACAAGGGGCTTGAGATGTGTCTTGTCGACGAGAGAGAAAATGAAAAAGAGCCTTCAGTCAAGTCATACAAGTATGAAGGTGGTATCGTTGACTATGCCAAGTATATCAACGAGGGCAAGAGCACGCTTTATGACGATCCGATTTTTATCACTGGTGAAGAAAACGGCATCGTTGTTGAGGCTGCGATCCAACACACAGACAGTTATGCTGAATCTGTCTTTTCATACGTCAACAACATTCCAACGAGTGAGGGTGGAACTCATGAGGTTGGACTCAAATCTGCGCTCACGCGTGTGCTCAACGATCTTGCGAGAAAGAATGGAACACTCAAAGACAAGGACGCAAACTTTTTGGGTGAAGACTTCAGAGAAGGTCTCACTTGTGTGCTTTCGATCAAGATGAAGAACATTCAATTTGAAGGTCAGACAAAAACAAAACTCGGAAACCCTGAAGCAAAGCCAGCGGTTGAAGCGGTGATTGCAAACGGGCTTGGAACTTATTTTGGAACACGTGGTTCTGGAAAAGTTCTCTCAGCCGTTTTGGACAAGGCGGCAGGGGCCGCAAAAGTGCGTGAAGCATCAAGAAAAGCAAAAGAAATTGCAAGGCAGAAAAACAGTCTTGAAAATGCACCGCTTGTTGGAAAACTCGCGGCTTGTTCTGGAAAGAACTATGCCATGAACGAACTCTTCATTGTCGAAGGTGATTCGGCGGGTGGATCAGCAAAGCAGGCGAGAGACAGGCATTTTCAAGCAATCTTGCCACTCCGTGGAAAACCTCTCAATGCTGAGAAAAAGAGAATTGATCAAGTGCTCGCAAACGAAGAGTTCAGATCACTCATCTCAGCCCTCAATGCTGGGATTGGTGATGATTTCAATCTTGACAACCTCCGTTACAACAAAGTCGTGATTTTGGCCGATGCTGACCAAGATGGTGCGCACATCAGAGCGATCCTTTTGACATTCTTTTACCGTTACATGAAAGAACTCATCACTGACGGACATGTGTTCATTGGTTTGCCACCGCTTTACAGACTGTCAAAGAAAGACAAAGTGGAGTATGTTTTCTCTGATGCGGAACTTCCAGAAGCAATCAAGAATTTTGGCGCAGGGTACAAACTTTCGAGATACAAGGGTCTTGGTGAAATGAATCCTGAGCAACTTTGGGAAACCACAATGGATCCAAAAGAGAGAACTCTCGTTCGTGTCACAATCGAAGACGCTGCAGAAGCAGAAAAAATGATCACCGTTTTGATGGGTGATGCGATTGAAGCGCGAAAGGAATATATAATCACTAATGCAAACTTTAACAAGGTTGATACTTTCAAACCTAAGAATTAACTCTCGCATCGTATTTCGCACAAACTCCGACGCGAGAGGTTTCGAATAATATAAAGGCAACAAACTCAAACTGAAGCCTTTGGTAGGGAAGTAAGTAGAAGAGATTTTTAGAATTTTGCGTGAAACGCACGACTCTGGAAACTGGATGCAAAACTTTGGTGGGAAAGTAAGCCAAGGTGTGAGCAATTAAAAAATGATATTTGAATTATTGGAAATTAAAAGCCAAACAAGGAGACATTCATGGAAAAAGACAACAATATTAATGACGAAATTTTGGGGAAGAACATTGATGCGGACAACATTGATGCCATTGTGAGTCAAATGACTGACGAGGAGCATGAAGTTTGTGCAACGGAGACTGAAACAAAATCAAAGAGAAAACTACTCAAAGAGCAACTTTTGGTGTCTGCGGGACTCGGAAAGAACATTCTTGACAAGACTCTTGACACTGTCATGCACGAATCAATGATGCCATACTCTGAGCACGTAATTTTGGATCGTGCGCTCCCAAGAGTTGAGGACGGACTCAAGCCTGTTCAACGTCGTATTTTGTATTCGATGATGGAGCAGGGATTGACTCCTGACAAGCCATACAAGAAATCAGCGAAAGTTGTTGGTGAGTGTCTTGGTAACTATCACCCTCATGGAGACTCATCGGTTTATGACGCGATGGCGAGAATGGCTCAGCCTTTCAACATGAAAGAGTGTCTTGTGGACGGTCAAGGTAACTTTGGTTCTGTGGACGGGGACAGTCCTGCTGCGATGCGTTATACTGAAGCAAGAATGACTCCGCTCGCGCTCGAGATCTTGCGTGATCTTGACAAGAACACTGTTGAATGGATGCTCACATACGACGACTCAATGCAAGAGCCAAGAACCTTGCCTTGCAGATTCCCGAACGTGCTTGTGAATGGTGCGTCAGGAATTGCCGTTGGGCTTGCAACAAACATTCCAACGCACAACCTCGCAGAAACCATAACTGCGGCTTGTGCCTTGATCGACAATCCAAAGATTACACTCAAGGAAATGATGAAGATCATCAAGGCTCCGGATTTTCCAACGGGTGGTTATATCATTGCGGGTGATGAACTCGAAAAGGCATATGAAACCGGAAAAGGAAAAATCCTCATTCGTGCAAAAGCGCACATTGAGGGGGCTGAAGGTGACAAAAAGAACATTGTTATCACTGAAATTCCATACCAAGTGAACAAGGCGGCTTTGCTTCAAAAAATTGCGGAACTCCGCGATGCAAAGAAAGACATTTTGGGGGGAATCACTGAAATTTCTGACGAGTCTGACCGTGACGGAATGAGAGCCGTGATCAGAGTCAAGAAAGATGCTGATCCAAAGAAGATCCTTGACTATTTGTTCAAATACACACAACTTCAGGTGACTTTTGGTATCAACATGGTTGTGATCGCTGATGGGCGTCCACAACAACTGGGGCTTATTCCAATTTTGGAGCATTATGTCGCATATCAAAGAGAAGTGGTGTATCGCAGAACAAAGTTTGATCTTGATGCGGCGAAAGAGCGTGAGCACATTTTGCAAGGTTTGATCATTGCTGTCAGAAATATTGACGAAGTTGTCGCAATCATCAAAAAGTCTGCGTCAACAACTGAAGCAAAGCAACGTTTGAAAGCACGTTTTGAACTCTCTGATGTTCAAGCACAAGCAATCCTCGACATGAGGCTCGCTCGTCTCACATCGCTCGAGGTGTTCAAACTTGAAACTGAACTTTTGGAACTTGAAAAGAAGATCCGTGAACTCACAGCGATTGTTGGTTCAAAGAAATTGCAATTTGATATCGTCAAGGAAGAAATGAACGAGATCAAAAAGAAATACAAAGATGCGAGAAAGTGTGAAGTTATTGCAAGCATTGACGACTATGTTGTTTCAGCACAAAGTGATGAAAAGCCAATCGTGTCTGTTGTCGTTGCTGCATCTCATGATGGTCACATCAAGTCAATGAGTGCAAAGCACGTTTCAATGGCTGGCAAGATCTGGGGCGAAAAATCACTTTCAAGTGAAAACTACAGATGTTTGATCCCAGTGACAAGTGACAAGACAATCACGGCGTTCACAAACAAGGGCAATGCATACAAGATTGATCCAACAGTACTCGGGGATTATAAATGGAAAGACAAGGGGCTTGAGTTTGCAAAGACTTTTGCTGCTCCTGCAGATGAGAGAATTGTGGCAATGTTTGATCTCTCGGCGATGAGTCCTGACACAAATCTTCTGTTCTTCACACGTGAAGGAATGGTCAAGAAGACAGCGGTGTCTGAATACGGTCTTTTGAAGAGTATTTATCAAGCAATGAAACTCAAAGATGGTGACGAACTCTTGAGTGTTCAAGTTGACCGAACTGCAAATCCTGACGTTTCAATCTTGTTTGTCACAAAGTCAGGCATGGGGCTTTCTGCGCAGACTGACGACATTCCGCTTCAGGGCAGAATGAGTGGCGGTGTCAAGGGTATCATGCTTCAAGATGACGACATTTGCACATCGATCGACCAAGTTATCCCAGAAGACTACTTTGCGGTTGTCACAAACAAGGGTTATGCAAAGCGCGTGATCGTGAGCGAAGTTGACAAACTCGCAAGATACAGAAAAGGTGTCAAGGTGATTGATCTCAAGGGTGATGCATCAAATGGATCAATTGTTGTGGCGTCTGGCAAAGTGTCAGAAAACCACGAACTCGTTGTGGTGACTGAAGAAGACTCAAGTTCAATCGCTTTTGCATCAGTGAGTGAAGACACAAGATCTGCAAAAGGTTCAAAACTTTCACCAAAAGCGGTTGACGTGAAATCGGCAAACATTCGTCAAGTAAACGTATAATATAAGTAGAGTTTATCTTTGAGATTTCAAAAGTTACGTATTGACAAATGAGTGTTGTTGGTATATAATTTTTGTACAATCATTATTGATCAGGAGGTTGCTTTTCAATGAACTCAAGAGAAGGCGTGGTTTACGGAAAAGATCATTATGTTCACACGATCCAAGGCATTCAAGCCAAGCGCAATTATTTTGCTGGTATCGACACTGACGATTTGCATCAATTGCTTGATTTCAAATCTGATGTTTTGTTCGAGTATCAAGACAAGAGAAACGCTTTCCCAGAAGGATCAAGGCAATGGCAAACTTACAACGAATATTTCGAAATGATTTATCTCGATTGTTGTTGCTGTTTTGTGGCGCTTGCTGAAAAGTATGGCTTGCAAGAAAAAGACTTCACTGATAAGCAAAAGAGAAGTTTTGAGTACCGCACTTGGGAAGCAATTGAAAGACAGATTTATGAAAGAGAGCATCCTCAAGGTTATTCAAATCGTGGCGGAGCAGAGAGCGGTTCAAACAGATAATTGCGGTTGTCAGCACAATTTGCTTTTATTGAGGGTTGAACAAAACTTTTTTGAAAAATACAAAAGCACCAAATAATTTTGGTGCTTTTTTTGTGGCAAAAATTGACAGCATCATGTGGTTTTTGTTTGACCGAGGTGATTATAATATAGTATATTATAATAGTACTGAAGTAAACAATTATCTCAAACGCAGAAATTGGTCAATGATTTTTTTCGCGTTTTGTGGTAATTGAGGTTTCTTTTTGAAGCGGGAGGGGAAACATAAGTTATATGAGTGAAAACAACGAAAACAAAGGTCAAGGAACTTCTGGAGTTTCAAAAATATCTTTGGCAGAACTCGAGAAAATCAAGGCGGAAATGAATGGGGAGCAAAAGCCTGACGTCAGTGAGGCGAGTGCACAAGTTTCTGAAAAGAGTGAAAGCACTGTGGGGGTTTCAAAACTTTCTCCAGAGGAACTTGCAAAGATCAGGGCAGAAATGAATGGTGAACCTCTTGTGGAAAAATCCACAACACATCATGAAGAGCCATCTCGTCAAGAACAAACACAAGAGGAAGAACCAACAACAAATCAAAGCGGTTTTGGTGGATCAATGTCATTTTTGTCTGGGCTTCTCGCGCAAAAGAGAAAGATGGCAGAAGATGCGCAAAATCAGGCGGGTGAAACCAATCTTGAGTTTGGTTCTGAGCCAAGTGAAACCAAGTCTGAAGAAAAGATGACAAGCGAAGAGCAACGTTCAGAAAATGAGCAAGCAGAGCCTGAGCATGAAAACCATGATGAAACCGATGAAAATGCACGATCAGTAATTTCTGAAGAGCAAGTTGATGGCGCTGAGCCAGAAGGGCAACAAGAAGATCAAGATGACATTCAAAGTGCCAATCAAGATGCTCATGAAAGCGCAAGTGATGCCATGGTGCAAACTCAGAGTGATGGAGAAGCACAAATTGCTGATGAAATGAAGGAAGGAAGCGCTGATCTTGAGTTCAAGACTGAAAACCCAAAAGATGCAGAAGCAAAGCAGAGTGAACTTTCAAAAAAAGTGCCAGTGATCACAAATCTTGTTTCAACCAAGGAAGAAGTGGTGTTCACTGAAAACGACGGAACATATACATCAAACCTTGACTTCACAAAGAATTTGAGTGTGAGAAAAACGAAACTTCCGCTCCCAAAACTTCCGTTCATTTTGGCTGGTTGTGCGACGCTCATTGCGGCGCTTGTGGGTGGTGTCATGTTCATTGTTGAAAAGACAAGACCACCAGAACCAGTTGTGATTGTGAGTGCAACGCTCAATGCAACGACATTTGATGCTGGGTTCGTGGGCGACGACATTGACTTCAGGGGACTTTTTATTGACTGCGAATATTCTGATGGCACAACCAAGAGGATCTATGACGTGGAGAATTATCTCGTGGGAACATCAGAGCATTTTGTGGACGGAAAAGTTATGTTTGAAGGCAAGATGTTTGATGGAACAAATGGCTATTTGGAATTTGTTTATGACGGGATCACAATGCGCGCAAACACAAATACTTATGCTCCAGAAATTTTGAGGATTTCTGATGTGCAAATGGAGAAACTTGAGTTTGAGGCAAATGAAATTATAAAATTTGCAGATCTTTTGGTCTTTGTTGAATATCATGACAATTTGGGTCAAAGATTGCTCACAGACAGCGACTGCAAGAACTATCTCACTGTGACACTTGACGGTGTGGAACTTTCAAAATCTACAAATGGTTTTGTGATCACGGATTCGATTTCAGCGGGCGAACACAAACTGGTTTTTGCTTTTCAAAATTATCTCTCTGCGGAAATAACAATTGAAATTGTCTGATTTTGTTCATTTTGGCTGAGATGTGTTCTCAGCCAATTTGTTTTTTGGGGCAGAGATTTTTCGGTGCAACCCCCAAGTGGCAAGTCCAGACTTTTTTTGTGAGTGCGATTTGGACAAGAGAATAATATTTCAAGTTTGATAGGGTATAATAATTCAAGAAAGATTTGAGGTGAAATTTATGGACAACAACAACAAAATCGTTTTGATTGACGGAAACAGCATTTTTTATCGATCATTTTATGCATTGCCACTCCTCACGACACTCAAAGGAGAGTATTCAAATGCGGTGTATGGCTTTGCAATTCAGATTGTGAAGATAATCACTGATATCAAGCCAACGCACATTATTGTGGCGTTTGATGCTGGCAAAAAGACGTTCAGGAACAAGATTTTTGATGGGTACAAGGCGACAAGAAAGCCAATGGCTGACGAACTCAGGTCGCAAATTGAGCCACTCAAAAAAATGCTTGGCATCATGAACATCAAGTTTGTTGAAGAAGTGGGGTTTGAGGGTGATGACATTTTGGGAATGCTCGTCACAAAGTTCAAGGATCATGAAAAGATCATTGTGACTGGAGATCGTGACACATTGCAATTGATTGACGACAAGACCACGATTTTTTTCACCAAAAAAGGTGTGAGTGAAGTCAAGGTGATGGGCAAAGCGGAACTCGATGAAGAGTATGGAATTCCCGCTTCAAGCATTGTGGATCTCAAGGCGCTCCAGGGTGACACATCAGACAACATTCCTGGCGCAAAAGGTGTGGGACCAAAAACTGCGCTTTCGCTCATCAAGGAATTTGGGACAATTGACAATGTGTTTGACAATATCGAAAACATTGACACAAAAACTCGTGAAAAACTCGAAGCGTCAAGGCTTGAAGTTCTCTTGAGCAGGGAACTCGCGAGGATTGTGAGAGAAGACCATCTCGATGTGTCGCTTGATGACGCAAAGTATGAGTTTCCGTTCTCGTCAGAGGTTTATGAGTTCTTTGAGTACTTTAACTTCAGAACGCTTTTGAAAAGACCAGAACTCTTTGGCGAAAAGTTCGTGAGCCTCAAAAAGTCTGACACAGAAACACAAAAAATCGACACAATTCATGATCTTCAGCAGTTTTTGAAAGAGGTTGAACAAACGCAAAAACTCGCGCTTTTTGTAGACGAAGACGAGAATATTTTGCTCGCGGCAAGTGCTGAGAAAGAGTATGTGGTGCTCGCAAAGCGTGAACTATTCTCGCTCGAAATTTCTCATGAAATCCTGTTTGACAGGCTCAGAAGTTTCATGGCGAGTGAAAAATATCACAAGATCTTTTTTGACTCAAAAAATGTTTTGCATTATCTCGCAAAATTCGACTGCTCTGAGGTCAAGAATTATGACGATATTTCGATCATAAAGCACTTGGTGTCTGGGCTTTCGATCAAAAGTGTGGTGGATCTCGGGCTCCCTGATGTGACTTCAACTCCGGTTGCTTGTGAACTCATTGACTCGCTCGGGCTTCTCTCTGAACTTGACGATCTCGGCATGATGGAACTTTACCGCACGGTGGAACTTCCGCTCGTTGATGTCCTTTTCAAGATGGAACGCGCAGGGTTCAAGGTTGACACAAAGAAACTTGAAGAAATTGGGCAAAAGTTGCTCGCTGAAATTTCTGACATCAAAAAAGACATTTTTGACATGGTGGGCACACAGTTCAACATGAATTCACCAAAGCAACTGTCTGAAATTCTATATGACAGGCTTTCGCTCCCACACTCAAAAAAGAAGCGTTCAACCGATGCCGAAACGCTCGAAAAAATTCAAGAAG
>JAZRDJ010000053.1:0-10628 GCA_045660245.1 Clostridia bacterium | reverse complement strand
GAAAATCAGTTTATCTTGCATGGGAATAATCTTATTTTCAGGGATTTCTGGAATTAATTTTGGATATTTTGACTTTACTAAAATGGTTTGTGTTTTTTGTCTCTTTTTGAGCAGTCGGATTTTTGAGCCGTTTGTAACTTTGATTTTTTCAACATTGATGGGTATTGGTATTTGTTTGTCACATGGTGTTTTTGATGGAATAAGCATATTGTTTGTTTTTGCGAGCATCATGGCAATTTTCAAGGGCAACAACAAATATCTCGTGTCAATCATGGTGGTGGCGGGGGACGTGATGCTTTATGCTTGTGTGAATATGCTTGGAATCAGTATTTTGTGGAGTATTTTGCCAGTTGTTGTTGGGCTACTTTTGGTTTGTTTGATACCGCAAAACAATATTTCATACTTAACTGTAGTTATGAACAGGAATTGCAATATTATTGGTGATTATTTGCGGGAGATATTAAGCAGTGAGTTGAAACAAAGAATCTTGGATATTTCAAAAACATTTTTGCAGATGGAAAATGTGTATCGCAAGTTGCTGATTGGACCGATTGACAGGACTTTGGCAAATGATATCATTGTGTCTGAACTTGTTGCAAAGCATTGTTCACGTTGTGTGAATTACAAAAAATGCTATTTTGCTGAAATAGACATGAGGTCTGCTTGCGAAACACTTGTTCACGCTGCTATTTTCAAAGGAAAGGTGACACTTGTGGATATTCCGAGTGTGATGAGCGTCGAATGTGAATATTTGCAGAATATGGTGTCTGCAACAAATAGTGTAATTGCGGGATTCAATGCGTTGGTGAGTGAGACGCAAGAAAAGGACAGAGCAAACGTTCAAGTTGCTGATCAACTTGGATCAACTGCATTTCTTCTCGGAAAATTTGCAGATAAGTACAGCAAAACACTGCGAGTTGATGAACAAAAATCGAATGATTTGATTGATGAGTTGCTGTTTTTTGGTATTGGTGTTTTGGAATCAAAATGCCTGAGAAGTGACAATGGCATTGATAGTGTTTTTGTGGTGGTTGAAAGTAAAGACATTTTGAATCCTGTTGTTGTTGAAGTTTTGAACAAAGTTTTTGGTATCAAATTTACCATTGCAGAGAGAAAAACTTGTGAAATCCCTGGTGTTGTAATTTTGATTGCAAGGCCTTGTGGTAATTTTGAGATTAGGTCAGGAATTGCAACTTCTGCAAAAATTCAAGGAACAGACTCTGGGGATAGTTATGCGATTTCAAAAATTGATGATCATAAATATATTTTTGCCATTTCTGATGGGAAGGGGAGTGGCAAGCAAGCGAATGCAATCAGTGTCGCAACGATATCTTTGATTGAGAATTTCTACAAGGTTGGTTTTTCGTCTGAAATTATCGCAAGCAGTGTCAATCAGTTGTTATTACCAGCGGGGAAAGAAAATTTTGCGTGTCTTGATGCTGGAGTGATTGACACAGAGTCAGGCAGGTGCGATTTTATCAAGATTGGTTCAAGTGTCAGTGTGATCAAAGGGCAAAAGAAAAGTCAAATGATTGAGTGTGAAAGTTTGCCACTTGGGATCATTGAACAAATCAAGCCAACAACTGACAGTGTGTATCTTGAGGATCAGGATATTTTGGTGATGGCGTCCGATGGAATTGTTGATTGTTTTGCGTCACCGGAAACTTTTTTTGAGTTTGTCAAAAGTGAAAACATTTCAAACCCACAATTGCTGGCAAGTAGCATTTTGGACGAAGCAAATGCAAGAAGAAGAGGCGAAAAAGACGACATGACTGTGCTTGTTGCAAAAATTATTCAAAAATAGTTTGCAAAACTATGGTAAAATTATGAAAAAACTTGTATAATAGCCTTGGAGAAAAGTTATGCAAGATTTTTTATCTCGTGATTTTATTAAACGTGTTCAAGGCCAAAAAATTCTTTTGGCTGTTTCTGGTGGCGCAGATTCAATGGTTTTGCTTGATATTGTGAGAAAAGCAAATGAGTTTGTTGAGTTTGATTTTGCAGTTATACATGTCAATCACAATTTGAGAGGAAAAGAAAGCGACCTTGATGCAATGCTTGTTGAAAACTATTGCAAAAAACATAATGTGTTGTGCACAATCAAAAACGTCAACGTCATGAAATACAAAAATCAGGAAAAACTCACACTTGAGGAAAGTGCAAGAAATTTGCGACATAAAGTGATTTTTGATCATGTAAGTGCGAACAAATTTGATTATGTTGTATTTGCTCACAATGCAGGTGACCAAGCGGAAACAGTCTTGATGCATATTGCTCGTGGCAGTGGACTTTCAGGCGCGTGTGGAATCAAGGAAACATCAAAAGTTTTGAGACCATTGATTGGAATTTCAAAAAAAGATATTTATGACTATGCAAATGAAAACAAAATTGAATTCCGTGAAGACAAGTCAAATGTGGATACAAAATATTCAAGAAACTTTATTCGTTATGAAATTTTGCCAAGATTGCAACAAATTTTTCCAAGTATTGAAGAAAATTTGTGCAAATTTGCTGGTCTTGTACAAGAAGATGAAAATTATATTCAAAGCACGATTGATTACTCCCAGATCAAGAGTATTGGTCGCGATTATCTCGTCCCATCAGACATGTTGAATGGTTCACATACTATATGTTCAAGAGTTGTGAAAAACGTAATGGAAAGATTGGGGATTTTTGCCGATATTGAGCAAAGACATATTGAACTCATCAAAGATTTGGCAAGACAAAAAAATGGAAATGTTGTCACTCTTCCGCATGGCGTTTTTGCAATCAAAGAATATCAAAATGTAAAATTCACAACTAATATTCGAAAAAACTTGCAAACAGACTTTCAAAGTTATCAATTGGGAAAAATTCAAATCAATGATCAAATGAGCGTTGTTGTGAGTGAAATTGATCAAAATGAAGTTTGTTTTGGTGATGGGGCGATGTACTTTGATCTTGACAGCATTCCACACACTTCGGTTTTCAGAACAAAAAGAGTTGGTGACAAATTCAAGCGTTTTGGATCTGGAAGCAAACTCCTTTCAAACTATTTCACTGACAAAAAGATTCCGCGTTTTGAAAGAGACAAAGTGATTGTTCTTTGCAATGATAGTGATGTTTTGATGGTTCTTGGTGACGACATTTCAGAGCAAATCAAAATCACAGACAACACAAGTCGTTTTGGAAAGATCGTCATTGAGAAAAAATAATGAATTGAATGCTCGCTTTGTTTGACAATGCCAAGTTGATAATTATATAATAATTTTACGGAGAAATTTATATGGGTATCTTCAAAAAAAGAGGAATTGGAATTTTTAAGTTTATATTTCTGGTACTGTTTGGATGTTTGGCACTATATTTACTTTTCCGTGGAATAATTACAGAAAATATTGTCACAGGAATGAAATAAAATGTCAGCAAAAAGAAAAGGAAATGGTTTTGCAGTCAAGTTTATTATTACAATAATGATTATTGTAAGTATTTTTGTTGGCGGATATTTTTTGCTGGATAAGGCGCTTGTTCCGAGATTTTTTGGAACATACGGCATTTACAGCATGGGTGACCTTGTGGGAATGATGGGCACACTTTATTCTTCTCCAGACGAAAACAAACTGGTTCAAAACGGTTTCACAGAGTTTGATTTAGTGGCAGCAGAGAGCAAACTCAAAAATATATATCCGACAAAAGAAAACAGTGTTGACCTTGATTACAATTCAATTGCAGAAGGGAAACAGAAAGATGGCATTGAAAAACCACTGACACTTGAGTTTTCAGACAAGGAGATAGCGTCTGTTTTGGACAGAATGCTTGGGCTTGGGCTTCTTGCAAAAAAATTGCCAAATCTTGAATATATCAATACGATTGGAATCAATGTTCTCGAACTCACAATTGATCCAGAGAAAATCCAGGGTGAAATTGATTCAAACAGTGCAGGAATCCATGCGATCATCAAGTTTGACACAACAAATGTTCGTGAACAAATGGCATCAGAAATGGGGACATCAATGTTTCTTTTGGATTTGGTGATCCCAAAGACACTTTATATCACACTTGACTATCATTTGTCGATCACAAATGATGGCTGGGAATACAGCAATGGATATATCGGTGTTAATGGAAGAACTGCTGAGCAAAGTCAAATTTTGATGAATCTTTTGATTTCATTCATTTTTCCAGAAGAAGACGAAATGGATCTTGAAAAACTCACTCATGAGTTTGGAAATATTTTGCAATCAGGTCTTGATCTTTTGGGGAAAACTGAATATATTGAGAATGGAATAAAAGTCACTATTGAATAATAAAAAACACACAAATTTAAAGTGTTAGACTTTTGACACAAGTCGTATTAAATGATTTAATATTGCTATTAGAGATTCTTATATTGAACGTAATAAGTCTGGGGGAATTTTTATGAAAAAGCCGGAATCAAAAAAGAAATTTATTATAAGTGTAATTTTAATGACAACTTTAATTATTGGTTGTATTTTAACATTTGGTGGAATTAGAAGAAACATGATGGGGATTGGAAATCCATGGTTAGTTGTTGTAGGATTTTGTATTGTGGGTGTGTCAACAATGATATTGTGTTCTGGTATGGGGGATTTGTTTAAAATATTTTTCACAACAATATTTGGTAAAGATAAAAAGTAAAGGATTAAAAAAGTTGTTATTGTTAAAATTTTGATACTTAGATGTGTGCTTGTTTTGATACAAATATTCTCGGTTTGTATGAGAATACAAGCACATCATTGAATGAATAGCCAAAAGAAAAAGAGTTGAGATACAATCTCAACTCTTTTATTTTTCAGAAGTTTCAAAATTATTAGATAAATTTTTTGTGTTTTTTTGTGTTCAAAAAGAATTTGCAGAGTTCCACGAGTGGAATGATTGAAATGCTGCAAAGAGAGACAATGAGCCACTGGTATGCAGATAGTGGAACAAGTCCAAACATGACGCCGATGCTTGGGACAAGACCAACAATCATGATGAGTGCAAACAATGCAACAAAACTCAAGTTAAAAACTTTGTTTGAGAAAATATTGATTGAAAAAATGCTACGATTGGTTTTGCAGTTGATTGCGTGCAGAATTTGCATCAAACAAATGGTCAGGAACGTCATTGTGTTTGCAGTGTCGTTGCCATAAATATGGTATGTGAAGACAAACAAAATCAAAACAACAAAAGTTTGGACAAATGCTTGATAGATTATGGCAGTACCAATTTCTCCAGAAAATAGGGGATCTTTTGTGTTTCTTGGTGCATTGTCCAAAATGTTTTTTTCGGTGGGTTCAATGCCGAGTGCGAACGCTGGCAGGCTGTCAGTGATCAGATTGATGAAAAGAATTTGTGATGCGGTCAGAAATACACTATTTTGCATGATTATTGAAGTAACGAACAAACCCAAAACCTCAACAGCATTTGTACTGATCAAGAATTGTATGGTTTTTTGAATGTTGTTGTAGATTGTTCGACCTTCTTCAACTGCAACAACAATTGTTGAAAAATTGTTGTCTGTCACAATCAGGTCTGAAACGCTTTTTGTTACATCTGTGCCATCTCCCATGCAAACGCCGATGTTTGCCTTTTTTATGGATGGGGCATCATTGACGCCATCTCCAGTCATTGCTACAACTCTTCCGTTCTTTTTCAAGCATTCCACAATGCGTGATTTGTGCTCAGGAGTAACTCTTGCAAAAACTGAATAGTTGTTGATGACTTTTTGAAGCATTTTGTCATCAATGTTGTCAAGTTCAAAACCACTGATTACCTCGGTTTGCTTTTTTGCAATCCCGAGTTCTTTTGCAATTGCAAATGCTGTGGTTTTGTGGTCTCCTGTGATCATGACGGGCTTCATGCCGGCTTTGTGACATTTTTCGATTGCTGTTTTTGCTTCTGGCCTTGGTGGATCAACAAGGGCAATTAATGAAACAAAAATAAAACCATTTTCAATGTTTTGATTTTGGTTGTCTTGTGGTTTTGCTGCAAGCAAGAGAACACGTTTTGCTTCGCTTGTGAACAATTCGTTGACTTTTTGTATTTTGTCTTTTGACTTTTGCGATAATGGTACGATTTTTCCATCAAGGATTATTTGAGTGCATTTGCTGATCAAAATATCCGGGGCGCCTTTCAAGAGTGCAACCTGTAAATTTTCATATTGATGTACAGTGATCATTTTTTTTGTGATTGAGTCAAATGGAATTTCGCTTGTTCTTTTGTATTTGTTTCGTGTTTGATCAATATCAAAATTCATACTCTTGCAGAGAGAAAGGAGTGCTTTTTCTGTCGCATCGCCAACAATGTTGCCGTTTGATCCGAATTTTGCATTTGAACACAGTGTGGAAATCATCAACGTTGGTTCAAGCAACTGTTTGTTTTTCTCAAACTCCGAGGTGGTGAGAACTTTGTTTTGTGAAAAAATGTTCACAACAGACATTTGGTTTTGAGTGAGAGTACCTGTTTTGTCGGTGCAAATGCAGTCGCAACAACCGAGCGTTTCAACACTGCTCAGTGTTTTGACAATGGCTCCGCGTTTTGCAAGTTTTTGTACACCCAGTGCCATAATTATGGTGATGACAGCCGGTAAACTTTCTGGAATGGCAGCAACAGCAAGTGCGATTGCTGTCATGAATGCATCACCGATGGAAATTGATTTTGAGAATATGAGTTGGACAAGAAACACCACAACTACAATTGTCAAAACGGCAAGGCTGATAACTTTTCCGATTTTGTCAATATTTTGTTCAAGTGGCGTTTTTTGTTTTGACTTTGTGGAAATGAGTCCGGCAATTTTGCCAAGTTCAGTCAATTTTCCAGTGGCGACAACAATTCCTTGAGCGTTTCCGGACGTGACAACAGTGCCCTTGAAGCACATGTCTTTTCTGTCGGAGAGTAGTGATGATTTTGCACTTTTATGAGAAGCGTCTTTTTTGCTTTTCGCACTTTCGCCTGTGAGTGAACTTTCATTGCAAGAAAAGTTATTGGTTTCTATCAGTATGATATCCGCTGGAACAATATCTCCATTTTTGAGTTCAATCAAATCACCAACAACAATGTCCGTGATTGGAACAAAACATTGATTGCCATCTCTGATCACTTTTGATGAAGTGATGGTTTGTTTTTCGAGAAGCGCAAGTGTGTTTTCTGCTTTGCGTTCTTGAAGAGCACCAACAAGAGCATTGATGACAACGATTCCCAAAATCAAAAAACTCTCAAACAAATCGGAATAATTTCCGTTTGAGATGGACACAACAAGGGAAATAAACGCTGACGCCAAGAGCATGATAATCATCACGTTTTTGAACTGCATGAGAAACTTGTGAAAGAAACTTTCTTTTTTTGATTTTTCAAGTTCATTTGATCCATACTTGATTTTGTTTTCGCTCACTTGAGTTGAAGATAGTCCATTTTGTGAAGAACCAAAATCTTTATATAATTGTTTTAATTGATTATTACTTATTTTTGACACAATAAAAACCCCACACTAATAATTATTAAAGTGCGGGGGATATAAATTCCAAATTTGAGATTATTTGTTATTGTTGATCAGAAAAGTAAGGTTTCATTTTGCTGTGTTTTGTGGCAAGGCTTGAGATCTTTGCTGATGGCAATGTTTGTTTGAAGGTGTCGAGAGTTTTTGTTACTGCCATTGAGTATGTTCCGCGTGGAGAAACAATGATGTGATCAATAATTTCAATATCATTTGCGATCAAAGCCTTCATTGCGTTTTGTGTCCAAGACAAATCTTCTTTGCTTGGGTATGGGAGACCACTTGGGTGATTGTGAGTGATGATCACACGTTCTGAACCAGCGTTCAAAATGAATCGTGTGAGATCCTTGATTTCGAGAACAGCACCGCTGATTGAGCCGATTGAAAGTTTTTTGTAGTTGATGATTTCACTTGCTGAATTCAAACAGATCGCCCAAATTTCTTCTTTTTGTTTGCCAACAAAAAGATTTTTGCAGAACTCTTGTGCTGTTGATGGTGTCATGGCAACTTTTTCACTGTTTGAACACTTGTGATATTCTCCGATTGTTTGGTTCAGAAGATTGAAAAAGAGAGCAGTGTTTTCACCAACACCCTTGACTCTGATTAGTGCATCAAAACTGGCATTGATCACGCCGTCAAAAGTTTTGAATTCGTCAATAAGCGCGTGTGCAATTGGATTTGTGTCTTTGAAAGGTATCGCATTGAACAGCAAAAACTCAATTTTTTCAATATCACTGAAACCATCAAGACCATTCTTCTTGAATGCTTCTCTCATTCTTGATCTGTGATCGGCGTGAATATCACCAAATTTTTTGTTTGCCATAATTTTCTCCTTGACTTATATTGTAAAGGACATTTGATAAATTTGCAATTGTTTTCTTGAAATATCCAAATTTGTCGAAATTTGTTTTGATGGCAAATTTTGCTAACGGCCTTTTTTTCATTTGCTAAATTAAAAATAAAAATGTATTATATTATATGAAAAGAGAAAGGGGTGCATATGGCAAAATATAACAAATGTGATACTTGTGGCGGGAATCTGCAATTCAATCCGAATGAAGCATATATGGAATGTGAACATTGTGGGAATGTGAAACCTATCAAGCGAACACCAGCAACAAGACGCGGTTCACTCGTTCGAAATTATTCGGAATTGTATGTTTTGGAACCACAAGTGGTTGACAACAAGACATATCTTTGTTCGGCTTGTGGCACAGTTGTGTCCTTTGAGGAGGACGATGTCAAGAGGAGATGTCCATCATGTGGATCAATTGGGCTCAACCATCAAGAGCGATCTGTATTTGTTCCTGATGGGATTGTTCCTTTTGGCGTAAATCGTGAAAGTGCTGTTGAGATTTTTAGGCAGTGGATTGCGAACAGAAAATTTGCGCCAAGAGATTTGAAACAAATGGCAAAAAACGGAAAGATTTCTGGACTATACGTGCCGGCATGGAATTTCAATTGTAGATTGCAAACATACTTTGATGCTGACGTAACAACAACAGAGGAACATGGTGAAAAGTTTTTCACTCGTCATCATTATCCGAATGGAGTGGAAGAAAAAACTTTTGCTAATGTTTTGGTTTCAGCAAACAACTGTGTTGACGATGGCATGATTGACGAACTCGAGCCTTTTGATGTGCAAAAAATGGTACCATATTCAAGTGAATATGTTTGTGGATTTTCTGGTGTTGATACAAATACTGATATTCATGAAAAGTTTGCGCAAATCAAAAGTCAGAAAGAGGACTTGATTGAGTCAACAATCAGAAGAAAACTCAAATCAAAGTATGAGATGATTGAAAGTATCAATTTCAATCATCATATGAAAAATTGTAGTTTTTCATACACTTATATTCCAATTTGGGCAAATCACTATTCGTACAACAAAAAGCAATATCACTGTTATATAAATGGTCAAACTGGAAAAGCAGTGGGAAAGGCACCAAAATCATTTTGGAAGATCCTTGGACTAGTTGGAGGAATTGTTGCAGCAATTGGAATTTTGGCATTGATAATCATATAAATAAAAAAACGGAGAATGTTATCTCCGTTTCTTTTATGGTTTGTTTTTGTATTTTCCTTTGGTGATCTCATCAAAGAGCCCAGCGATGTATGTTTTGCACTTTTCTTCATTGTCAAGCAAATTCCAAACAGCCTGCTGTTCTTTTGTTGTTTGAGGGATATCAAGCCAGTACTTCACATAACCATTTCTACCGAACTTGCCCTGAACAAACTCATAAACTCTGTTGATGTGACCTTCTCTCGTGCGGTATTTCTCATTTGCGATTCCGTACTTGATTGGTCTTGAAAACACCAAATATAATGTATTGTTTCGATCTGCATCTGCAACGATTTTACCATAAATACTGCGAGGCTCATAATCAAGGTGTGAAGAGTGGTCTTCAACGGCTTCGGCAATCAAATTGATTGTCTCTTTTGAATAATATTTAGCGAGAATTTTATCTTTTTTGACCATTTCGGCTGAACTTTTTGCATGTCCTTCACGCCCGTTTTTGATGCCAATATCGTGAAAAGCCCCAACAATGTAAGCGATATCAAGATCAACATCAACCCCATTTTTGATCATCTCTTTGCCATATTCGACACAGTTTTTTGTGACGAAATTGAAGTGGCTCACGCCGTGTCCTTTGTCAAATGTTCTGTATGTTGGCTTGATTGTTTTCAAAATATATTGTTTGAGTTCTTGTTCCATAATTTTCTCCAAACATAAATTATATATCATTATAACACATGAAAATTTTTCTCACCAGCAATAATCGTGTAAAATTTCATAATATTTTCCATAAAATATATTGACAAACCCAAAATATCTTTGGTATACTACCATCGTTCGCAACAAAAGAGGTTGTGACGAAATTGAATAAAACATGGAGGTTTGGCTGAGCGGTCGAAAGCAGCGGTCTTGAAAACCGTCGTAGTGAGAGCTACCTGGGGTTCGAATCCCTAAGCCTCCGCCAAAAAATGAACCGGTACGAAAGTACTGGTTCTTTTTTTGTGCTAAATCCTAGAGTTTCATGCCGGTGGCGAACAGGTCTAGCAATGGGAAAACGGGGAAAAAATAATAGTGATAAAAATATTTGTTGAACTCAGGGTTCAGCGTGTAAAACACGCGTAATCCCTAAGCCTCCGCCAA
>JAZRDJ010000052.1:0-8431 GCA_045660245.1 Clostridia bacterium | reverse complement strand
ACCATCAAGAGTTACAATTTTTACAGAATAAGAAGTATTTTTTGCAAGATTTAGAGCATTGTCAATATTGTCAACAATCACCGTTCCACCGAGCAAATGTTCAAACACTGGAGCATTTTTTTGCTCAAACTCAACAAGTTTGCTTGCCACACCCAAAACACCTGTCGTATTGAGTTTGTTTTGAACAAAGTCAGGAATACTTCTCTGTTTTACCGCAGAAATTGGAAGGAATGTTGCCCTACCAAATCTGTTTTTCTTCAAAAATTCAACGATATATTTCGCATCATCTTCGTTTTTGGTGACAATATTTTGAACTGCACTTCCAAGTGCCATTTCAATTGCAGTCTCAAGATTTTCAGGAACCTTCATGAGTTTTGCAACAACACCAACAATTCTTCCGCCAATGCTTGCGTTTGTTTTTGCTTGCTCCAAAAGTCTCTTGACACTGACAATATATCCTTCATTATCTTCTTGCATTTCTTGAAGAACTCGCGCTCTTGAGAGTTTTGTGTGATACTCAACCTTGTCATCGTCAAGTTCTTTTGAACACACTGCAATCGAATGATTCACCACACCAAGTTCATCTGAAACATTTGTCTTTTTTAAACTCAGTTTCAAGAGTTCAGACTCAATTTCTTCAGACTTGATTTGCAAGTTTTCTTTTTGACTTTCAAGATCTCTTTTTATCTTTTTGATTTGATCTTGACGATCCATCTGTTCTTGTTGCTTCGCTTGAAGTGCCGATTTTTCAGTTGTAAGTCCTGCAAGATTTGATTTTACATCACCAATCTTTTCAAGTGCACTATAGATCTCATCACCTGTGATTTGACTTGCAGTCTCTCCAGCAGTGATCCTGTCAACAATTTCAAAATATTCATCGTTTGCCTTTTGTATTTGTCTTTCGAGTTCTTCAAGCACATGCTTGCTTTTTTCAAGAGATTTCTTTTTCTCTTCAATTGCTTCTTGAATTGAAGTCTGAAGCAACTCATCTTGCTCAATCTCAGTTGCTAGTTTTTGATTTAATTCAGCAAGCGATGCAATTTTTTGCTCGTATAGCCTTGCTTCACCAGATTGTTTTTCAAGACCAACCGTAAGTTCCAAAAGTTCATCACGAAGCATTGCAATTTCATTGTCAAGATTGTTTATTCTGTCCACACTTTGATTATAAAGTTCAACAGTTTTTTCAAACTCAGCCTGCTTGTATTCAAGTTCAGCATTAATACCTTCAAGTTTTGTTCGAATTTCTTTCTTGTTGTCACTGGCATTGTCATATTGATAAACATAGATATTGAGTTCAAGAGTTTTGAGTTTTTCTTTGAACTCAAGGAATTTCTTTGCGTTTTCTGATTGTTTTGCAAGAGGGCCAAGTTGTTTTTCAAGTTCGAACACAATATCGCTAATTCGAGTCAAATTGTCCCTAGTTCGCTCAAGTTTACGTTCTGCCTCAATCTTTTTTGTTTTGAATTTTGAAATTCCCGCTGCTTCTTCAAATACCGCACGGCGTTCTTCAGGCTTTGCTGAAAGAAGTGCTGAAATCTTGCCTTGTCCGATCACACAATAACTTTCTTTTCCGAGTCCACCATCACGCAGAGCATCAACCATATCCCTGAGACGAACCGGATTTTTGTTGATCGCATACTCACTTTCACCAGAACGATAAAGTTTTCTTGAAAAAACAACTTCGTTGTAGTCAAACGGAAAGATTTTATCCGCGTTATCAAAATACAAAGAAACTTCAGCAAAAGACTGAGGTTTTCTCGCCTCTGTTCCATTGAAAATAACATCTTGCATGCTTCCACCACGAAGCGACTTTGCAGATTGCTCACCCATTACCCAACGGATTGAGTCTGCAACGTTACTCTTTCCACATCCATTTGGCCCAACAATTGCAGTAACACCTGATTCAAACTTGACTTCAAGTTTATCTGCAAATGACTTGAATCCATATATTTCCAGTTTCTTAAATTTCAAAATCTTATACCTCTTTTATTCTTTTGTAATTTTCATTAGTGCTTCCGTTGCTGCAAGTTGTTCCGCAGACCTCTTGTTGTGACCACGACCAACACCACACACAACACCATTAACTTTGACCAATGACTCATATTCAAAATATCCAGACATATCAAACTTTTGAGTCAAATATACAATCTTGCTTCCTGCCATCAATTCTTGCAACTTTGTCTTTGAATCAACAAAATCATGTGATTTTCCATATTTCTCAAAAACACTCGAAAGTACTTTCAAAACAAACTTTTGACTCTCAAGAACTCCAGCATCAAGACAAATCGCACCAACAATGGATTCAAACAAATCCGCTTTGATTGATTTTGAATCAAACTTGTTTTTGCTTTCACCTTTGCCTTTGAGCAAAAACTCATCAAGTCCCAGTTCCTCAATCACAAACGCGAGAGGCTCAGCACTCACAAGTTTCTGCCTAAATTTTGAAAGTTCACCTTCATTCATTGAATAATCGTCATAAAGTTTTTTTGTTACCGCATACCCCAGAACACTGTCACCCAAAAACTCCAGTCGCTCATTAGAATCCACCTTGTGCTCATTTGCATAACTCGAATGAGTAAAGGCTGTTTTGAGCAAACTCTTATCTTTGAAAGTATACCCGATCAACTTTTCAATTTTTTTTGCATCAAACAATACTGTTTGCTTCATTATTCCTGATCTCCTTGAGCCAAAACAGATGCACTATACTCTTCGATGCTGTCAATAATTTTTGCTTCATGAACAGAGACTGCCTGTCCAATTGCAGCAGCAATTGTCTCTGCTTTGCTCGAACCATGTGATTTGATGAGAATTTTTTTCACACCCAAGAATGGTGAACCACCAACAGTTGTATAGTCCATTTTTGCTTTCAAATTTTTGAAAGCCTTTTTGAGCATCAAATACCCAAGTTTACCCTTGATTCCTGTATTCTTGATTTCTTCTTTGAGAATTGTCATCACTGTTTCAACAGCACCTTCAGTTGCTTTCAGAGCGACGTTTCCGATGTATCCATCAGCAACAAGCACGTCATATTCCCCAGAAAGCATATCTCTTGCTTCCATGTTTCCAACAAAATTCACATTTGGATTGTTTTTCAAGAGTTCAAATGTTTCATGAACTTGCATATTTCCCTTTTTGTCCTCAACACCAACAGAAATAATTGCAACTCTTGGTTTTTCAATTCCATAAAGACATTTCATATAAGCCGAACCAATGCACGCAAATTGCTCCAAATATTGTGGTTTGCAGTCCATGTTTGCCCCACAGTCAATGAGAAGAGTTTTGCCACCCTTGAGGTTTGGAAGAAGTGGCGCTAGTGCTGGACGAAGTATACCTTTGATTCTGCCAACCCGAAGGAGTCCACCTGCCAAGACTGCACCCGTGCTTCCAGCACTCACCATGCCAATCACTGACTCATCATTTTTGAGAAGTTCAAGACCAACCACAAGCGAACTTTCTTTCTTTTGCTTGATTGCCATCGTTGGAGACTCTTCGTTTGAAATCACGTCAGGAGCATGAACGACCGAAATCCTACCCACATCATAATTTTCCGTCTTCAAAATTTCATTGATCTTTTCTTGATCTCCAGTCAGGATTACTTCAACATTTTGATTGTTTTTTGTGGCCAAAACGGCACCTTTCACAATTTCAACAGGCGCATTGTCACCACCAAAAGCATCGACAACAATTTTCATAAGAATACACACTCCCACGATTAATTATATTTATACTCTCGTATTATACAATACAAAACATCATTTTCGCAAACAATATAAATAAATTTTAAGTACAAATTATTAAAATATAAAAAAACAGAGTGCAAAATCTACACTCTGTAAAAATTCAATATTAATTTTTATTCAAAAGAAAATTAATTTTCTTTCTTTTTATCTGCTTTTACAGCAATTTTCTTTTCTCCAGCATAATAACCACAATTTGCGCAAGCACTGTGTGTTGCTTTCTTTTCATGACATTGTGGACATTCAACAAGAGTTGGAACACCTGCTTTCCAGTTTGCCACTCTTGATCTGCCTCTGCTCTTTGAAACTTTATGTTTAGGTACTGCCATTGTCTTTTCCTCCCTATCGTATTTTACCGAGCAATTCTCCAAAAGGATTGTTTTTGCCTAATTTATTTTTGTTGCAATCGCATGTGTCGTAGTTGAGATTTTCACCACACACAGGACACAAGCCTTTGCAGTTTGGTGAACACATCACGCTTTGTGGAAATGATGAAAGGACAATTTGACTCACAACTTCAGAAATATCAATCTCTCCATTGCTATCATACGTCCAGCCATCTGAATCGTCATTTTCTGGTTCAACCCTTTCTTCCGCAACCAAATACAGATTTTTTTCAAACTCATCTGCACATTTGTCGCAAACAAACTTGAATGGTATTCTTGACTCAATAGTCATTGATATCACTCCATCAACGTCTGACTTGTATTTGATCCTGATTTCTCCAGGTGCAAGTGGAACGTGTGGAACACTTTCAAAATCCTTTGCGTCATAGTTCCATTCAAAAGTGAAGTTGAATTCCTGATTAGGCTGATTCAGCCCTCGCGTGAAATCTAATTTCATATTCGCCCTCGAAATGCAAGTAGTATTATATTACACTACTTCCATTTTGTCAATTATATTTTTATTTTTTTTGTGCACTCACGATTTCTTTTGAATCTCTTGCAATCATAAGTTCTTCGTTTGTTGGAATTACATAAACCTTAACTTTTGATTCTGGAGCAGAAATCAAGAAGTTTTCGCCACGCTTGAAATCTTTTCCATTGAGGTTTTTGTCAAGAACAATTCCGAGGTCCTCGAGACCTTCGAGTACTTGCTCTCTGTACTCACAGCCATTTTCACCAACACCAGCAGTGAAAGCAATCGCGTCGCAACCACCAAGAACTGCCATGTATGATCCAATGTATTTTCTCACTCTGTAGGCGTGCATAGCGATTGCAAGTTTTGAATCTTCTGCTCTCTCACTTTGTTCACCAGAGAAAATGATGTTTTCAAGATCTCTCATGTCTTCGCTCACACACGAAACACCCAAAAGTCCTGATTTTTTGTTGAGGTAATTGATTGTTTCAGTGATGGTCATGCCAGTTTCTTTCATAACTCTTTCAAGAATTGCTGGATCAAGGTCACCAGATCTTGATCCCATCACAAGTCCTTCAAGTGGTGTATATCCCATTGAAGTGTCTTGAACTTCACCATTTTTCACGGCTGAAACTGATGCACCATTTCCAACATGCGCAATGATAAATCTGCCTTGTTTACCCATCACTTTTTCAAGTTCAGCAGCAACAAATTTGTGGCTTGTTCCATGGAAACCATAACGTCTAATTCCCCACTTTGTGTATGCATCCTTTGGAATTGCATATCTGTATGCGTGTGCTGGCATTGTTGCATGGAATGCAGTGTCAAACACAGCAATTTGAGGAACATTTGGCATGAGCGCTTTGCACGCTTCAACACCTTGAATGTTTGCTGGTTGATGAAGAGGCCCGAGTGGAATGAACTCTTTGAGATCTTCCAATACTTCATCAGTGATCAAAACTGAAGTCTTGAATTTTTCACCACCATGAAGAACTCTATGACCAACAGCCTCAATTTCTGAAAGGTCAGAAATTACTCCATATTTTGCGTCAACAATGATGGCAAGCACTTCCTTGATTGCTTCCAAATGGTTGTTCATAGTTTTTTCTGTTTTCAAAGTTTCTCCGTTTGCCTTGTGTGTGTGGCGTCCATCAATACCAATTCTTTCACAAAGACCTTTTGCGAGAACCTTTTCTGTGTTCATGTCAATGAGTTGATATTTAACTGTTGAACTTCCTGCGTTTAATACTAGTGTTTTCATATTTTTATTCTCCTTTTACTGTGTTGTTTGATTGAAGTATTGTGATTGCCATGTTGAGAACAATCTCATCAGCGTTTGTTCCACGAGAGAGATCATTGACTGGCTTTTTGAGACCTTGCATAATTGGGCCAACAGCCTTGACTCCTGCAAGTCTTTGAACGAGTTTGTATCCAATGTTTCCGGCGTTCAAATCTGGAAACACGAGTACGTTTGCCTTGCCTGCAACTACGCTATCTGGTGCCTTTTGCTTTGCGACAGATTCCACAATCGCAGCGTCTGCCTGAAGTTCACCATCAACCACAAGTGATGGCTCAGCACGCCTGATCAGACTGTATGCTCTCTTCATTTTTTGAACATTTTCATCTGGGTGATTTTCTGCACCTTTTGATGAATATGACAGAAGTGCAACCCTTGGTTTTACACCAAGAATACTTTCCGCCGTCTTTGCTGACCAAACCGCAATGTCCTTGATGTCCTCGTCAGTTGGGCTCACAATAACTGCACAATCAGCAAAAACCATGAATCCGTTTTCGCCATAATTGTCATTTGGCATTTCCATGATGAAACAAGACGAAACTTTGTTTGCACCTTCTGCAGTCTTGATGATCTGGAATGCAGATTTCAAAACGTCAGCGCTGTGATAAACAGCACCAGACACAATACCATCAGCATCATCACTTTTGAGCATCATGCAAGCAAACTTCATGTTGTCTTTCATGTCCTCCATGGCTTGCTCCTCAGTCATGCCCTTGTGCTTTCTAAGTTCAAAGTAAGAGTGTGCATACATCTCACGCTTTTTTGCATTTGCTTTTGGATCAATAATCTCAATATTCTTGAGTTCCTTTTTTGTGAACTTTTCAGGAAGGACTCTTTCATCTCCAAGAATAATCACATGACAGAGATCCATGAGTGAAGCCTTTTTTGCTGCATCAATCACTCTTTCGTCAAAACCTTCAGGAAGTACAATTCTCTTGCCAGAAAATCTTGCTTTTTCAATAATTGAACCAAATGGATCTTTTTTTTGTTTGTCTTTAACTTTCTTTTTGCCGAACATAAATCCCCCATAAACCATAATTGTATTGATTATTTTCAATATTTCTTGTATAATGACAAATAGAATTATATAACATTTTTTAAAAAAAGGAAATATATTTGGTACAATTTTATGAAAATTTCTGGAATAATTTGTGAGTTCAACCCTCTGCACAATGGTCATGAATACTTGATTCAAGAAGCAAAGTCCATGTCTGACTTCTGTATTTGCTTGATGAGTGGCAATTTTTCTCAGCGTGGATTGCCTTGTTCGTTGGACAAGTTTTCACGAGCGAAACTTGCAGTGCTCGCTGGCGCTGACATGGTGATCGAACTGCCAACCTGCTTTGCAACAAATGGCGCTGATGAGTTTGCTTTTGGAGCAATTAAAATCTTGTCTGCCATTGGGGTTGATGAAATTGTCTTTGGCTCTGAAGATGGAAACATACATAATGTAGAAAGACTTGCGAATTTCAAAATAAACGAAACACAAGAATTCAAATCAAAACTCAAAGAAAAACTCAAAAGTGGCATCAACTATAATGAAGCATATCTTTCTGCTATGTCTGACATAACATCAGATATTTCCTTACAAAAACTCGCCTCATCACCAAATGACATCTTGGCATCAAGTTATGTCGCAGAAATCAAAAAACAAAAATCAAAGCTTTCATATAGATGCATCAAACGACTTGACAATGGATACAATGCAAACACCCCATTTAACCAGTACTTGTCAGCATCTGCAATTCTTGAACTCAAAAATAAAAATCAAGATTACAAATCTTTTGTTCCTGATTTCACCTATGAACAACTTGAAAAAAGTCCAGTTTTTGACAATGATATTTATTGTTCACTTGTTCGATATCATGTGAACCAAACTCCAATTGAAAACTTGAATCAAATTCATGGCATGAATGAAGGCTTGGAATATGCTCTCAAAAAGACTTTTTCAGAGTCCAATTCAACCCAAAACGCAATCAACTCTTTGAGTTCAAAAAGATACAGAAAGTCAAGAATCCAAAAACTCATCTTGCACACATTGCTTGGACTCACAAAACAAGATTATGACAATATCAAACACTCAAAACCAGCAGTCAAAGTTCTTGCCATCAAACAAGACAAAAAAGATATCTTGTCTCACTTTGCAAAGCAAAAAGATATCTCCCTCATCTTGTCAAATGCAGATTATGACAAACTTGATCAAAATCAGAAAATTTCGATGAATATCGATCTCAAAGCCAGCGATATTTACTCAATCTGCACCCTTGCTCCATTGAACTCTGACAAAACCATCGGCACCTTGTATTTATAAATATTCAAAAATTACCCAAACAAAAAACACCACGGGAAAACCCCCGTGGTGTTTTTTTGAGTTTCGCTCTTTTCAAATTTTAATTAGTTGTAAAAAAGTATATCACTTCATAAGAATATTCGCCACTATCCATATTTCCGTCACCATCTTCATCAATCCAAATAATAGAACCAGTAGTATCTAATGTGATAAAATGATTCCAATTACCATTCCAATTTCCCACATATG
>JAZRDJ010000051.1:0-3261 GCA_045660245.1 Clostridia bacterium | reverse complement strand
GACCCCGGATCCAAAAATCTTGGTGGATTGCTTCCGTTTCGGTACACAATGATTTTTCCTGGGAACAATCCATCTTCTTCAAGATTGTCAACATCAACCGAACCATCTTCAACTGCGAGCACGCCAGACGCAATTCTCGCCAAAAACTCATGCTTTCTGTTTTTGATGTTGTTGTATGCTCTTTGGATCGGAATGCATCTTTCAATTACACTTGTGCCCCAAAAACAACCAATTTGCGAGTTTGAAACTTGCTTCACAAACGGAAAACCACGCTTGCCGTCTTTCCCGTTTTCAAAAGGCAAATCACCATCATGCAAAAGTTTGTCACCTGCAACAATCACAAATCTGCCATTTGGCAAATCCTTGCTTGGCTTTTCATAGTACTCAAGTACCAAAACATGATCATGCTTTGTGGCTCTTGCAAACTTTGTAACATTTGACTTCCCTGAAAAAGTGATTGAACTTGTGCCTTGATCAAAAGAGTATGTGTCAAGATCAGTTCCATCAATCTCCACACCAAACACATCATGAATGACTTTTGCAGGCACAGCCCTCGCATGAATGAGCGAGCCCATGTCCTCGAGAGAAACAGTCGCAGGCGAATCCGGAAAAATCTCAAAAGGTGAACAAACAGAAAGGTCAACATCACCGTTCGACACAACCTCACTTTGAGAAAGATCAAACTTCTCACCCTTTTCATTGTTCCAAGTTATTTTGTAAAAAGCAGTACCAGTGACCTCACTCCAAATTGTTGCATCAGTGATGGCATCTGAAAGTTTTTCACGACTTGAAAACACCGACAAAATATTCTTTGTTAGTTTCGCATTATACAAGTCTTGCTCTTCAGCCCCAGTTGGCCTCACCGACACCACAGGTCGCACCTTCCCGAGTTTTGCGAGCCTTGTTTCAACAATTGGTGAAATGTGATTGTACACCTCTTCACCTTGCCAAAAAAATGCCTTTGGACTTTTCTCAATTTCACCATTTTCAGCAATGTACGAAAATTGATTGCCGAGCAAAAAATTGATGTTGAGTTCCCACGCAAGATCAAATGACTTTCTCTCATTTCTTCGCTTCTCAAATTCAGAAAGAACAAATGAAACAATCACATTGTCCTCTTCTTCTGAATACACAAACTTGTCAAGCATTTTGCCATCATTTGCAGATTTTTCACTCTTTTTTGCACGCTTTTGATTTAAAATTGTATTTTTTCTCATTATTTTCTCCTCACATCAAATCTCAAATCACACATTATCTCTTGATTTTTTCATTGCTTTTTCTCTTGATCCCCTTTGCTCATTTTTCATGAGTTCAAAGAGTTCAATGTAGTGGTCACTGCAAAGCGAAATACTCTTTTTGTACCCACCGATCAAAATTTCCTTGCTCGCAAAATTTTTGCAACAAACATGCTCACACCTGAACATTTCATTTGTGTTGTCAATCCTCATTTTTCATTTTCTCCCATTATTTTGTTTTTTTCATCACTCACTTTTCAACTGATCCAAAAGCGACAACCTCAGTTTCACCAACTCCTCATCACTCATCTCTTCAATTGCATCAGTTTCACTTTTCAGCGCTTCCCCAAAATTCTCGAAAAGCATTTTAACAGCAGCAATATCAGGCGGAACATAGTGCGTGGTAACTTTCTTCTTAAGAAGCACAAGATTTTTGGAATCTTCATGATTTACCTGCTCTTCACGTGCAATTTTTGCACCATTTTCCCCTTGACTTTGACCAGAGTATACGCCCTGTTTTTTGTTTTTGGTGTTTTTACTGACATTTTCTGAATTATTTTTTGATTGATCTGACAAATTGCTCAAATCCCCCTCAGCAGTCTTTGATGACAATTTGTCCTCTTTCTTCTTCTCTTCCCGTTCGCCATACTCAAGGATTTCCTCTGAGTAGAAAAACCCCTCAGCACGCTTCAAAAGCGCTTCCATAATTTTGCTTTTGTCAAAGACAAATTTCTGCTCACGACTTTCCATAAATTCTCAAAACCCTCTTTCAAAATACTCCCAAAAAACAAAAAAGAAAAAAGGCTCATAGCCCTTTTCTTTCTCTCCTCAGTTTTGCAAACAACCTTTCCTTGTCCTTTTGCACCCACGTTTTTTCTGGCTTCAACACCTTTCCCTCTGGCCTCGTCATGACAAAATACCTCAATTCATCCATAGAGTGGTCATCTCTTTTGATTGGCGAATCCGCCTTTCCCCAGAAATATGACTTGAACTCTCGGATCATGTTTTCACAAGTCCTGAACACAAATAACTTTGCCTCACCATTTGCATTCTTGAGAAAAGACTTCACACGATTAATGCCAGAAAACAAATCCTTGTTCACCTTGGGATTAACCTTGATCCCGTGATCAAAAAACAGTTCCGAAACCGACTTTTGACTTGCGAGAGTTTTCTGGTTCGCAGCCGAGTCAATTATCGCCTCAAGTTTTCCATCACCAGACCTCTTCCAACCGAGCCGATCAGCGATTTTCTTCAAACATTCAGAATGATATTCAATAGTCTTCAAAGATTCATAATGCTCCGCAACGACATAAATGTTCGAATCATAGTCCACGGCATAAAAATGTGCCGACAGAGGATTTGATAGTCCTGGGTCAATCGAAATGTTTTCCTGCCAATCAAATGGAACAACAAAAGGATCAATGACATGCACATTTTCGTCAAATTCGGAGTAAACAAGCGAGGTGTTCACTCCAGAAAATCTGCCAAATTTTCGATTTTCAAGTTCAGATTCCGACAAAGTCTGAGAAAGCCTCTTTATCTCATCATCTGACAAAAACGGATTGTCAGTCCAGTCCATGAAAAGATAAAAAATTTCATCATCACCACGCTCGTTCAAATATATCTGATTGTAAACAAACGTGAGCCCTTTGAGTGGTGTCATTGTTCCAAAAATATCCCCACACTTGTCAACAACTCTCATCTTGCATTCGATATAAATATCTTCAGGAGGCTCTTCATCAAACCACACAAAATCAAGCGACGTGCCCTGAAATTTTTCTCTGCCTTCCTCAACACTCTTGAAGGAAATCCTCGACAATCCTCCAAAAACATTTTTGATCACAATCGTATCAATCACACCATACTCAGGCGACCCCCTTTTCCCTGTACTCATCACAATCTCATCAATCCATGATTTGTTCAAATACTTGAGGATCTTTTCTTGAGCAACTTCTTTTTGAACTTTTTTTGAAAGACTGACAACCCAACCACAAACATTCTTTTTGTTCTCTCTGAACGGATGAAT
>JAZRDJ010000050.1:0-4434 GCA_045660245.1 Clostridia bacterium | reverse complement strand
GAGATAATAAAGAAAAGTAAAAAAATGAAGAATTAGTTACTTTTGTATATTGATGGGGAGATTTGGTGAAAAAAAGCAAGAAAGTTAGTATTATTGTTTCGTGTTTAATTGCAACAGTTGTTGTGATTTTTTCACTTTGTTTTTTTTCTAATATGTCTGTACAATTGGACCAATCTTCTCAAGAAAATGTTTTTGTTCAAAGTTCAACAATGACTGATGAGCCAGAAGTTAGAATTGAAATTTCAGATACAAAATTTCTTGGCGGTGGAACATGTTTTCAAATTGGGAAAGATGATGAAATGGTCATAAGCAATTGTGAATTCAAAAATTTCACAAACTCTGCATTTGTTGTAAATAGCGGGAAACTTATTTTGAATAATTGCACAATTGCAGATTGTTTTGCAGAAAATGGTTCAGGAATTTATGTTGATGGCGGAGAAGTCGAAATTGTTTCAGGTATATTTATTAATAATGCAAGTTCTGCAAATGGTGGTGCGATTTATGCAATAAATGCATCAACCTTAACGATAGATCAAAATACAACAATTATTGGAAAAGGTGAGAGTTCGACAAGAGAAGGGAATAATGCTGTATATGGTGGGGCAATATTTTTGAGTGGCTCAAGTGTTGCCAATATTGGTGGAAAGATTGAATCTTGTTCTGGTAATAGTGGTGGTGCAATTTATGTTTCTTCAAATTCACAAGTGTTTTTTGATTCTGTCAACATTAATGAGTGTCATGCGGATTATCGTGGAGGAGCGGTTTACGTTGGGTCATCAAAGACTGTTTTAAATTCTGGTGAAATTGATGGTTGTACAACTGGAGAAACAGGGAAAAGCAATGATGCTGGTGGGGCAGTATTTATTTCTTATGGATCATTCACAATGAATGGCGGAACAATAGCAAATTGCACATCTACTGCTGGTGGTGCGGTGTTTACTATGCGAAATACAAATTCTGATGGATTTGTTATGAATGATGGATTGTTATCTGGAAACAAGGCAAATTATGATGGTGGCGCGGTTCAGATTTCAACTGAAGGGGTTTTCAATCATCAAGGTGGAATTATTTCTGAAAATACTGCATCGGGAAAAGGTGGACAAGTTGTTGTTCGTCAAGCCAATGCAAGTTATTTTATGGGGGAAAATGCAAAAATTATTGGATTTGCTGATGGATCATACAGTACGCCACAAAATGGTGGGGCAATATATAGTTATGGCTATATGTCTCTTTCAGGGCAGATTGAAAATAGTTTCGTGAGAACCTACAACAGTTATGGCGGGGCAATTTATACTACCTCATCATCAACAACGGACTTGGATGGGTTGAGTATTGTGCGAAGTGTCGCAGAGTCTGTTGTGAACGAAAATGCCGTAAGCGGTGGAGCAATCTACAATCTTGGAACCTTGAACATAATTGGTAAGTCATATATCGACGGTTGTATGGCAAAAGATTATGGCGGAGCGATTTTTAATGGTGAGACAGGGAAAATAACGGGATCTGCAAATTTTGAGATGTCTTCTTGCTATGCGGGGAAAAGTGGCGGAGCAATTCATGTTGCTTCAAATTCAGAAGTTTCTATTGTGTCAAATATATTGAATTGTTCATCTCTTCATGGCGGAGCAATTTATTCTTCTGGGAAATTAACAATTATAGAATCATCAAAAATCAACAATTGTTCTGCTACGGGTAATGGTGGGGCAGTTTATATACTATCTGGACAAGCAAATGTATCTGGTCAAATAAGCGGTTGTTCATCTACAAATAATGGTGGTGCAATTTATGTTTCATCAGGATCATTGGGCGTAACAGGAGACATTTCGGACTGTTCAACAACAGTGAATGGCGGAGCAATTTACATATCAGCAGGCTCAATTGCTTTGGGCGGGCTTATAACTGGGTGTAGTGCGGAAAATGGTGGTGCGGTATATTGTTTGTCAAATATGTCAATATCATCGAATCTAACAATCCAAGAGTGTTCGGCAACAAATGGCGGTGCTTTTTATTTTGATTTGAGATCTGGTTCAGTGATTAACAATTATGGGGAAGTTTCTTTGAATGATTGCTTGTCAAACAATGGCGGAGCGATTTTCAATATGTCTTCCATTGATTTTACATTATCTAATTTTTGCATATCAAATTGCGATGCGGAAAATTTGGGTGGCGCAATATACAATAATAATGGTACAATGAATGCTGAATTGTTTTCAATATTCAATTGTGATGCAAAGAGCGGTGGCGCGATATACAGCAAGAGCGGTTCAATGAACATCAAATATTCAAACATCTCTGATTGTGTAGCAACTGTTCATGGTGGTGCTATGTTTGTTTTCTCTGATTCAATGATTAATGTATTGGGGACAACAATTGACAATTGTCTTGCTGTTTCTGGTGGTTGTGCTTATGTTGAAGGCGAATTTACTTTGGATAATATTCAAAGTGTGTCAGAGATCAGCAATTGCAAGTCTGAGAGTAATGGTGCCGCAATTTACAATCTTGGTGATCTAACTATATACAATGGATCGATCGAAGGTTGTGAGTCATTAAACGACGGTGGCGCAATTTACAACACTGGAACTTTTGTTTTTAATGGCGGAGAGATTAATAATTGCACAGCAATGAATAATGGTGGTGCGATTTATAATACAAAAACCATTACTGGTGAATCATCAATAGATAAGAACAATCAGGTTGTGCTTGCAAAAATTGTCGGGTGCAACGCTATTGGTGGTGGCGGCATCTATAACACATCAACAGGGAAAATTAATTTGGATTTGTTGGCACAAAACTGTTTTGCAACCAGTAATGGCGGGGGAATATGTAATTATGGAACGTTGACTCTTGATATTGGTGAATACGATGAGAAGAATCAATGTTATCAAGGTGGATTTTATGGATGTTCATCAAATGCACAAGGTGGTGCAATTTATACAGAAAAAAAGTACTTGACTATAAAAAATTTGATCATTGATGGTTGCAATGCTGTTTCTAATGGGGGTGGAATGTATATCAAAAACACAACCCTTTCAGTATCAGATGCTTCAACTGCTTTTAAAATTAAGGATTGTACATCATCTGGAGTTGCTGGAATTTATATCAATGCGAGTTCAAATACATATACTTTGAATAATGTGGCGTTCAATAATTGTGTTTCAACAGGGGCGACTGGTGCATTGCTAACAAATACGCAATTGATGTTAAATAATTCAAGTTTTATTGATTGTGAAGGGGGAAATAATGGCGGGGCTCTTTATACAAGTTCGATACTCACGGTCAATGATACAACAATAGAAAATTGTAAAACAAAAGCGTCTGGTGGTGCAATATATTTGTATCAAACAGCAAAACTTTATTTAAACAACTCGACCATCTCTGGTTGTCAGTCAGGTGGAACAGGTGGAGCGTTGTTTGGTAGATCAGGATCAAATACTACTTTTTCAGAAATCGTTATAAGTGAATCAACCATTTCTGATTGTATATCAGGCGGGTCAGGTGGAGCAATTTTCTCGTATGGTATTTTAACGATAAATTCCGGTGATATTGCAAGAAATAGAGCGTATGGATCAGGCGGAGGAATTTATACACAAGGCAAACAATCTGTGGTGAATCTTCTTGGTGGAACAATAAGAGAGAATTATGCTAAGAATGGTGGTGGTTTTCAAACAGACAAAACAACGGTTCGTTTGGCGGGTGTTCAAATAATAAACAATTATATACCAAGCAATGATAAGGGTGGTACATATGGTCATGGTGCTGGTATATATATGTATCATAGCAATGTGACAATGGACGAAGGAACATTGATTAGCGGGAACTACATAGAGGGAAATTGTGCTTACCCAGTCGAACCACTTGGCGCTGGAGTATATGTTTCTGGTGGCGATTGTTGCTTTGTTATGAATGGTGGAGAAATTTCAAACAATCAAAATAGAATGGCTCGTGGTGTTGGTGGAAATGTTTTTGTGAATGATGATGAAACAACATTTGTTATGCGAGGTGGCTTGATATCTGGAGGTGAATCGGATTTTGGGGCGAATATTGCAAACCTTGGTTATTTGATATTGAGTGGAGGAACAGTCAGCGGTGGCGTAGCAAATGTAAAATGTAATGGTATTTTGAATTTGCAGAAAATATTTTTGTTGGGTGGAACCATTTTAAGTGATATTGTTTCTGTTGGTGAGACAATGTTAGTTGGAAAGATTGAAGAAAGTACAGAAATTTCAGAAATTCTTGATGAAAAACTTTTTGCGAATTATGAAATATATGGTGAATTTTTATATGCAGAAATTCAGAATATATTGCAAGGCAAAATTGATGGATCTGTTTCTCTTGATTTAAGTGACTCAGTGATTATGGCGTGCGCTGGACTATATTCTGTGAGCGATTATGTGGATCCTTCAACAGGTGAAGTTCTAGAATCAACTCTTGGAATCT
>JAZRDJ010000049.1:0-3370 GCA_045660245.1 Clostridia bacterium | reverse complement strand
AACAATCCGCTCGTGAAATTCCTCACAAATGATGTCGTCATTGACGCGTTTTTTGCAATTTTGGTGGTGGCTTTTATTCTGATCATTGGTTTCACGATCTTTTCGATCATTATGTCGGAGTACAAGGCAGCAACGGGTGACGGAGAAAACTCAAAGGGCAGAATTTTGGGCAGAACGCTCAGATCGTTTTTGATGCTTTCGCTTTTCCCAGCGATTTTGATTGGTGGGGTTGTGATTGTAAATGCGCTCCTTGCCGGATTCAACAATGTTTTCAATTCAGACATTGGCAAGGCTCCGAGTCTTGGAAACACCATCTTTATGGCGAGCACGGCAAATGCAAACAAGTACAGGCTTTATGCCGAGAATGGCGACAGAATACCGATCTTGTTTGACTTTGAAGATCCTTATGAAAAGGGCAGTCTCAAGGGGTATGCAGAACTTGAACTTCTCGCGGTTTATGAAAATTTCAAAGAAGATGGAAAGGCAATGTATGAGGATTTTGCGTATCGCAATTTCCCATCATTTGGTCAAACACTTTCATACAATCCAAAAACAAAAAAAGTGTACAACAGTTCGGCTTATGCCGGATTTGAAAAGTTCCTTTGCACGCCAGAGCAATATTATGTAATGGCAGATTTTATCGAATATGCTTTTTCAACAGGTCTTGATTTTTCGATCAAGAGTGTAAAGGACGACGATATTGAGTGGAAGTACATTGATACTACATATTTCAACAAAGACACAAAAACACTCAAAATCACGTACCGTGATGCCAGTGGCATCACAGGTGAGGAAGACGAAGATGATCAATTCTACACAATTGAATATTCTCCGACTTCTCTCGATGCGACAACGCCAATTTCTGACGCGTTTGACACGATTGCGAACATTCTCGCAATCAATCAGTATTCAGACAACAAATTTGACATTTTGTCGCGTGAAGAAGATTCAATCAATCTTGTGTTCTGGGAGAATGACAAGGCGATCTTGAGGCTCACAAAAGATTACAGTACAAACCCAACTTACACCGACCTCATCATTCTTTATGAATTTTATCGCTATGAATACAACAACACAATTGACAGACAAAAATACACGATCTCTGATCTTGAAAAGGGCATTGAACTGCCTGTTCTTGAGTATGAGCGCAGAGTGTGGCGTTCTGACAAACTCGCGTACATCACAACAGAGATTGACAAAGTTGTGAGGATCAACAACAGTTATTACAAAGTTATTCCAACAAATCATGAGGATATTGGGGCAAATAACAGCAAGTACCCTCAAGATTTGAGTCGTGGAATTGAAGCGCTCTTTAACCTGAAAGATGGTTTTGGCGACTACTACTATGCTATTCTTCCACAAACAAAAAGTGTTTCGGAAATGCTCAAAGCAAGTGCATCTCCAGCACAACTTGAGACGGGCAATGTGATCAAACTCGATTGTTTAAACAAATTCTTCTTTTTTGAGCCTGGCGTAACATTTGAGGACATGAAAAAGACAAAACTCAATGGTTCTTTTGAAAACATAATCGTAAATCCTGATGGATCAGAAAAAATAACGTATTCGTTCTATGACGACAGAGTGACTGAAATCACAAAGAAAGTCAATTGGCCACAAAAGTTGATCAATGACATGCAAACGATTTATAGTGATATCAATGTGAACCTTTTGATCACAACTGGTGACTGGCTCACAAAACTCTCTGAAATTGTCGGAAGCACAACTTCTGGCAGTGACTATGGTCAGACGTTTGATACTTCGCTCATTCATCCTTTGGGGCTCATGATTTCTGAGTTGTTCCTCAACGAAATTCATGAGAACAACGAGGATTATTACGGCGACTACAAATTCCATTCTTCGCTCTCTGAGCAGGACATAAGGTCGATTTTGCTCGCTGTTGCTGGTGAAGATAATTATCACCAACTTTCAAAGCAAATCGAGTATTTTGTCGAAATTTTCAATGCTTTCATGGTTCCGGTTCTTGAAGATATTGCATACTTTGAAAACATTGATCTCATGGAAGGCAAAGGATACAACGAGCAGATCTATACATACAAAGCGTATTTGTGTTCGGTGCTTTTGTCATCGGCTTGCGCTGAATATCTGTTTGATGCGACCATTGCGATTGTTGGTGCAAGTGAATTTTCATATGACTTGTTGAAATATGTCGATATTGTTGAAGATGCATATGAAGATGTGATGAGTGGTGCTCATTCATCAGATCCTGTGTATGTATATGTCACAATTGATGAAGAAGAATTTGCGATGCTTGATGGGGGAATTGGTGGACGACCAGCAGGTCCAGAGCAAGGCGCGAATGAATACAGCAACATCATGCACAAGAGTGACATGGAACTTTCATATCTTGAGTTCATGGACAAATACAAAGAATTTAACTATTTCTTTGAACTTGAGAGAGATGCACTTGGCAATATTGTTTATGACGCTGGTGGTCAGCCGACTGTGATTGCTTCTGCAATCAGAAAATATATTGAAGATGAACTTGACTACAGTGCAGTAATTGATTATACATTGGTTCCTGCAGTCGTAGATGAGATTTTGTCGAGAGTTATTGTTGTTTCAAAGATATCATCTGAGAGCACTGTTCAAAAAATGGTTTCAAGCATATACAAGAAGTTTTCGAGAGATGATTTTGAAGAAACCATGCTTCAGTATTATGATGAATATCTCGACAATATTTATGAGTCAACCATGGCAGAAATCAAAGAAATGGGATATTCTGCATCAAACCCAGACTATGAGCATGTGACAACACTAAAGAACTATATGTCTGGAAGCATTCCAAGATGGTCATATGTCAAGCGTGCTGATCTTGATGGAGTGGGCAACTTGGTTGGAAAAATGTCAAACCTCAAAAATCAACTTGAAAGAGCAAAGAGTTTGATGGATGAATCAAAGGATTTCATGGACGATCTCGATGGTACACTCATGAAAGATGGGCTTTTTGACTACTTCAAACTTTGTTTTGGTGCTGATGCATGGGGATCTGACGACGATCCATCAGAATTTTTTGACGGAATTTGCAACTTGATTGGCTATGATGCATTGCTTTGGGAAACAAGGGGTGGTTTCAAGGGGCATCTTGAGGACCTCATGGACAAAGCAAACAGCAACAATGGCGAAGTTGATGCAACAAGAACGTTGTATCAAGCAAAGGAATATATTCAGGCATATGCTGAAATGGTCGGTGACTACGACTATGATGCATTCAGAGAATATATGCTTGACGATGCACGTGGTGGCTCAAAGCGTGACCGTGAAAAGACGCTCGAGAGAGTAAACTCAAGCATCGAAAAAATGTTCAATCTTTCAGCGGCAATTGATGATTATTTGACGGCGCTTGAAAACA
>JAZRDJ010000048.1:0-2466 GCA_045660245.1 Clostridia bacterium | reverse complement strand
ATCTCACAGGATTCCAACCGTTGAGGTGAAGAGTATGGTTGACAGTATCAATCCTGATCTTGCGGAACTCTACAAAAGAACTTATGGCAAAAAACTCAATGGGGTCGATGTCAAGGGAAGTAGATTCACAGTGACCGTGTATACTTCACAAATGCTCAACACTGAAGAAAATTCAGACATGAGCAATGTCATGGATGAACATTCAGCATTTTTGCTCGGAAGGACAAACGACTGGAAAATCAAGACTGAGGCCACAAACCTTGATGTTGTTTCTCAGATTACAGCACTTGCACTTGCTGAAAAAGTTGCCTGTTCTCTCAAAAACTTTAGATATGACGACAGAGTGGCAGAAAAAATTGACATGAAAACCATTTATGATTACTCAAAGAACATTATTGAATCATTTGATCAATCAGAACTTGAAAGGAAATAACAGCAGTGAAAAAATCTCAAAGAGAAAACACAATCTTCATGATACGTGAAAATCAACTTGCACGAACCATGCAAGATGTTTTTTCTGCGAATTTTGAGAAGTCTTTGCATGAGAATATCAAAAGATTTGACAAAATGGATCTTGAACGCTCGTTTGTGAAAGATTTTGACATTTTTTCTGATGATCTTGCTTGGATCGCTGAAGATTTTTGCAAGAATGGATTGTTTGCGAGCCCTTATGCCGAAAAAATTGCCAGCGTGATCAAAGGTGAAAATCAAAATCTTGACATTCGTCGCATTTTCAATGAAAGAGATCCAAATTTTCATAGTGCTGGTGTTTGTGAGAACATTGACATTGTCAAAAACGCAAATGGTGAAATGCATGAAGTTAAACGTGCAAAAAGCACAGTGATTTTTCCCCTTGCAAAGAGGAGTGTGAGAAATGTTCTCACAACAAATCTCATCACACTTGCCACTGCAGTTCATGAGGGTGGTCACGCAGTGAGCGCACGAAACTTTGACGGAAAGTATGTCAAGATGGGGCAAGAACTCTTTGGTGAGATTGAAGCAATGCTTATTGAAAAAGTCTTTTTATTTTATCTCTCATGCTCTCAAACAAAAATGAACAAACACTTTGCAAACAAGCGTCTTCAGCCTTTTGCTGATGGACTTGTTGGCGATGGAATTCTCACCAAAGGCTTTTTGGATCACATGAGGAATTCAACTGTGAGATTTTTGGAGCGGATTGAAAAGATAAAAGATGACACTTATGTTACTGATCCTGAAGATTTGAAAAATTCAAAAGCACATATGGCAAGATATGTGGTGGGTGAGGTTTTTGGGACTCTGTTTTTGACTGAGTATTTGATGGAACCTGAAAAATCAATCAAAAACCTCGATTTTTTTGCAGAGCACGTCCATGAAATGAAAACGTTGGGCGAAGTGGCGCAAGTTTTGCTCCCTGTATCTCTTGAAAAACTCATGAATAAACCAGAAAACAAAGACAAGCCTCTTCATGATGTTTTGGTGCAAAGGTATTTGGATCTCACAAAAAATATTTCTGAAACAAAAATTATTGAAGATTATGACGAAAAGTTGTGATCCTCGACATGATTATATTTATTTACCACCGCAAATTTTGCTTTCGGTGGTTTTTTATTGTATTTTTTGTGGGAAATATACGTTTTTTGTTTGAATTATTCATATTTTAGTGCTAAAATACCCATGTTAATTGTAAGTATGGAGATAGAAATAAATGCTTTTTGATACTTTTCATATATGCTACATGGTTATTTCAGCAATAGTTACGGTGCTTTTGCTTTTGCTTTTCAAAAAAACATGCAAAACAGATACGGCAAAATCCTCTGTTTTGAAACTTATTGCCATTTTGGTGGTGATCGTGCACTACAGTGAACTTTGGGTTAATTACCTTCAAACAGGCATTGCGCTTGTTGAATCACCAATGCTTTTCCCGATTTATCCATGCAACGTGATGATGTGGCTTCTTTTGCTCTCATCGTTTGTTCAAAAAAAGGATACAGTTTTCTATCGTATTCTCACTGAATTTGTTTCGATTGCAGGTGTTGTTTGTGGGGTGTTTGGAATTTTGCTCAATGTGAATTACAACAATTCTGGACTCGATTCTTACGGGATTTTTAGTGGACTATTTTCGCATAGTGTAATGGTGCTTGGTTGCTTGTATTTGTTTGCTGTTGCGAAAGTGAAGTTTAGGGTTTTCAACACAATTAGTGTCGTTTGTGGACTGCTGTTCTTTGTGATCAATGGGGCGGTGATCAACACAATTTATCACCTTGCCAATCTTCCAACGCCAAACTCAATGTATTTGATCGCTCCGCCATTTGAGGCAATGCCATGGATTACGTTCATGTTGATTGGGGCGGTTGCAGTGTTGTTGATTTTTTCAATTACCGCAATTTATGAACAAATAAAATTGCCAAAGGAAGAACGATGGTACACAAAAATCAAAAACATGATCAATGATCATAAGAAAAATAAAATTGGTGAAACAAAAGG
>JAZRDJ010000047.1:0-6743 GCA_045660245.1 Clostridia bacterium | reverse complement strand
ACATCCCCCTCCCCCAGGTGTCAAACAATTTTATGCAATAATTGATTTTTTTATAAAATTATTATATATAATATTTACTCAAAAAAAACAAAACTTACATTTTTTGAAAATAAAACTTTGTTTTATATTTTTGCTATTTTTGTCCATACTAACAAAAAAGGAGATAAAAAACATGACAACATCAGAAATTTTGATCGCAATGTATCAAAACACAAAAACAGCAATGCAATCCATTGCAGACCTCAAACCAAAGACCAACACACAAGAGTTTTCAAAATTGCTTAACGCACAATTTGATCGATACAAAGAATATAACGAAAAGATTGAAGACCTTGCAAAAAAACACGACGTTGACCTCAAAGATAACAATTGGTTTGAAAAAGCAAAACTTTGGACAAGCATTCAAATGAGCACAATCACAGACAACAGTGTGAGAAAACTCGCCGAAATGATGCTTCTCGGCACAGTGATGGGAACTCTGGAACTTTACAAAAACCGAGCGGACTACGAAAATGCAAGTGAAGACGTCAAGGAATTGCTACTCGCAATCGAGAATATGGAAGAACAACACTTCAATGAACTCAAAAAATACCTTAAGGGCTAAAAATTTTGCCGGATTTATCACACAAAAAAAAAGACACTGAATTTTTATCAGTGTCTTTTTTGATTTTTTCTTATTATCTTTCTCTTTCAATATCTTGATCTGTAGCAGCAAAAGTACTAATTTCTTTTTCAAGAGCTATACGTTCTTTTGCAACATATTCACCTATTTTGTTGAATCTTGATTTTTTGAAAAATTCAAGATAATTTGGGATTCTTGCATTCAAATATTTTCTCCAATCAATTTCAAGCAAATTTTCATCGAAAGACTCATCTGAAATTCTTGAGCCAGTCTTTGAAAGAGAAACCGTTTGAGCGTTTGTATCGAGTTCCTCAACATATGCTCCCTCATAATAAACAACGATTGTATCTGTTTTTCTATTCCTCAAAATTCTCGCATCATCGCCAACCAAAACCTTTCCATAATTTTCAATCGCCCAGTTATTTACAAAGTCAATAATTTCCTCATCACTAATTGCATAAAATTCATTTGAAATATCAATTTTCATGATAAAATCCTCCTTAAACCCAAGTGAAATAATAATATCAGTAAAAGACACTTTTGTCAATATCGGCAAGCAACAAAAAAATCATGCAAGCGCATGATTTTGATTAACATTATTCTTCAAACCTGTCTTTTCCCCACCAGTTAGGTAAGAGTTCATCAAGTGTGATTGTCTTTTCCGTCTGAAGGTCAAGCAAAAATTCAATTTTGCGATTATCCTTGTGTAGTTGCATGAATGCTTCTCTGCAAAGACCACATGGTTCACGCAGGTTTCCATCACGATCAATTGTGACGACTTTTGTAACCTTCGCCTCTCCACATTTTATCATATCCATTATTGCATTTCTCTCTGCGCAAGTCCCCCAATCACATTTGCTGTCAACACACACACCAAAGTACACATTTCCCTTGTCTGTGAGAATACCAGAAGCGACTTGTCCAGCATGAATGAACGGCGAAACATCTCTTTCATTCACATATTTTTTTGTGAGATTATACAACTTTTTCCACGTCATAAATTTGTCTCCTACTCTTCATCAAAAATGTCATCAAGATAATAAAACATTTGATCATAAAACTCGTTCCACTTGAAAACAAAATCGTGTTTTCTGCCATGAACGGCTTCCTTGTACTCATCATAATCCACATACTTTAGTTCCGTGAGTTCTTCTTCTTGAATCTTAAATTTTTCAAGCGGGATATTTGCGAGCGTATAATAGTGATAAACAAAGCAATGATTCTGTGGTTCAAGTTTTTTGTATGTGAAAAAGTGCCTGTATCCAAGTTTTTTGATATTGAGACCAACTTCTTCCTTTGCTTCTTTGATTACAGCATCTTCTGGTGATTCATCCGCTACAACATGCCCAGCAATAAGACCAAACTTGTCTGGCCAAGCACGCTTGTCATGAGCACGTCTTTGGAACAGAATTTTGCGTTCTTTTTTGTTGATTACCCAAAGCACAACTTCTCTGTGAAAAATTTCTTTGTCATGCACCACACTTCGCTTTTCAAACTCTCCTGTTGATTCACCTTCATCAGTGATCACAAGGAGCATCTCTTCTTTGTCTGCAACTTTTTTCATGATTACTTCCTTTCAAATTTTCTATTCTCTATTATAGACAAAAAAGCAGTTTTGGCAAACAAATTTGCATGAGCACATACAAAATTATTTCAAGTGATCAATGTCTGCCGGTTTTATCCTTGATTTTAACCAGTTCAAAGCGATGTTTCTGATCTTTGCCTTCAACCTCTTCAACAAACATTGAAAGTGGTCTCACCCACACAGAATTGTCGCCATAAAGTGCTCGGTAAACAACCATATCTTCGAGTGTTTCACTGTGTTTTGCAATTGTCTCAACAAGATATAAATTTCCCTTGTAATGTCTGTAAATCCCCTTTTCTTTGACCATCATAATATTTTCTCCAATCACTCGTTATTTCTGATTTTCATTTTCAATAAAATGTTTGATGTTTATACTCACATAATCATGAGGACATTGAACAAGATTGCCACCCTCATCAAGACATGAGGCGAGATTTGAATCAGAAAATACCTTGACCACATATCTAGAGCGCTCTGACAAAAAATTATTGACTGCTTGTTGAAGCCTTCTATCTTTCATGTCACGCAAAATAAATACTATCTCATGTCTACCGTTTTTTTCAACAAAATTACTTATGTCAAAAGATAAAGGTGCTCGTTTTAAATAATGAATAATTCCATTTGAATCACATGAAAGCATGTCTTCAAGACCCTGGTTTATCTCTTGAAGCATTTTACTTTCTCGGCCTGTGAGTTCCGATGATTTTGACTCAATCAAACTCTTCATCACAAGACCATTCACAAGCCCCCTTGCAAGAATTGGAACATAAAACCCTTCAAACTCCTCACAAGCATCTCCAAAAGCGCTGACTATCCCATTAGACAAAGGAATAATATGAGCAATTCCTGCCTCATTTTCTTTTTCCAAAGTTTCTTGTGCAATCTTCAAAACCTCATCTGGGCAATTTGTAAAAACACAATTGTCCCCACCATTTGCTCGAACTGTTAAAAAATTATCTACAAAATATTTGCTCAATTTCATTTTTTGTCTCCAAAACTCTCTTTTATTTTTTCCATTTCACTTTGAACAATCTTGTCATATTTCTTCAACACAACTTCGTGATTTGAAATTCGTTCTGAACCAACAACACTTTGTTCCATTTTCTGTTTCAAAATTTCATCATGAAACAAACATTCTGCAATATCATCAAAATCCTCGAATTTTGCATTGTTTTTTACGAAAGCATAAAACTTGTTCATTGTGTATTCTGGCAATTTTTTATACTCTTCAATCAGGCACCTTGCATAAACTTCACCAAAGACATATCTTGCAATATATGGCTTATCTCCGCCCATCTCATTCAATACTTCGTCCATCATCACATATGAGGTGCGAGCAAACAAATCCGAATGATTTGCAATCTCGGAATTTTTGACCCAGTTTCTAATGTTTTTTTCAGTCATATTTGGGTCACAAAAATGATTTGAAAGTTCAAAAGCAACACGGCTTGCGTTTTCACGCAAGTACAAATAAAATAAATCCTCAATAAACAATGATTCAATCTCAACACTTTCCCATAGTTTTGGCAGAATATTCTCCGTTGACGTATTGCTTTCATTCATTGTATGAGCGACCTCATGCAATGCTGTTGCAATGTGATGAAATGTTGTGCGAAAAATATTTTCCTCAACCTCTTCAAACGCAATCGGAGTTTTGAGATAGCATCTTTTACCGCGTTTTACAACGCAGGTCTTTTCATTTTCATCATCGACATCACCGAGCGAATAATCAACCACAACTCTTGGATTCTCGAGATTCAAAATGCTCAAGAATTCCTCAGCATATTTTGTATCACGAAGCATAACTTTTACAAAATCATCCATGAGCCATTCAATGTCATCATTGTGCACACAAAATGAAAAGTTTGCTTTGTCATAGTAATAATTTTCATCATCGCCAATCACTTCAGAGTAAAACTCATTTTCAGTGTCAAGAATATGTCTCACATATGGCTCAATCATGTTTGCATATGCTTTTTCTTTTTCCAAAAACTTTTGAGAATAATTTCCTTCCCTCATACTATATCTCCAACTATTATTTCATTAATATACAACAAATTTTCATTCATGTAAATATTAAGGTTGATAATAACTCTTTAAACTTTCAATAGCATTCTTGTATTTGGCCTTAAATGAATGAATAATTTTTCTCAAAATGTCTGATTTATTTCTTGTATGGTTTTCATGTTTATTTTTTCTCTAATTGAATTATAACACAAAAAAGAACCTATCTCAAACAAAAATACACAAACAACTTGTTTGTGTATTTAGAAGATCTATAATATTACCTATCACTAATCATTGTCTTCTTGAAAAAACAAATAGACAAAAGAATACTCATAATCATAAACAAAAAAATTGTAATGATACCCAATATTGTAACATTGTCAAATGAATAATAAACACCAAAAGCATTTGTTGCACCTGTCACAATTCGACCAACGCAAACCGATGGATAGAATGGCAGAAATTTACAAAAATTCTCAAACGCTCCCATTGTTTCAAGTGGCATCCAGCACCCACCAAGAATTCCAGACAAACTGATAAAAACCGATGTAATACCTGGTGCTGATTTATCATTGAATAGCGTTCCAATCAGAATTCCCAAGAATACATTTGTGACAAGAATTGGCAACTCTGAAAAAACAAGAAGCACAATTTGCACAACATTCAAAAACGAAGTTCCATCAAAAACAGAAATCAAAAAACCTGCAAAAATGCATACAAATGACTGCAAAAAGCCAATCAAAATGCCAACAAATGCATACCCAAGTATATATTCATGAGATTTCATTGGTGAAGAAAAAAGTCTTTTGAGGAAATATGTCTGTTTGTCTTTTGAAACAATAAGCGACATTGTGAGCATAACAAAAGAGTATGAAAAAACCATTATTCCAGGCAAAAGAGAATGAATTTCAAACGTTGGCGTATTTCCTCCAGTATAACTGTTTATAACATAAAACAACACAAACATTACAATCGGAAATCCCAAGCAAAAAATGTAAATTATGGGATCTCTGAAAACTTCTTTCAAGTTTCTTTTTAAAAAATTCAATGTTCTATTCATTTGCTTTCTCCACAATTTTTATGAATGCGTTTTCAAAGGTGTCTGCCTGCGCGCGATCCTTTATATCTTCAATTGTTCCAACATTTAAAACTCTGCCATGAGATAAAATCGCAACTCGATCACACAAAGCATCAACCTCTTCCATATAGTGTGATGTCAAAATTATTGTCATGTGAGTTTTCAGTTTTTGAATTATCTCCCAAAGTTCACGTCGAGCAAAAACATCCAGCCCCAGTGTTGGTTCATCCAAAAACAAAATCTTTGGCTTGGAAATGAGTGCAATGGCGATCGAAAGCCTTCGCTTGAACCCACCTGACAATGTTTTTGCTTTTTGATCCAAAACCTCTTGAAGTCCAAATGTTTTCACAATTTCCTCTTCAATGTCTTTTGAAGACTTGCCATAAATATTTGCGAAAAAATCCAAGTTTTCTTGCACAGTGAGATTGCTTGCAATTGATGTTTCTTGCGGTGAAATATCAACAATTTCCTTGATATTTTCAAGATCTTTGTCGATATCAAAACCTCCCACAACAATTGATCCACTTGACTTTTTTGTGAGCCCACAAAGAATTTTAATGAGCGTTGTTTTTCCCGCTCCATTAACTCCAAGAAGCCCAAACAGTTCTCCTTCTTGAATATCAATGTTTATATTTTCAAGTGCTCTTGCAGTTTTGAAATTTTTGCAAACATTCTGAATTGAAATAATTTCCACGATGTTCCTTCCCTATATTTTTTTAATCAAAATAAAACAACTCCTCAAACTTACATCCAAGCGCAACACACAAAAGGAGTGCAAGGCGTGCTGAAGGATTGAAAAGATTTTTTTCAATCGAAATTATTGTCTGCCTTGTTGTCCCAACAACTCTTGCTAGTTCCTCTTGACTCAAATTCTTTTTTTGTCTGAACTCCTTGAGTTTGTTTTTCAAAATAAGATCATTATTCATTAAATTATACCCACACATTTCAAAATATAAAAAACAATCATTGTCAAAAATGCAAGCAAATCCAAAATCGCACCAATCATTATGCCCACATACTTACGCTTTGCCACAAAAAATTGCATGAAGTAAAACACACTTGCCCAAGCATAACAAACTGACGCAATTGCATAAACACTTGAAAAATGCCCAAGCGCCCCCTCAACAATCACGAGCAAAACAGCAACAACGACCGCCACAATATTGGCGATCCAACAAGACTTGTTGATCTTCTCTTTTTCCATTTCTCCAACATGGACTTTTTTTGAACTTGCTTTTTCCAAAATTTCTTTGTTATCCATAATCCAACCTCTAAATAAAAATAGTAAAGTAAACTTTACATTTCTATTATATTAAATAAATTATAATATGTCAAGTTTTATTTACATTGTCTTTGTAATTTTTTTGTAAAACAAATAATCCTATTTGCTTCCTCAAATCCAATACTTTTGTGAAAGGCCGCACTTGCAGTGTTTCCAAGTTCACAATCTC
>JAZRDJ010000046.1:0-10142 GCA_045660245.1 Clostridia bacterium | reverse complement strand
ATTTTATATTATTTATAATAATATAAGAAAAAATATAAAAAGTTTCAAAAAGTGTATAAAATCATTTGACAGTTGGGGGGGGGGGTATGCTATTATAAACTTGTAATAATAGTGAAAGCGTGATAGTGTCTGCTGATTTGTTTGTAGGGGAGCAAAAAGTATGAAATTTGAAATGAGAAAGAAAAGATCAATAATAATTTTTTGTGCAATTGCAATTTGTGTTGCGATTGTTTCATTGTGTTCTTTGATATTTGTGAAGAATGGAGATAAAGAGTCTTTATTGTTGCCTGAGGCAAACAAGGGTAGTGAAGTGGCATCGCAAGTTTTGCCTGAAGTTGTGATTGAAGATACAACTTTCTCAAATTCAAATAGCAATGATATGACTGTTCAAACATTTTTGAATGTGAAAGCAAAAATAAGTGATTGTGAATTTGAAAATGTTCAATTTGTTATTTCTGATTCAGATGTGACAATATCGAATTCTTCTATCTTGAATGTAACTTCTGGAAATGCAATTTCGGTATCTGGAAATAGATCTAGTTGTAGTTTGACTCTCGTTGACACAGTTGTTGAGAATGTTAGTGATGGATATGGCGTTGTTGTTTCTGGTGTTGCTTATTACGACGATACGGAACATACCGATGTTGAAAATATGGGAAGTGTTATTCTTCAGGGTGAGAGAACCCATATCAGAAACTGTTCAATGGGTGGGGTTTTCTTGAATGAAGAATCAGAAATCTATTTGGGAACAAGAACCGCATCGTTTTCAGGAAGTATCTCAGGGAATGGCGGGTATGGTATTGATTGTTCTTATAACAATCTTGACCCTAATTATCACAGTCAATGCAGAAGTGTTTATATGTATGGTGGAAGCATAACAGATAATGATTCTGGTATATACCATGACTATGGTGGTTTGGTAGAACTAAATGGCGGAACGATCCATGGAAATGATCACAGCGGAATCTATATGACTGGTAACGTTAGTGGAAGAATAACTATTTCTGGTGGTACAATTTCAGATAATACTTATGGAATTTATGCCGGATCTGGTTCTCGTTTTTTGAACGTGTTTATTAAAGGTGGAAGCATAAACGAAAACAAAAATGCTGGAATTTGGATGGATAATAATCCACATGCGACATTGAATGTGTCTGATGGAAAGATTTTTGGCAATGGAAATCATGGCATCGTGACCTCAGTGCAAACAGTCGTTTCAGGTGGCGAGATTTTTGAAAATGATGCTATAATTGGGGGTGGAATATGTGTCAGTAAGTCTAGTTTGCAAATTACTGGCGGTAAGATTTATGGTAATACTTCTGAAAAAGAAGGTGGCGGAATCTTTGCTTATAGTAGTGCACAGATTTCTATAACTGGCGGAGAAATAACTGGAAACAAGGCAACAACGAATGGTGGTGGAGTTTATGTTGGATCAGGCATAAATTTATCAGTTGCTGGTGGAATGATATCAGGAAATACAGGAAATGAGAATGGTGGTGGTATTTATTCTGTATCGGACAATTTCGTGATAGGTTCAGGTTCTCAAATTGTGGGGAATACCGCACCAAATGGTGGAGGTGTCGCAATTCTTGATGGAACGCTCAAAATGCAAGGTGGCGTGGTTTCTGGAAACATTGCGACGGCTTATGGTGGTGGTGTTTACGTCAAGAATGCAAGTATTGAGCACACTGGTGGAAAAATTGGTGGTGATGTAACAATTGGCGAAGACAAAGTTTCTGGAAACACGTCTGGTGATGCTGCCGGTGGTGTTTATATCAATGGTGGAACATACAAACTTGATGGAGGAACAGTGCAAGGCAACGATGCTCGTCGTGCTGGTGGAATTTTTCTCAACAATTCAACAATAGAAATTTCAGATGGTGAAATTATTGAAAATTTGGCAAATTATGCTTATGGTGGAGGCTTGTATTTGTATAACAAGTCAAAAATTGCCATGACTGGTGGACGAATTGATTCAAACATTGCTGACACAAATGGTGGTGGAATTTGCGTTTCGGGAGTTTGCACTTTTGAAATTTCTGGTGGTAGTGTATCAAACAACAATGCTCACCGTGGTGGCGCACTTTATTTTTCATCAACAAGTGAGGCAGTGATTTGTGGAACAACAATGATTGAAAATAATACAGTTACCAACAATGGTGGGGCTATTTACAACAACTCAGGCACAATTTCGCTCGGAACAGAACAAAAGGAATATACTGGGAAAATCACTGGAAACACTGCAAAAATCTATGGCGGTGGAATATACAATTATTCAACCATAAAGCATTATAGTGGAACAATTGGTGGCAAATACACTATTGACAACACTGAATATTCTGGAAACAATGCGTCAACTGGTGGTGGTGTGTTCGTAAATGATGGGACATATGAACTATTGGGTGGAAGTATTCTTGAAAACACAGCAAAAGAAACTGCTGGTGGTTTTTATCTTTCAAACAATTCAATTTTGAGTGTTACTGGTGGAAAGGTTTCAACAAATACAGCGACAAATGGTTATGCCGGTGGTATTTATGTTGCAGGAACGTCAAGTGTTGATTTTTCTGGCGGTGAGATTTCTCATAATAATGCATCTGCGTATGGCGGTGGTGTTTATTGCACTGATGACGCTGTTGTGTCTGTATCTGGTGGAGAGGTTTCTCATAATTATGCCGGAGCGTGTGGTGGTGGAATTTATTTCATCGCAAAAAACGATTTGAACATTTCGGGAGATACTTTAATTCTTGAAAATCAATCAATGACTGGTGGGGGGCTCTATTTTGCTGCTTCTGGAAAAGTTTTAACAATAACAGATAATGCTAAGATTGTTGGAAATGTTGCATATGATCGAGGTGGTGGAGTTATTGTTGGTACAAATAGTTTTGCATATATTGGAACAAAAGAAAATCCTGGAAATGATGTTGTAATCACTGGCAATACTGCAAAGTTAGGTGGCGGTTTTTTTGTTCATTATGGGTCTTTGTATCAATATGGTGGAATGATAGGTGGATCATTTACTTCTAACTCAAAAACTTATACCGAAAACCATTCAGATGAATCTGGTGGCGGTGTTACGCTTTATTCTTCAAGATTATTTATGTACAATGATGCAACCATATCCAACAATTCGGCGACTTTGAATGGTGGTGGTGTGTATGCATATTCAAGTTCATCATTTACATTTGTGGGTGGAGTAATTGAAAACAACAGGGCGGCGTATGGCGGTGGTGTTTATTTTTTAAGTTCATCTTCTTATTTTGTTAACCCTACTGGTCACACTTTTGGGGAGAAAGCAGAATATGTTGATTGTCAAATTCGTCAAAATTCAGCAACTGAATCTGGTGGCGGAATTTACGCTTCTGCAGCAGTTTCTGTGTATGGATGTGATATCGTTGAAAATGTTGCTGGCAAGCAAGGTGGTGGAATTTTTGCATCACAAAATATTGCATTGTATGGTGTGGATGTGAAAAACAACACAGCATCAGAGGATGGTGGCGGAATTTTTGCTGGTGGGAATGTTGAATTGAGCAATAGTATCAGAATTCTTGAATATGATTGGATCACTGAAGATTCTGAAGTTTTGTATTTCCCTTCTCGCATTGCGGGCAAAATAACAAACATTTCAGAAAATATAGCATCAACTGGTTCTGGTGGTGGAATTTTTTCAAATGGCAGTGTAACTTGTGAGGGTGTGATTTTTGATTCTAACAATGCTCCAAATGGAAATGGCGGTGGGATATATGTTGCCAAGAATATCTCATTGTATACTGGTATCTTGTTTGAAAGTTTGGGTTATGAAGGATATTCTCGATATTTATATTTTGATACAAATCTCACTAACAATACTTGTTTGCTTGATGGCGGTGCGATTTATTCTGAAAGTACAATAACTTGTTTGAGCAGCAACAATTCAAAAATTAATTTTGTTGGTAATATTGCAAACGTAAATGGTGGTGCAATGTACAGCTTTGGTGGTGTAAGTATTGGTTCTGCCGGCAAATTTGAGGACAATTCTGGTAGTAGTGGTGGTGCGATTTATTCTCTTGGCAATGTAACAATCGATCATACGAGTGTGTTTATTATAGGAAACAGGGCTCAAACTGGTGGAGGAATTGCTGTACAAAATACAACAATTTCTATGGTGAATGGTCAAATAACAGGAAACGAATCGGTTTCTCATGGTGGTGGTGTTCACTTGACAAGTTCAATTTTTGATTTTTCTGGTGGAACGATTGGTGGTAATTATTCTTACTCAAACAATGACAATATACTTGTTTCGTATAATGGAAACATTTCTGGGGCAGCTGGCGGTGGTGTGTATTTGAACAAGTCAACGCTCAATTTAACGGGTGGAAATGTTGCTGGAAACAGTGCGCTTCGTGCAGGCGGTGTTTATGTTTATAACAAATCACATTTAAATATGCAAAGTGGTCTTATTGATTCAAACATGGCAACAGATACTTATGGTGGTGGAGTTTATTTTTACAGCAACTCTACTGGTTTGATGAGCGGTGGATCAGTGACGAGCAATGTGTCAAAATCAAATGGTGCTGGATTCTATGTTACAAGCAACTCATCATTTGAAATGAGTGGTGGTACTATTGAGGCCAACATTGGAATAAAATCAACATCAAACACCAGAGGTGGTGGAATTTATGTCGCTGGAACATTTGAAATGACTGGTGGAACCATCACAAAGAATCAGGCTGCATCTGGTGGTGGAATCAATGCTGTGTCTGGTTCAACATTCAATATTTATGCCGGTATAATTTCTGACAATATTGCATACCGACATGGTGGTGGAATACTTTGTAGTACAAACTTGACTTTGGGACGTGAAGGTGCAAGCAAGACAAGTGTTCAAATCACCGGAAACAAACTTATTGGGCACTTGCTTGATGATGGTACTGAATATGTGAGTGGTAATGGTGCGGCAATGGCGATTGCAAGTGAGGCTATTGTCACGATCAATGCGGCAATTATTTCAGGAAACAAAACTATGTCAAATACAACGAACATGATTGGTGCAGGGCTTTATCTCACTGACTCATCTATGGTTGTGATGAATGGTGGTGAGATTTCTGGAAACATCTTTGAAGGTGTCAACAATCCAGTAAAGCGTTATAACTACGAAACTGGTGAGGAATACCTCCACAGATACAGAGGTGGCGCGATTTGCTTGAACGCTGGTACTAGGTTTGAAATGAACGGTGGAATAATCAAGAATTCTGATGCTGTTGAAGGTGGCGCGATTTATGTATATAGTGACGGTTGGTTGGAAGCACAGGGGGTGTCTCCGATTGTGATGACTGGTGGAACAATTGAAAATTGCCGTGCAGACTATGGTGGTGCGATTTGCATTGATTGTGAACTTGAAGAATCGCTTACGAGTCCGCTAGAAACATGGTCTGTCAATATTAAAGGTGAAGCAGAAATAAGGTATTGTTCAGCCAAATATGATGGTGGCGCGATTTTTGCCGGAAACGTAGGGGTTTGTATTTCATCAGATGCAAATGAAACTTTGGATGGATATGATTTTTGTACAATTAATACTTGTACTGCTGGCAGAAATGGCGGAATTGTTGCTCTTGTTGGTGATTCATATTGTACTATGAACGATGCAAATTTGATAAATGTTTCACTCAGAGAATCAAATGGAGACATTGATGAATCATTGATTGATCCTGAACTGATGGCTCGCCATAATTGGATATTCTCGCCTTGTGGAACGCTGGTTCTTGCAGAAAATGGCGGATTGGTAAGTGCATGTGGAAATTCAAGTGTAAGTGTTGATTTTATTGATATTTGGGAAATCTATGGATCTGATATACCACACATAATTTCGTCAGCGGTTACTGGAGAAGGTGCGTTTGTTTGGACCGAAAATGGAAATTGTTATGCAAATATTGATTTCAATACAGAGGTTTCGAATGTAACAAGTGGTTGTGAAATTGAATATCTTGACATCTTCTATGAATTTGGTGCAGTGGAAAAAGTCTATTTGGAATTAAATTTTGTAGCAACTGATCTAGAAAACCATGAAACAGAAGAAATAATACAAATACCATTTATAAATATGGAAGAGTATATGTGTGATTTTTGTAATGGTAACTACTACATTGTTCCAAATTATGTTGAGTTTGATATTTACACTTACAATAATTATCTTGTATTTGATGATAGCGATTATTACAATTATTTTGGAACATTTGAATATGAAATACCATTTTCATTTTGGGAGATAGTTATTGATGATAATGCATACTCACAAGATGAGTTTGAATTTGATAGAGTATATTATGAGTCAAGTACTTTACAAGTAATAACAATTGAAATAAAACAAATTGAATGTCCTGATTGTGGTGGTTGGGGAATTCATGAGTGTTCAGATTGTAATGGATCTGGAAATACTGGGTCCTGTGGCGAATGTAGTGGCACTGGATATTGCTCATCCTGTGATGGTGATCCAGAATGTAAGGAATGTAGAGGCACTGGAGAGTGCTGGTGCCTAGATGCGGGAAACGAAGATGTTTGTTATGATTGTGATGGGTCTGGAGAGTGTCAGAATTGTGATGGATATGGCTATTGTTATGATTGTGATGGAAGTGGTTATTGCTATAATCCCGATTGTACCGGTGGAATTATAGATTGTTATTGCGATGATGGATATGTAGAGTGTGAAACCTGCAATGGAGAGGGGAAATAGTCTTAAAACATAATTGATTACAAATGCTTTAGATTATCAATACCAAAAACAATGCATATTAAAAAAGGTAAAGAGTTTTTATCTCTTTCCCTTTTTTTATGTGAAATATTATTTGTAAAGTCGGATGTCGTCACTGACAATTTCAAAAATTTTGCTTTGGTGTTTGTTATATATTCTTGAAAAAATGCGTTCGTTGTATCTTTCAAGAATTTGATTAATGTCAAGATGTGTTGTAATGATTTTTTTGTTGGTTTGCAAGCAAAAATAGGTATTGAAAGTGGATTTGTGGTGTGATATAATTGTGGCATGAAGTATGAGAAAATTCATGGTTTTTTTGGGACGACGGGGTTTGCCACTGATATTGATGGCTTGACTTTTCCTGCGCTTTTGGAGTTGTTCATTCAAAAAAGGTACAAGGAGCAGAGTGTGGGCAAAGTCGTGCAGGCGTATCAAAACAAGTTCTCGAGGAGGCTCGGGATTCCGACGCTCAAAGCGAGAGTTTTGGACCTCTCGGGTGAATCTGGGCATTTCCTTGCTTCGAGAGTCAAGAGGAATGCGAACACTGTGAGGTGTCTTTTTGACGAAATGTGCGACACAGAGGAGTTGTTCATGATTGTTCCTCACGAAGTCAAGCATGCAGAGCAAGAGTATTTGTTGCACAAATATTTGTATCACAAGCAAATACCATCTGATCAATTGGGTAAGGCGATCCTCATCGCGAACATCTCTAAAGAGATTGAAGAGGCGGAAGGAAAGGAAATTATCTCGTCTGACGTTGATGGGTACGAGGACTATTACACGGACATCACGGAACTTGATGCGTATCTTTATTCGGGTGAAGAGTTTGAAAAGTTAATTCAAAAATACAAGATTTTTGACAATCTTGATTTTCACTTATACTTAAAGTCTTTATGGTTCAAGTTATTTTCAGTGACAGAGTACCAGCGAGAAGGTGTCCATAATCCAATAATCCGCAAGGCAATAGATCGTTTTGACGAGCGTGTGCGTGTGATGCGGTCTGGAAAGTATGGAAATGCGATAAAATCTGCAATAGACGAGATTTTGTCCACTGGGTTTGACACAAAAAAGGCATTTGAGACCATCACAAACAAGTTTGACAAGATCGCAGAGAAGATTATCCTTGAGGACGCGTTTTTGAAGAGCAAAGGGGTACTTGTGAACTTTTTTGAAAGGGGCAAGTTTAATTATGGCGATAACGACATGGACAGGTGTGCAGGTGAGCCTGAAATCATTGGCGAGTTTGGCATTGAGTCTGATTCAGAATATGCGCAGGGGATTGAATGTTTTGTGCAAAAGGGTGGTCATGTGTATGAGGATTTGGTCATGGACGCCATGAGCAAGTGGAAAAATGAGGCTGGAATTTTGCTTGCGAGCATACGTGAAAGGTAGTTTTTGTAAATATAAAAAAGACGCCAAGGGAATTTGTCCTTGGCGTTTGTTTTTTTGATATAATTTATTTTGAATTCTTTTTGGCTTTTTTTCGAACTTTGCGGTTGATGCGCCAGTGTGCGAAGATGCCATATTTTTTTGCGGCTTCCATTTCGGCGTTTTCGTATCTATTGATATTTGCTTCAAGAGTGAAAGCAAAGTCGCGTTCATTTTTGTATTTTCTTGCGAGTTTTTGAAGTTTTTTGATGGTATATTTTTGTGCGTCGCGTTCGATTTCCTGATTGTTGTAAATCGTCATATCTTCCGAAGACGAAAAGTAGCCCTGCCAGTTCTCTTTCCAGCGTTTTGCCTTGAATTCATACCACTTTGGTTCTTGTTCCATGACTTTTGTGTACTGCATGGCGTGACGGCCTTCATGAATGATGGTTTCAAGGGCGTGAAAGCGCATTCTTGGATCGAAAAGCAGGCTTTCGTGAATGAGTATTTTTTTTGTGTCACCTCGTGCCACAAACATGCCATAACAATTCCATGTCGCGTTTTCGTGCAGGGTGACGTCGACTGGCTCGCGGTTTTGTTCTTTGGCGAGTTTGTTCTCGAGCGCCTGAAGAACCTTGTGGCGTTTTTGTGGGGTGAGTTTGACCCATTTTTTTGATTTGAATTTATTATATACAAACAACATGGTTATATTATAAATCATTTCACACAATTTGTGAAGTTATTATTGCAAATATTTTTTGCTATTGATATAATAATGTCATGAAGTATGAAGTGAATGGAAACAAAATTGTGATCACTGGGCTTGAGGATTTTTGCATCAGGCATATTTTGGAATGTGGGCAAATTTTCAGATTCAAGAAAATTGTAGACTCAGAGTACGTGGTCTATTTTGGCAGAGAATATGCGCGTGTCAAGGAAAGAGATGGTGTGGCTGTGATTGAAACGAGCAACACGGAAAAGGCAATTGAGTTTTTTGACCTGAACGCTGACTACTCAAGCATCAAGCGCGAACTTTCAAAGCATGAAATGGTGCGATCAGCCACAAATCAAGGGCATGGGATCAGAATCCTCAAAAATGACATTGAAGAAGTCATTTTTTCGTTCATAATTTCAGCAAACAACAACATCAAGAGAATTCAAAAGATTGTTGAAGCATTGTGTGAGATTGGGGAAGATATGGGAGAATACAGAGCGTTCCCAACAGCCGAAAAAATTGCAAATGCAAGTGACGAGTTTTTTGCATCGCTCCATGCGGGGTATCGTGCGCCATATCTCAAAAAGACAGCAGAGATGCTCGTTGGCGTGTGCTATGACGAAATTGCGAAAATGAGCACTGAGGACATCAAAAAGTGGCTCATGACACTTTCTGGGGTTGGACCAAAGGTCGCAAGTTGTATTTTGCTTTTTGGGTTCCACAGGTTTGATGTTTTCCCAGTGGACACGTGGGTCAACAAGGTATACCGCTCACATTTTTTTGCTGGGGAGAGAACAAGAACAGAAATTGAAAAATATTTTATTGAACTTTTTGGCGATACTCTTGCCGGCATTGCACAGCAATATTTGTTTTTTGCCGAGCGTGAAAATGGTGCAAAAAAATAATCAATCAATGCAGAGAATTGTCAGGAATTACCGAATGTTATGTCAGGCATAACAGCACGGGAAAATACAAATTGAAAACAAATGTGAAAGGAGAAAAAGAGAGTGATCATTGAAAGAGTGAAACCAGAGGAAATTGAAGAAGTTTCGAGCATGTGCAGGAGAAGTGCGCTTGCATCAATGCCAGATTTTTATGCTCCGGCAGTCGTGGAAGATTGTGTGAGCAATGCGCTCTCACCAGAGGCGCTCATGCAGAGAATTTCGTGGACGCATTTTTATGTCGCAAAGATTGAGGGGAAGATTGTTGGGTGTGGAGCGATTGGTCCGTTTTGGGGAAGCGAAACAGAGAGTTCCCTGTTCACGATTTATGTCGATCCTGAGATGCAAGGCAAGGGGATCGGCAAAAAAATCATTGAAGTGCTCGAAAATGATG
>JAZRDJ010000045.1:0-21130 GCA_045660245.1 Clostridia bacterium | reverse complement strand
TATTTTGCATTTTGTTCTCCATAAATTTGTTGAGTATATTATAACATAATTTTGAGCAAGTTCAATCAGAATAAAAATCAAATTTGTAATTTTTTTTAAACCATACCGAAAATCATGTAAAAATTGTTTGATTTTAGCATAAAATTTTATATAATGAATAGAGTAAAAATATGGAGGTATGAATTTCATGGCTAAAAAGAAATCTGATTATTTTGGACTTAGTTATCTTGTAAGTGTAATTCTTGCAATTATTCCAGTAACATCTTGGATTTGCGGATTTGTTACAAGATTCCAAGAAGGCAAGATTGTTGCGGGACTTATTCGTCTTATCTTCGGATTTACAATCGTTTGGATCCTTGACATCATTTTCATGGTTACAAACAAACATATCCTTAGAGTAATCAACGCATAATTGATGCAAAACGGCACTCACCAGTTGGTGGGTGTTTTTTTGTGCATAAAAATAGTCTTGTGGCAGAAACTAACCACAAAGGTGGGGCTTTTTTATGAAATTTTCGGGATTTGAAAATAATTTTTGCGAAGATAATCAGGTTGACCAAAAGTTATTTTTTGTTGGTGAGCATGAGGTTGAAATTTTTTATATTGACTGTTTGGTTGATAAACAGATTTTTTCAAATGCTGTTTTGAATTCAATCACAAGGGCGACAAATGTTGTCACTAAACAAAAGAAAAAGAGTGTGCTTGAGATTTTGGAAAGCAACATTGTTGCAACAACAACTGTTGAAAAGATTTTTGATACAAGCCAAGCAATTGATGAAATCTACAAGGGGAATGCAATCATTATTTCAAAAAATGATGAGTTTGCCTTGCTTGTTGCGGTTGCTGGAGGAATGAAAAGAACAATTCAAGAGCCTCCAACATCTGCAGTGGTAAAGGGTCCACGAGAGGGGTTCATTGAAGATATTCATACAAACAAAGCGCTCATCAGAAAAAGGCTCAAAACACAAGATTTGTGTATTGTTGAATTGCAAGTCGGGGAAAAGACAAAAACAATTGTCAATATTTTATATCTCAAAAGTATTGTTGATGAAAAAATCGTGAAGTCTGTTCAGGAAAAAATAGAAGGCATTGATATTGATGGTATTCTTGACAGTTTTTATATCTCACAATTTTTGCAGAAAGGCAAGGATAAATTTTTCAAGCGTGTTGGAACAACAGAAAAACCAGATATTGCAGTTTCAAAACTACTTGAAGGTAGAGTCGCGATTTTGGTTGATGGCTCACCAATTGTTCTCACTGTTCCATTTTTGCTTTTTGAAGATGTGCAGAGTGTTGAAGATTATTATGACATACCAGCAAAGGCAACATTGTCGAGGTTTATCAGATTTTTTGGGATTTTTATTTCAATTCTTTTGCCGGGGCTTTATGTTGCTCTTGAGAGTTATCACTACAAAGTTTTGCCGATCAACTTTTTGATTAATTTGCTTGGTAGTTTGGAAAATTTGAGTCTCCCACCAATGCTTGAAATATTGTTTGTTATCTTTCTGTTTGACATTTTGAATGAAGCATCAGTCAGAATGCCAAAGCAACTCGGAATGGCTCTTTCAATCATTGGTGCGCTCATTTTGGGAGATACTGCAGTGCAGGCTGGCATCATTTCGTCTCCAAGTATTGTTGTTGTGGCAATATCCGGTATCACTCTTTATATTGTTCCTGATCAGGTGCCAGAAACGGCGATACTTAGATCCATTTTTACGGTTATTGGTGGTATTGCGGGATTTTATGGCTTGTTGTGTTCATCTGTCGTTTTGGCGGTTTATTTGGTATCAATCACGTCATTTGGCTCACCATATCTTGCTCCTTATGCACCAAGTATCCCAGAGGATAAAAAGGACGGAATTACGAAATCTCCGATCACAGACATGAAGACAAGGCCATATGCAATTTTGGGCAAAGACAAAAAAAGGATGGGGAAATAAATGACAAAATGTATAACAAAAAATCAAGCAATGTTTCTCTTGCTCATTTGTTTGATAGGAACAAAGTTTCAACGTCTTCCATCATTTTTGTCAGATGTTGCTGGCAAAGGGTTTTGGGTTGTTGTTCTTTTGTATTTGGTGATTGATGGATTCTTTCTTTTGTTGTCACTCAAAATTATCAACATGAGCAACGGACTCACACTTCCTGAACTACTTGAAAAAACGATCGGGAAGTTCATGACAAAAGTGATTTTGGCGTTGCTCGGCATTTATTTTTTTGTGACTGCAATACTTCCGTATGAATCTGTACATGAGGTTTTCGCAGACATTATTTTTGACAGTTTGCCATGGAAATATTTTGCATTCTTTTTGCTTGTGAGCATGGGTGCAATTGCTGTGAGTGGTCTCACAAACATTGGCCGGATGTGCCAAATGTTTTTTCCTGTTATTGCATTTGGAGTTGTGGGGCTTTTTCTACTTGGAGCAACGACCACAGATCTTTCGCAAATTTTGCCAGTGACTGAAACTGTTGTTTCTTCGGTTTTTGAAGGGTTTTATAAGTCTACATTATGGTTTGGAAATTTCACAATACTCTATATTTTGATGGGGAAAATTAAAGATCAAGGCAATAAAAAATGGGGAAGAATTAAATTGTCATTTTTCCTCAGTGCGCTATTCGTTGCTTTTTCGTTTGTTGTTTTTTATGGGATATATGGAAACATTACGCCACTCAAGCCGAATTGGCTCACGAAAGTTAGTCAGTTTGCACTTTTGTCCCTCGATATCGGAAGGCCAGACTGGTTTTTGATCTTGTTTGCGGAACTTGCAACAATTCTCACAGCGGGAATTTTTGTGTTTTGCAGTGCAACGTGCTTTAAAGAAGTTTTCAAGACAAAAAAGATCAATATTATTATTTACACGATATTAATTCTGCTTTATTTGAACACGAACTTCATTTTCAAGAGCAAACTGGATATTTTCAGTGGGATAATTACTATCGGGCCGATACTTGGCATTTTGGTGCAAAATGTTCTGCCTTTTGTTCTTTTGATATGTGTACATTCTCATTACAGGATGAACGACAAAAACTTGAGTCCTGATAAACTTAACGAACAAAAAACAGCAAAGGGGGCAAAAGTATGAAGTTATTGAACAGATATGGTTTTATGTTTCTTTTGATAATTCTTTGTCTTTTTTTCCCTCAAAGTCTTTCAAACCATGCGAAACTCACAATGCGTGTAATTATCACAGGCTTTGCAGTTGACAAAACAGAAGAAGAGTATGAAGTTACCGCGCAGGCGGTCATTCCTTCACCATCAATTCAGGGCGGTTCAGGTGAAGCCAAGATTGATTTCATCAGCGAAAAGGGTAAATCGATTGCTGATTGTATCAATAAAATAGCATACAAAATTGGGAAAACGGATGCGTTGTCTCACACAAACTTTATTGTTCTGGGGAAGGGACTCATTCAAGAGAATATTATTAGCCAGTTGGATTATTTCAACAGAAGTGAAAAATTGGCGGATAATATTTTGGTGCTTGTCACCGATGAGATCGCAAAAGAAACAATTCAAAAAACAAAAGATCTTGACATGACTGTTGCGGTTTCAATGCAACGATTGTTCATTGACAAAGAACAAAACATTAATGGTTTGATGATTCCTGTTGCAAAAGTATACGACAGTGCTTATGGATTGTCAAAAAGTTTGGTTTTGAGTGGGATTAAAATTCAAAATGAAAACGAACAATCGAATGGATCTGGATCTCAAATGTCAAAAAGTTCAACTGGTGTGAGTTTATCTTCTTCTGGTGGTGTCAGCGGTGGATCACAAGGATCTGGTGAATCTTCCGGCGGATCAAGTGGTGGTGAATCTCAGGGCGGATCACAAGGTGGTGAGGGGTCTGGAAAGGGACAAGCAAGAATTGATTTTTTGAACGATCTTTATCTCTTCAGAGATGGCAGTTTGGTTTCGAAAATTTCAGACAAGGAAACATTGCTTGGGTACTACATAACACTGCCAACATCGTATTATGGAGATATTTCGTTCACTTTTGTTGATGATGACTACAACGAAGTTCAACTTGGATTGAATTTGAGACGAAAACACACAAAATACAATTATGTCTTCCGTGATAACAAGCCTTGTGTAGATATCAAAATTACTATAGATGGCGCAAGAATTTATGAAATAACAGATTCAAGACAAGGTAACAATGGGTTATTTTATGAAAAGAACAACAAGTCCATAGAAAAGTACAAAAAAGAAATAGCAGATTATGTCACAAATATTGTAGAAAGGCTTTGCAAAGAAACCCAGAAACTGGGTTTTGACATTTTTGAAGCCGCTGACAATTTGAATCGAAAATATGATAGTGTTTGGGACGCTCACCATTCGCTCATGGGGGACAATGGTTATGTTGGAACGATAGAGTATAATGTTGTTTGTGAAGTGAATAATTTGTACTAAAACAAAAAACGCAACAAAAAAACCATCGCCAAATTCGGCAATGGTTTTTTGTTTTTTATTTTTATAACTTGATTCTTGCAAACAATTTGTAGAATGTGTTGATAAGTGTTGGTGCAAGAATTGAAAGAATGATCACCCAAAGTGTGTTTGTGATTCCGATATTGATGAGAACAAAGAAACTTGGGAAGAATATTATGCAAATGAGTATTGCTGTGAGCATTCCGCCATAAACAGTTCCTGTGAGGGCATTGATTGGCTTGCAAAGTCTGAAGAGTAGTGCAAGTCCAGTGAATGTTGCAACAAGAGAGATCATTGTTGAAATTGTTGTGTCAATCACTGATTCACCAGTCAATATTCCTTGAGTGAAATAAATAAAGAGATAAATTGCAATGGTGTTCACAATGAGTGCGACAGCACCAGGAAGTGCGTTTTTGAAGAGATTGTAAATAAACTTTCCTTCGATCGGTTTGTCGTTTGGCAGGAACGCAAGGAAGAAACTTGGAATACCGATGACGAAGAATTCAAGCATCAAAAGTTGAACAGGTTCAAGTGGGTAAGGTATACGGAAGAGTAGTGTCAACACTGAGAATACAACAGAGAACAATGTTTTCATGAAGAAGAGTGAACTTGCTTTTTGAACGTTGTTGATTACTCTGCGACCCTCAATAACTGTTTCTGGCATGCTTGAGAAATCTGAATTCATGAGCACCATGTGAGACACTGCACGCACAGCCTCGTTTCCGCTCGCCATTGCGATTGAACAATCTGCTTCTTTGAGAGCCAAAATATCGTTGACTCCATCGCCAGTCATGGCAACAGTATTTCCGAGTGCTTTCAGGGCTTTTACAAGAGTTGCCTTTTGTTCTGGAGTAACTCTGCCAAATACTGTATATTTTGAAGCCGCTGCGATAACTTGTTTTTCGTTCATGCCCTCAAGGTTTATGAATGCTTCAGTGTTGTCAACGCCAACACGTTTCGCGATTTCTGCAACAGTGAGTGGATTATCTCCAGAAATGATTTTTACTTTTACTCCATTTTTCTTGAACCAAGAAATTGTTTCAATGGCGTCATCTCTGATTCTGTCTTCAAGTATTAATATTGCAACAGCAGATCTGTTTGATGGTGGATTGTCTTTGATAATGTTTGCATTTGAATGAGCAAGCAAAAGTACCCTGTATCCGTCTTTTGCATATTGCTCAATCATGTTTTGTGTCTTTTCGTCAAGGCCACTTGGCATCACGAATTCAGGTGCACCCATGATATATGTTCCTGCATTTTCGAATGTGACAGCACTGAGTTTTCTTGATGATGAGAAAGGAACAGTTGAAATAGGTTTGAGTTCTTTGTTGTAACCAAAGTAATTTATGAGAGCTTGGCTTGTTTGGTTGTTGTCGCCAAGTGCTGAGAGCATTGAACCAACAATTCTTTTGAGGGTGAAAGGTGTATCATTGATTTGCAAGCAATTGTAGACCTTCATTGTTCCGTCAGTGATTGTTCCAGTTTTGTCCAAACAGAGAACATTGACACGGGCGAGCATTTCAACACAGTAAAGGTCTTGAACGAGCGCTCTGCGTCTTGCAAGTTTGATGACAGACACAGTGAGTGCAACAGAGCACAAGAGGAACATCCCTGATGGGATCATTCCGATGATTGCACCAGCAGTTTTCACAATGGTTTTTGTTATGTCTTGATCAGTGAGTGTAAAGTTGCTGATATACATCAAAATTGCAATAGGGATCAAGAGGATACCAATCACCTTGATGATCATTTGAAGAGAATTGAAAAGTTCTGATTTTGGTTTTTTGTATTGTTTTGCTTTGCTTGAAAGTTGTTGAAGGTATGTGTTTTCACCAACTTTTTCGGCTCTTGCAAAACAGTTGCCGCTCACAACGAAAGAACCAGCAAGGATTGTGTCACCAACTTTTTTTCTGATTGGGAGGCTTTCGCCAGTGAGCATACTTTCATTGACTTCAATCGAACCTTCGAGAATTGTACAGTCTGCAACAATTTGTTTTCCTGTTGAAAGAACGATTACGTCATCGAGAACAACTTCGTGAGTTGTGATGGTGGTTTCCATGCCTTCACGAATAACTTTTACGCTTGGAGCGGTGAGCAGTGACAATTTCTCAATGGTCTTTTTTGCTCTGATTTCTTGAAAAATTCCAATTGCTGTGTTGATTGCCATGATAACGAATGACATGCAGTTTGACCAAGCATTCACGCAAATCAAACTGATGGTTACCGCGGTTACGAGCAAGTTGAAGAATGTAAAAATGTTTTCAAAGAAGATTTTTTTGTATGTCTTCACGTTTTTGTTTGGAGTGAAGTTTGTTTGGTTTTTCTCAATTCTGTCATTGACTTGATCTTGAGTCAATCCTTCTTTGTGATTGGTTTTGATTCTTCTCACTCTGATTGGTTTCTTTTCTTCAAGTTTGAGTGCCCTTTTGGTTGCAGTCTTGGTTTCTCCAGATTTTACTCTTGACGCTCTCTTATATTGTCTGTTTTCAAGCATTGCAGCCGGTAATTGTTCCGTTTGCTCAGAACGTTCTTCCTGCGTTGTTTGATTTTCTTTTTTGACAAGAGATTTTCTTGGTTTTTTTGCTGGCTTTTGATCCAAAACCTCATCACTTTTTTCTGGTGTGGCTTCAGCAGTGATATTTTCCACATTAACTGATTTTGTATCCTCAGTCTTGGTGTTTTCTGCTTTTTCTTCTATCTTTTTTGAAGGAGAATCAATCACATCTTCAATCTGGAGTTGTCCAGTGAGTTTTGAGTCTTTCTTCTTGCTTGATTTTGCCATTTGTAATCGCTCCTTAAATGTTTTTATCAGTAATTTATATTCAAAATATACACAAATTTAAAACAAGTGTCAACCTAAAATTATGTTTAAATATATCTAATTATTTTGTAAAATAGGCTTGCAATATTTGGTTTTACATGTTATAATCAACGCAACAATTCCTTGTTGAGAGTTTTTTTGTGCAAAAAATTGTGCAGAAATTTTCAACCGAATGAGTCCATGAGGAGGTAAAAATCATGAAGAATTACGAACTTTTATACATTCTTGATGCAACACTTGCAGATGACGCTAGAGAAGCGCTCATTGAAAAAATCACAGCAATGATTACATCAAATGGTGGAGAAGCTCAAGATCCTGAAAGATGGGGAGTGAAGAAGTATGCTTATGCTATTAACTTCCAAAACGAAGGATATTATGTTTTGATGAACTTCAAAGCAAACGCTTCTGTTCCAGAAATGCTCGCTAGTCAATTGCTCATCACTGATGGCGTTGTTCGTCATATGATCGTAGCGAAGTAAGCAAAAGAAGAAAATTTTAAAGTAAAAGGGAAGAAAGATTATGAATAAAGTTATGTTAATTGGAAATCTTGCAAAAGATCCAGAACTCATCACAACAAACAATGGAGTATCACTCTGCAAATTCACTTTGGCTGTTCAAAGAAGATTCACAGGAAACGATGGAGAGAGAGAAGCAGATTTCCTTCCAATTATCGTTTGGCGTGGTCAAGCAGAAAACTGCTACAAATATTTGAAAAAAGGTAGCAAGGCTGCAATTTCAGGAAGTGTACAAACAAGATCTTATGAGGCGACAGATGGAAGCCGTAGATATATGACTGAAATCATTGCTGATGAAGTTGAATTCTTGGCGTCTCGTGGCAATGGAACTGATGATATTGCTGACGACGGCGAAGCAGAAGAGAAGAAAGATGTTGTGAGCAAGTTTGAACCAATTGATGACGACAATCTTCCATTCTAAAAATTATTATTTAAGGAGAAATATTCATGAAAAAGCAAGTTAAAAATAACAATGCTGCTTCTTATGATGACAAAAATCCTAAGAAAGCAAAAAGAACACCAAAAAAAGTTTGTGCTTTCTGCAATGATAAAAATGAAGTAATTGACTACAAAGATGTAGCAAAACTCAAAAGATACATTACAGAAAAGGGAAAGATTATTCCAAGAAGAACAACAGGTGTTTGTGCTCGTCATCAAAGAGAACTCACAAATGCAATCAAGAGAGCGAGAGTTATGGCATTGCTCCCATACAAAACAATTTAATTGTATGATTTTAAATCAAGGATCTTTGGTCCTTGATTTTTTTTGTGTCTTTTTTGCATTTGCAATTTGCACAAATGGGCTTGACAATTTTGAACATTAAATTTATACTTTAATATATATATTTATAAACTCGCGCGCGCTGGTATTCGTGCGTCAAATTATCAAAAGGAGTGAAAGACAATGGCAAAAAAAGAAAATACACAACAAACGGCGAGAGTTGTTCCGAACAACTTGGAGGCTGAACAAGCAGTTTTGTCTTCTGCACTCCTTGATTCTGATTGTTTGCCAAATATTGTTGCGAAACTTACAACCAAAGATTTTTATAGTGAGACACATGGTATTATTTTTGATTGCATTGTGAAACTTTATACCGCAAACGAACCAGTTGACATGATCACTCTTTGTGACGAACTTGAAAAAATTGGCAAACTTGATTATGTTGGTGGAATGAATTATATCACTGTTCTCACCAATGCTGTACCATCAGCCGCTTATGCAGAAACATACATTGACATTGTGAAGAGAGACAGCACATTGAGGCAAATCATCAAAGCGTGTACAGATATTTCTCAAGTGGCTTATGGCAGAGACGAAGATGCACTTTCTTTTGCAGAAAAGACAATTTTTGAAATTTCAGAAAAAGGACAAATGAGTTCACTCGTTGCTTTGAACAAAACCTTTGAAGAAACGATGGAAGTTTTTGAAAGGATTTTCAAAGATGGAGGAATGAGCAGAGGTCTCAAAACTGGATTTCATCAGTTTGACCAAAAAACGAATGGTCTTCAGAAATCTGATCTTGTGATCATTGCGGCTCGTCCTGGTATTGGTAAAACCTCTTTTTCGATGAACATTGTGTCAAATGCTGCACTCAATGAAGGTGCAAAATGTGCGGTATTCTCACTCGAAATGAGCAAGGAACAACTTGCACAGCGTATGATTTGTTCAGTTTCAGGTGTTTCAATGGCAAAGGCCTTGAAAGGTGATCTCACAGAGAGTGATTGGAGCAAACTCTGGAAAGCGCAAAAGAAACTCGCAGAATGTGATATTTATGTTGATGATTCATCTCTCAACAAGCCATCACAAATTATTTCAAAATGTAGAAAACTCAAACGTGAAAAAGGCCTTGATCTTATCATGATTGACTATTTGCAACTCATGACGAGTGATGCAAAGACCGACAATAGACAAAACGAAGTTGCAGACATTTCAAGACAGATGAAAATTCTTGCAAAAGAAATCAATGTTCCAGTACTCTTGCTTTCACAATTGTCTCGTGCCGTTGAACAGCGTCAAGGCAAAAGACCGATGCTTTCTGACCTTCGTGAATCTGGATCAATCGAGCAAGATGCTGACATGGTTATCTTCATTCACAGAAATACAGAACCAGATGAAAAAGATCAGGAGCAAGGCAAGAAAGACGGTTCATATGAGGCAGAGTTCATCATTGCAAAATTCAGAAGTGGTGAGCCAGGAAGTTTCTTTTTGGGCTGGGACGGCTCAAGAACAACTTTTGTCAATCTTGCAAAAGATGCGAATGAACAAAGCATCATCAATGCATATGGTGAGCAACATGATAAATCAAGACAAGCACCACCAGAAAACAATCCATTTGCAGGAATGCCAAATGATATACCTTTTGACATTCCAGGCGATAATGAATTTGGTGGGATGCCAGAAGATGTGAGTTCGGCACTTGGTGCAGATGATATTTATGACGAGTTTTAAGGAATAAGGAAAGACGGAAATGGAAACAAAAAAAGCAGAAGTAATTGAAGCAACAAATTTCATTGAACATGAAATCAATAAAGACATTTTGGCGGGAAAGATCCATGGTGGAATTCAAACACGACATCCACCAGAACCAAGTGGATATTTGCACATTGGTCATGTTCGAAACATTGTCATGAACTATGGCACAGCAAAAAAATACGGAGGTGTTTGCAACCTTCGTTATGATGACACAAATCCACTCAAAGAAAAACAAGAGTATGTTGATGCTCTTCAAGAAGATGTTCAGTGGTTGGGGTTTAAGTGGGGTAAGATTTATCACGCGACAGACTACTTTCAACAAAACTATGAGATTGCAGTGAAACTCATCAAAGAAGGCAAGGCGTATGTGTGCGACTTGTCTCCAGAAGAATTGTCTGCAACAAGGGGAACACTCACAGAACCAGGAACGAACAGCCCTTACAGAAACAGAAGTGTTGAGGAAAACCTCGATCTCTTTGAAAGAATGAAGAATGGTGAATTTGAACAAGGTTCAAGGTGTTTGAGAGCCAAAATTGACATGGCGAGCCCAAACATTAACATGAGAGATCCTGTAATTTACAGAATTCAGTATCTCGAGCATCAAAGAATTGGTAGACAGTGGAATATTTATCCATCATATGACTTTTCTCACCCACTAGATGACTGTTTGGAAGGTGTAACACATTCAATCTGTGGACTTGAGTTTGAAGATCACAGACCACTTTACAACTGGGTGGTTGAAAATAGTGGACTTGAAAACAAATCAAGACAAATTGAATATTCAAACCTTTTGATCAAGAACACTGTTTCTGGAAAGAGAAATATCAAGCACCTTGTTGAAGAAGGAATTGTGTGGGGTTGGGACGATCCAAGACTCATTACTCTTCGTGGGCTTCGCAGACGTGGTATTTTGCCACAAAGTTTGATTGATTTTGTTGTGGCAGCGGGGCTTTCAAAAACAACCACAATTTGTGAAAAAGAAATGCTTGATTATTTCGTGAGAAACACTCTCAATGAAAAAGCAAGGCGTGTTATGGCGGTTTTGGATCCAATCAAACTTGTGATCACAAACTATGAAGGTGATGGAGAAGAAATAATCCTTGAAGATTATCCACAAAATGGTGAAGAAACAACAAAGAGATCATATCAGTTTAGCAAAGAACTTTGGATTGAAAGAAGTGACTTTGAAGTAACTCCACCACCAAAATATCACAGACTTTATGTTGGAAATAAAGTGCGCCTCAAAGGTGCTTATGTGGTGACTTGCACTGGTTATGATTTGAATGAAGATGGATCAGTGAAATGTGTTTATGCTGAATATGACAAAGATACAAAATCAGGAAGTGGTGTTGAGGTTAAGGTGAAAGGAACAATACACTGGCTCAACGCAAATTATGCAACCAAAGTTGAAGTTCGAAAATTTGAGAATTTGATCGCCGATGGTGAAGGTTCAACCAATGAAAGAGGCGAACTTGGTGAAGTTGTTTATAACAGAGATTCAGTCAAGATCAACAAGAACGCATATGTTGAGGCTGGAATAAACTACAATCTTGAGGATAGATATCAATTCATGAGAAATGGATACTATGCGCTTGATAATGTTGATAGTAAAACAGAAGCCCTTGTGTTCAATGAAGTGGTTGGTCTCAAAGGGTCGTATAAACCAGAAGCAAAATAAGAAAGGGAAAATAACAATGAAAAAAATAACTAGTAAAGAACTTAGAAATTCATGGCTTAACTTCTACAAAGAAAGAGGACATGAAGATATTGGTGCCGTATCGTTGATTGGTGATGGAACAACAGGAGTTATGTTCAATGTTGCAGGAATGCAACCACTCATGCCATACTTGCTTGGCGCAAAACACCCAAGCGGAAAAACAAGACTTTGCAATGTTCAAGGCTGCGTGCGAACAAACGATATTGAATCCATTGGTGATGAAAGTCACTGCACATTTTTTGAAATGATGGGAAACTGGAGTCTTGGTGATTATTTCAAAAAAGAAAAGACTGCATGGACTTTTGAGTTTTTGACAAATGTACTTGGGTTTGACAAAAACAAAATTTGTTGTACAGTTTTTGAAGGTGATGAAAATGCACCAAGAGATGAAGAAACTGTAGATCTTTTGAAAAACATTGGTATAAAGCCAGAAAATATCTTTTATCTTCCAAAGAAAGACAATTGGTGGGAACTTGAAGGGACTGTTGGAACACCTTGTGGCCCAGACAACGAATGGTTCTATCCACGTCACGACAATCCATGCTGTGAGAATTGTGATGTGACTTGTGATTGCGGAAGATGGGTAGAGATTGGCAACGATGTTTACATGCAATACAAAAGACTTGATGGTGGCAAATACTCTGAACTTGAAAACAAAAATGTTGACACTGGATTTGGACTAGAGAGAAATCTTATGTATGTAAATGGCATCACTGATGTTTACAAGACAGACCTTTATGAAAGTGTGATATCTTTTATTTCTGAAAAGGTTGGAGTGGTGTACGGTCAGGATACAGAAACAACAAAGTCAATGAGAATTGTTGCTGACCACATGAGAACAGCGGTTATGCTCATTGGTGACATGAATGGAATTGTGCCAAGCAATGTTGGCGCTGGTTACATCTTGAGACGCTTGATGCGCAGAGCAATCAGGCACGCAAAAAAGATGGGAATGGACACGAACGAACTTATTTCAATTGCAAAAATATTCATTGAAGAGGTGTATAACGAAGCGTATCCACTTCTCATCGAAAAAGAAGATTATATTATTGCTGAAATTCAAAAGGAAACAGACAAATTTAACAAAACCATTGAACAAGGTCTCAAGGAGTTCGGCAAAGTTCTTTCTGGAATTGAAAGACACAAAGAATTTGCCGCAAAGAATGGTGAAGTTGTGAAAAACGAAATAAATGGAAAGACCGCTTTCAGACTTTATGATACATTTGGTTTCCCACTTGAACTCACTGTTGAACTTGCAGAAGAAAATGGTTACACCGTTGATGAAGAAGGGTTCAAGGTAGCGTTTGCTGAACATCAAGAAAAATCAAAGGCAGTTCCTGCTGGAGAGTTCAAGAGTGGTCTTGCTGATACTGGTGAAATGACAACAAAGTACCACACGGCAACACACCTTTTGAATGCTGCACTCAAAAAAGTTTTGGGCCCAGAGTGTCATCAAGCAGGATCAAATATCACAGCAGAAAGACTTCGTTTTGATTTTCCTTGCGATCACAAAATGACAGAGGAAGAACTCAAAGCGGTTGAGACTATCGTCAATGGCTGGATTTCTGAAAAAATTGATGTCACATGTGAAGAAATGCCAAAACAAAATGCTGTTGAAATTGGTGCAGAACATCAATTTATTGAAAGATATCCAGATGTTGTCAGCGTTTATACGATTGGAAATGCATCAAAAGAAATTTGCACGGGTCCGCATGTGAAAAACACTGGTGAACTGGGCAAATTTGTGATTAAAAAGGAAGAAAGTTCGTCAGCAGGTACAAGACGAATTAAGGCTGTCCTTGAATAAAAGCCTTTGTCGGGGAGGATGAAAAATGGCAAGAAAAGTTTTGTCGATTATAATCATTATACTTGCTTGTGCTGTGCTTTTTGTTGTTGGATGTGCGGTGATCATGTTTTTGGCACCCGGTGTGGAGATATTTGGAATAAGGTACGTTGCACCAAATCAAGATGATAGTTATTACAGAAAATTATCCGATCCTTTTGGCGGGAATGTAATAATTGAGTCTGTTGAAGTACCTGTTGAAATATCATATGAATGGCAACTTGACCGCGTGGAAATTGAATACAGACAAGAATTCATTGGGTTCACAACAACGCCAAGAACAGATCAAAGGATTGAGCAATATGTTGAGGGTGGCGATCTTTACATCAAAGCACATGACCTCAAAGCATTTATTTACGCAAACAAAACTGACAAAGATGGAGAATATTTGAAAGTTCGATTACCTCAATCTTTTGTTGGTAGAAAGATTAGTGTTGTTTCAGAGACTTCAAGTGTAAAGTACAATGCGGCTGGAAGTTCAAAGCAATCTGAAATTGAAATTGATACAAAAGGATCAGTTTCATTTGAAGGTGCGGTGAATGCGGATATGCTCACAATTGTGACAAAACAAGAACTTACGCTTGAAAGTAATATTAGTGTTGGGGTTTTAAATATAAAAGGTGGAACATACAACATTAATATTAATTCACAAATTGCATCAACACTCAACATTGAAACGGGCAACGGAAGTCTGATACTTGGATCTGCAAATAATGTTGTTAATTTCAAATCAACATCTGGATCACTCAAGGCAAAAGATGGTGAAAAGTTGAGCATTACAAAAGCAAATATTGAAACATATTCAGGTAATGTGCATATTGACGAAATTTCTGGATCTGAAACAACAACTATCAAAACAAAAGTGGGAAGTATCAATATTGGAAAAGCAAAAAAACTTTCGATTGAAAACCCAAGAAGTGCAATAACAGTTGGGTCTGTTGAAGATTGTAATATCCTTGGTGGTATTGGTGTTGTCACTGTTGAAGAAGTAACAAACGCTCTTGCGGTTGAAACGAAAAGTGGATATATTTATCTTGGGACAACCGAAAAGATTGTGAACAATCCAACGGCGAAAGCGACAACGGGTAAAGTGTTTGCAAGAAATGTGTCTGGTGTTGTAAAATTGACAAGTACTCACAGCGATATTGAAATGACTGGCAACAATGTCACAAGTGTCAATATTGAAAGCGGTGGTGGATTTGTTGGAAGTGGTATTCTTGGTAAAATTGATATTGTCGCAGACGGAGATGTTGATGTTCAAGTTGACAAAATAACAGATGATATTAATATAACCACAAAAGATAGGTGTAAAAATGTTGTGTTGACATTTGCAACAAATTCAATCACAGATTTTAATTATAATTTTTCTTCAACAAAATCAAGATATGCGTATGTTTACAAAGAGAGCACAAAATTGTTTGAAGAGTCAAGTTTGATCAAATCAGAAACAATTGACAACAATTTGAAAACTGTGACAATCAAGACATCTTATGCAGACATGTATGTATACACAAAATAGCAATTATGCGAGGGGGATTTCTCCCTCGTTTTTATTTTAATATAATGATTTCTATGAATAAATATAGTATAATAGATATATTTATATGTGTGGATGATCTGAGGACAAAAATAAGACAAAAATTTAAAGTTTTGGTATTTACAAAAACATCATTTTGTGATACAATAAAATCATGCTAGAGAAAACTATTTTCAATATGGCCTTTAATCATTTTACAAAATAAAATTTGAGTGTTATAATGAAAACAAATAATATATTTTGTAGGTGGATTTATGAAAAGATTTGTTTATCCAATGGTTGTATTTGAAGATAAGGACGCTGGTGAATATACAGTATTGTTTCCTGATCTTGATATTGTTACAAGTGGGAATACTGTTGAAGAAGCATATTTGAAAGGTAAAGATTATTTAGAGTCTTATGTGAATATGGCAATCAAATTTGAGAGTGATTTTGCTGCTCCTTGCACATACAAAGAGGCTCTGGGGATGAACCCAAAGAGAATTGTGTTGCTCGCTGACTCAAAAATAGAAAATCAAAATATAACCCTTTCACAAGAAGAAGCAAGTTATAAAACAACCGTAAGGAAATTTATACAAGTTGAAGGAGATTAATTATGGTCGCACAAATATCAAGTACATTAGAACAAGAATCAATGATTAAAGATAAATTGTTCGTTGCTGCTGTGGCTGATGGTAGATATTTTGATGTTGTTGATATAAATAACAAACCACATTATCAGGTTTTTAACACACAAACTTCAAAGTGTAGTCTAATTCCAGTCGATGGTCAAATGGGCAGGATTGAAACAGTTGTTCAAGCAAATCAACTCGGTCTTGAATATGAGGATTTGCTAGAACAATTATCTGAAAAGGATTCAAAGTATTTGAGAAAATTAATGGGCAAGTTTGAAAAAGTTTCAAAAGATACTCAAAACATTGTAATCAAAGCCCTTGAATTCGCAGAAAGTAAGATTAGAGAAAAAGATTACTTCAATGACAAAGAAGGAAATCAAGAGTATGTTCTTGGAGTGATGGGTTCTATCAAAGAGAAATTCGTTGAAATTCAAAAAGAGCAAGCCTCAGAAACCGAAGAAGAAAAGGTATAAGAGTGGGTGTGGGCTTATGGCAATGACTTTACATAATCTTGCAAGCACTATTGGTTGGGAAATAGTAAACGTTGACGAAGGATTCATTAATTATGAATATATCCTCAAAATTAGCGATATTGATAGTTTGTCGTATATTGTGAGGATCTCAGAAAACTTGAGTGACGAGTATTATGAGGAAACTTTTGAGGCGCTCATTCAAATTTTGCCAAAAAGGTTGCAGAAAAAACTTTTCAGACTAATCAAAGGTTCAACAGTTAAAGATAGTATTGAAGTGTTGATTTTTGCCATTGATGAATATAGGCAAAAAACAGATTTCAATAAACTCTATAATTATGGACTTCTCTTGGATGTTGATCTTTTGAAAGAAGGGTTTATATTTGAATATGAACTCACCAAAAGGGAGAAAATCAAAATCCTGTCAAGAATTGAGAGTGAACTTCCAATGGAACTTGCACCTGTTCTTGGGAAAATCAAAAAACTCGAATACAAAATTGGGTATTTGAAGAATAAAAATTCAGCAATAAAATAGAAAAAACCACTTCAAATTCGAAGTGGTTTTTTCTATTGTTTATCTATTGTAATGAATTATATCTTTTCATATGATCCGTTTGCTTGTGCATAGAGTTGATAATCCGATGGTGTTTTTTTATCACTAATATCTCTATAGCGAGGATCGTCGTATATACTCATTCTCCACAATTGTTGATCAAGTAGTGATTTATAAACATTCTTCCACACTTTTGAAATTTCTGGGTTTTCAGTAAAATGAATCTCACTATTTAATGCTTCAGAAATATCATAATAACGAATTGACAAAACTCTGTAACTTGGAGATGTCTTTGATTGCATTTTGAGTTTGACTCTTGCTGATCCATCTGGAGCAGTATAAATTTGAACATCTGCAGGTTGTTTGTCATAAGATGGTGGGAGTGATCCTGCACGTTTAAATTCACCGCCGACTTTTTTCCAATCTACTTTCTGTAATCTTTCAACAGTAAACAGGTTTGGTTGCTCATTCCAAAAATTTTGAGTTATGTGTTTGCCACACTCATAAATCGCATCTCTCCATTCTTCTTTTGTGCCAAACTTTGCATTTTCAGCAATTTTAAAAAGTCGATGTGTTAAGTCGTTGAGATTTGTTTTTCCATAAGAAAGTTTTTCTTTTCTTGTAAGATTGGTGACACAGTGCAAAAGAGTCGCTGGTGACTGAGGAATCATACATTCATCAACGTGAATGTTTCCATAACAACATTCACGGGCATGATATCTGACACCTTCCGGAATAAACACAATTCTTTGATTTGTTGGTGGATTTTTAAAATCCCAAACTTTATCTAAAATAAATTTAGTGTTTTTGTTTTTGCAAATAAAATCCTGTTCATAAGATTGTTGCAATTCTTCCATGTTTGGTTTGTCAGCATTAAAGAATTTTTTTATTTTGTTAACTATTCCCATACGCACTCCTATATTTTATAGTAAATTCATTATATCATGAAGCATTATTTTTTTCAATAACCATTGTCAATTTTTATAAAACTCAAAAAAACAAAATAAATTTCAAAAATTATTGACTATCTTGTTTTCTCGTGATAAAATGTTCCTGCATGAAATGTCATGTTTGGGTATTTTTATGCCCTCGTGGTGCGTGGTGTGTACTCGCGAGTGGTATGAATTTATGCAAGAATTTCCTCACGGGGCTTTTAGAGAAAATTCAACGCTTTTTATTATTATAGGAGGTAGAACTATGCCAACCATTAACCAAATCATCAGACATGGTAAGGGTCGTGAGCCACAATCTGTGAAAGCAAAGTCTCCAATTTTGGAACAATGCCCACAAAAAAGAGGTGTGTGCTTGTCAGTAACTACAACATCTCCAAAGAAGCCAAACTCTGCTCTTCGTAAGATCGCAAGAGTTAGACTTACAAACAAGATGGAAGGTACTGTTTATATCCCTGGCATTGGCCACAATTTGCAAGAGCACTCAGTTGTACTTATCCGTGGAGGTCGTGTAAAGGACCTTCCTGGTGTTCGTTATCACATTGTTCGTGGTACTCTTGATACTGCTGGTGTTAAAGACCGTAAACAAGCAAGAAGTAAATATGGCGCTAAAAGGCCTAAGTAAGATTAGAAGAGTTTAAAACTCGCAAAATAAGATGGAGGAAAGAATAGACTATGTCAAGAAGAAATGCCGCTCAAAAGCGTGATGTTTTGCCAGATCCAGTGTATGGTTCAAAAGTTGTAACAAAACTTGTGAATCAAATTATGCTTGATGGTAAAAGATCAATCGCCCAAACAATTGTTTATGACGCATTCAATATGATGGCAGAAAAACTTGGAAACGATGCTATGGCAATCTTTAACCAAGCAATGGAAAATGTAAAGCCAGTTTTGGAAGTTAAGGCTCGTCGTGTTGGTGGATCAACATACCAAGTTCCAATGGAAATCAGAGCAGAAAGAAGACAAACTCTTGCAATTCGTTGGATTGTAGACTATGCAAGAAAGAGATCTGAAAGAACAATGGCTGCAAAACTTGCTGGCGAACTCATGGACGCATACAACCAAGCAGGTGGTGCTTTCAAGAAGAAAGAAGATGTTCATAGAATGGCTGAAGCAAACAAAGCATTTGCATCATACAGATGGTAAGATTATAAAAATTGCCCTTATGACTACGTGCATAAAGGAAATGTGTTATATTAAATTACTAAAAATTTTAAGTTTTTTAAAATATGTCAAAATTCGTTTTGAAATATTCTCAAAATGAAATATAATATTAATTGTAAGTTTGTGCGTTTATGGCAATACTTACAGTATTTATTAGTAGGAGATTTATATGCCAAGAGATATTGAACTCAATAAGATTAGAAACATTGGTATCATGGCACATATCGACGCTGGTAAAACTACTACTACTGAAAGAATTTTGTACTATACAGGAAAGAGCCATAAGATTGGTGAAACTCATGATGGTACAGCAACAATGGACTGGATGGCACAAGAGCAAGAAAGAGGTATCACAATTACTTCTGCTGCTACTACAACATCATGGAAAGATCACAAGATCAATATCATTGATACTCCAGGACACGTTGACTTCACTATTGAAGTAGAAAGAAGTTTGAAGGTTCTCGATGGTGCAATCGAACTTTTCACTGCGAAAGAAGGTGTGCAAGCACAATCTAGAAAAGTTTGGAACCAAGCAAACAAATATGGTGTTCCTCGTATTGCATTTATCAATAAGATGGACAACCTTGGTGCTGATTTCTACAGAGTTGTTGCTTCAATCAAAGAGCAACTCAAAGCAAACGCAGTGCCTCTTCAACTTCCAATCGGAAAAGAAGATGATTTCAAAGGTGTAATCGACCTTGTTGAAATGAACGCTGTTATTTACCTTGATGATAAGGGTGAAAACATGCAAACAATTGATATTCCTGATGACATGAAAGATTTGGCTCAAGAATATCGTGAAAAAATGATCGAATCAATTGCAGAAACCGATGATGATCTCATGGAAAAATTCTTCGCTGGTGAAGAATTCACAAAAGAAGAAATCAAGGCTGCAATCAGAAAAGCAACAATTGCACTCACAATTACACCTGTACTTTGTGGTACAGCACTTCGTAACAAGGGTGTTCAAAAATTGCTTGACGCTGTCGTTGATTATTTCCCAAGTCCACTTGATGTTCCAGCCGTAAAAGGTGTGGATATGGACGGAAATGAAGCACACAGAGAATCTTCTGACAATGAACCACTCGCAGGTCTTGCGTTCAAGATTGCAAAGGATCCATTTGGAACACTTACATTCTACAGAATTTATTCTGGAAAACTCACTGCTGGTTCATATGTGTACAACTCAAACAAGGATTCAAGAGAAAGAATCGGAAGACTTGTTCGTATGCATGCTAACTCAAGAACAGAAGAACAAGAAGCATATGCTGGAGATATCGTTGCTATCGTTGGTCTTAAGGACACAACAACTGGTGATACACTCTGCGATGAAAAGAATCCAATCATTTTGGAATCTATGGATTTCCCAGAACCAGTAATTTCAGTTGCTGTTGAACCAAAAACAAAAGCTGACCAAGAAAAAATGGCAAACGCTCTTGCAAAACTTGCAGAAGAAGATCCAAGTTTCAGACGTGAAACAAACAAAGAAACTGGGCAAACAATCATTTCAGGTATGGGAGAACTTCACCTCGACATTATCGTTGATAGAATGAAGAGAGAGTACAAGGTTGAATGTAACGTTGGTGCTCCACAAGTAGCATACCGTGAAACAATCACCAAAGCCGTTCGTGCTGAAGGTAAGTACATTAAACAATCTGGTGGTAAAGGTCAATATGGTCATGCGATCGTTGAATTCGAACCACTTGAACCAGGAAAAGGCTACGAATTTGTTGATAAGACAGTTGGTGGATCTATTCCAAAAGAATATATTCCTGCTGTTGATAAAGGTATTCAAGAAGCAGCCAAGAGCGGAGTTCTCGCTGGATATGAAACTGTTGACTTCAGAGCAACTGTAGTTGACGGAAGCTACCACGAAGTTGACTCTTCTGAAATGGCCTTCAAGATCGCTGGATCAATGGCATACAAGGACGCTTTCAGAAATGGAAGTTCAGTTCTTCTCGAACCTATCATGAACGTTGAAATCACCGTTCCTGATCAATACCTCGGTGACGTTATGGGTGACGTTTCAAAACGCCGTGGAAACC
>JAZRDJ010000044.1:0-3383 GCA_045660245.1 Clostridia bacterium | reverse complement strand
TCATCTCTGATGGGTTCTTTTCAAGTTCCTCAAACGAGGTATAAAGGTATGCCTTCCCAAGCCACAAATAATATATTATTGCATTCTCACCACCAAAAAAATCAACATCATTTTTGTCTTTTGCAGTGACAAGAACAGTCTCTGCAACACTCATGAGATCTTCAAAAATTTGCTTTGCCATGCAATGATCTTCTTCTGCCCAAAAATCGCTTGACCTGTCAATCAGCAAAAGACCAATTTGCTTTTTGAGTTTCGCACGGATCGCTTCAAGTTTGAGCGCCTGCAACTTTGAGAGTTTTTTGACCTTGCAATCACTCACAAGCCCCAAATCCAAAAGAACATTTTGGAACTCCTCATCAGTGACACGCTCGCGCCCGATCACATCGCAAGCAAAATCCAAATTGTATCTCACACTCTTGTTTTCAAAAAACACCGGTTTTTCCGGCAAGTACACAATGTGCTTTTTTTCTCCCAATGCACAAAAGTCCTTTGGACATTTTGAAAGCACATCAGCACTCCCAAGCCACCCCTTTTCAAGCCCCGACAAAATATCCATGAGCGTGCTCTTTCCTGAACCTCTGCCACCACACACAAAAACTTTTTCACCCGCAACGACGTCCATGTTCACACCAGCAAAAACATCTTGCCCCTTGAAATACTTGAAACACAAATTTCTCAAAGAAACGACAATTTTCTCTTTGTTTTGACTTTCACTTTTCATCTTTTCCATATGCACATTTTATCATGCCACCACTTTTCTTGCAACAAAAAACCTCAAGAACTTTCGCCCTTGAGGTAAATTTAAATATTGTTTAATTCAAAAAAGATTTCGATATCACGATATTTAGGTTCGTTCTTCTACTAAATATCACGATATTTAGGTTCGTGCCTCACCTAAATGTCACGACATTTAGTGTCGTTCCTCCACTAAATATCACGAGATTTAGGGTCGTGCCTCCCCTAAATCTCTGTTTCTATCAAACCAAAGTCGCCATCAGTTCTGGCATAAATCACATTGACTTTTTGTGTTGCTTCATTCAAGAACACATAAAAATCATGACCAACAAGTTCGATTTGTTCCATTGCTTCTTCTTCGCTCATTGGAACGAGATCATAGTGTTTTCTTCTTGAGATTTTTGGTTTGTGGAACTCTGGGAGTTCGTCAAAGAACATGAGTTCAAGTGGATCAATTGATCTGTTCTTTTCTGTGAGTTTTTCAGAATGTTTCACGATTTGTCTTTCAATCTTTGAAAGGCAAAGATCAAGGTTTGCATACATATTGTCAGTTTCAACTTCGCTTCGAACAAAAAGTCCTTTGTCAGTCACAGACACTTCCATTTTGTAGCGATCTTTTGCAGAAGACAAAACAACTTTTGCTGATGCACCATCAGAAAGGTATTTGCTGAATTTTTCGATCTTTTTGTGGATCAAATCTTCAAGTCTGTCTTTCGCTCTATAATTTCTTTCAACAATTTCAATTTTCATAAAATATTTCCCTCCTTCTATTCTGCAATATTGAAATTTTTTCAGAAAATTTTGAACACTTTCAAATCATCTTGTTTTGCAAACATCAAACCTTGCTTTTCCACCTCAAAAGGCGAAATTTCACGTCCAAAACTTTCTATAATTATTATATAATACCTTTGAACTATTCACCAAATAATTATTGCATATTTTTTGCATTTGTATACTTTTGTTCAACTTTGGGGTCACTCTTCAGTTTTTGGTGAAAACACAAACTTTGAATTCTTGAACGAGATCACGACATTGTCACCCTCATCGATCTTGCCAGAGAGTATTGCCTCAGCAAGACCGTCCTCAACGTTTTGTTCAATGAATCTGCGGAGAGGTCTTGCACCATACTCTGGGTCATAACCCTTTTCAAAAATTTCTTTCATTGCTCCCTTCGTGAAGGAAAGCGTGATATTTTTGCTCTTGAGTTTGTTTTCAAGTTTCTTGATCATGATGCCAGCAATCTTTGTGATGTCACTTTCAGAAAGACGCTCAAAGATAATTGTCTGGTCAATGCGGTTCAAGAGTTCTGGCTTGAACGCATTTTTGAGCGATTTCATCAAATGCTCTTCAACGCTCACGCTCTCATTGGCACCGTCACCAAAACCGAGTGTTTGCTTGCGCTTTGGAAGCGAAGACACACCAATGTTTGAAGTCAAAATAATGATTGTGTTCTTGAAACTCACTGTTCTGCCCATGCTGTCTGTGAGCCTTCCATCATCAAGCATCTGCAAAAGAATGTTGAACACATCAGGGTGCGCCTTTTCGATTTCATCAAAAAGCACAACGCTGTATGGGTGACGCCTAACCTGCTCTGTGAGTTGTCCGCCGTCATCGTGCCCAACATATCCAGGCGGTGCACCAATGAGTTTTGACACACTGTGACTCTCCATATACTCACTCATGTCGAGCCTGATCACCATGTTTTCGTCATCAAACAAACATTCAGCGAGCGCCTTTGTGAGTTCTGTTTTTCCGACACCCGTTGGCCCCAAAAAGATGAACGAACCAATCGGACGCTTTGGATCTTTGAGTCCGGCTCTTGCACGCCTGATTGCACTTGACACCACCTTGACAGCCTTGTCCTGACCGATCACACGCTTGTGCAAGAGATCTTCGAGATTCATGAGTTTTTCTTTTTCAGACTCTGTGAGTTTTGAAACCGGAATCTTTGTCCACTTTGACACAACCCCCGCGATGTCCTCACCTGTCACTTTGAGAGTGCCAGTTTTTGCCCCCAGTTCTTCAGAAAGCGCCATGATTTCAGCCTTGATATCGTCGGCCTGATTTTTGAGTTCTTCAGCAAGCCCAAAATCCTCTCTTTCACTCGCACGCTCTTTTTTCGCATTGACTTCACGGAGAGCATCTTGGAGTTTGTCCATTTCAGGGTTTGATCCGATCTTTTTGACCTTGATTCTTGAAGATGCTTCGTCCACCAGATCAATCGCCTTGTCAGGCAAATACCTGTCCATGATGTACCTCACTGAAAGAGTCACCGCAGCATCAATTGCATCGTCAGTTATCTTGACGCCGTGGAATTTTTCAAAACTTGGTCTGATGCCCATGAGGATTTTTTTGCAATCATCTTCAGATGGCTCAAGAACACTCACTGGCTGAAACCTGCGCTCAAGCGCCTTGTCTTTTTCAATGAACTTTCTGTACTCATCATTAGTTGTCGCGCCGATTGTCTGAAACTCACCACGCGCGAGATAAGGCTTGAGCATGTCAGATGGCGAAATCTCACCTTCTTTTGAACCCGCTTGCGCGAGCATGTGGATTTCATCAATAAACACAATGATGTCCTTGTTTGAAGCAATGGTTTCAATGAGCCCCTTGAGTTTTTCTTCCATCGAACCACGATACTTTGTTCC
>JAZRDJ010000043.1:0-2499 GCA_045660245.1 Clostridia bacterium | reverse complement strand
ACTGTAATTCAAGCCAGAAAGTACGCTGAACAAATGGGAAGGCCAGAAGTTTTTGAGGGATTCAAAAACAATGCAAAGGACTATATAACTGGTTTTGAGAAGTATTTGGATTTGTGACTTGAAAAGTGTTTAATTTTGTGGCTTGTTGACAAAAAATAAATGAAAGATTATAATCTTTTTGTGGAGAAAATAAATGGAAAAGAAAATTAATGGATCATTCAATGCTGTTAGTATTATTTCTTTAATTACTGCAATAATTTACAGCATTTTTACAGTAATCTTGCTTGTTGTATCAATACTTGATTTTGACAATTTTGTTGTGAGTCTCATTGATACTGTTGAAGTGACACCAACACTTATTGAAGATGCAAAAGCAATAGCAATTGGTTTTTTTGCGACAAACTTTATTTCTATGATTGCATCACAAGTTTTGTTGTATTTGGCATTTGTGAAATTCAAGAAATATTCATGTCTCACAGATGAGGAAGCAGTGTTTTTCAAGGGCAGAATTGTTGCATGGGTTATTGTTATGTTTTTGTTCGCTGGACTTGTGATTGGTGTTGTTGCTCTTGTGGGATACAACACAACAACAAAGCAACAAATTGAAAATTACACAATGCAACAATATCAACAAAGATATCAAGAAATGGAGCAATCACAAGCAAAAACTGAACAAAAGACAGAAGAACAGACCGATTTTGATATGGACAAGATGATTGCCAGACTTGAAAAACTCAACAGAATCAAGGAGATGGGTGGTCTCACTGATGAAGAGTATGAACGTCTCAGAAAAGAAATTGTGAATAAAAAATAAAAGAGATTTTGCTTGGTAGCAAACTTTCAAAATTAACAAAGGAAGAACATTCAGTCATGGGTGTTCTTTTTTTGTATAATTAATAGATTCAATAAAAAACTGACAGCCTTATAATATATCTATGAAAATACAGAAATGATTTTGTTTTGTTGTAATTAAGCAAACAAATATCATGTGATATGTTTAAAAATTTGTGGTGATGACAATACTCCTGTGTATAAAATCAAAAAAATCTGGAGGATAAGTTATGAACCCATTTGAATGTGATTCAAAAGAAGTAGAAGATTATGTCATGGATTGGAAGAAGATGTATCCAAAGGCATACAAGAAAAAGGACACTGCGCCTTATACCAAAACACGAGTGATTTTGCTCAATGGTTGTGAGTTTGAACAACAGTGGTTTTTGCATCAATTTGCAAGGCACTGCACAGATCCAGAACTCAAAAAGGAAATTGCATATATCAGAAATCAAGAGCAACAGCAACAAAAGAGAATTTCGTGTTTGAAACCGATCAACGAAAATATTTTGGAAACAACAATTGCCTATGAGCAACTAGCAATCGACCTCACTGCAATACTCGCCCAGAATGAAAAAGATAAGAACAACAAAGCGGCACTTGATTTTGCATTGCTGGAAGACTTTGATCACCTGTATCGTTTTGCGAACCTTTTGAAAATGGATTATGGTATTGAAGCAGAAAACTTGGTTGGAAATTACACCGAGATTATTCCTGGCAGGCCGACCATTGCAGAACACAGAAACCCAAGGCAAAACACAAAATCCCACATGAACAACAAGAAAGCAGATCCATATTCAAAGTGTGTGGGAATGATCATCACTGCGGCGGAACAACAAACAATGAATTTTTATATGAACATGGCTCAAATGTACAAAAACGATTATGGTCGAAAATTGTTCGCAGAAATTGCAATGGTTGAAGAAGAGCATGTGACGCAGTATGAATCATTGAATGATCCGAATGGAACATGGCTTGAGCACTGGCTCATGCATGAGTATGTTGAGTGCTATTTGTATTATTCAGCGATGGAAGACGAAAGTGACACATATATCAAGGGAATTTGGAAAGAACATTTCGAGATGGAAGTTGCACACTTGAAACGTGTCTCAAAATTGCTTGAAAAATATGAAAAAACCAAAGCAGAGGATATCATTCCAAAACCAGAGTTCCCACAACTCATTTCTTTCAAGGGAAACAAGGAATACATCAGAAGCGTGCTTGAACATGTGAGCATCACGCAAATCAATGACAAGTTTGTTGAGGTTGACACACTCAAAGAAGACAGTGACTACGTTCTTTACCAAAATCAAGTCAACAAAAATGTGATTGATGTGCCGAGTCACGTTGTGATTGAAAAAGTAATTGAGAAACTTGGCAAAGATTATCGCTATGCAGACAAAAAGCATGTAATCAAAACACTTGATGATAGAAAGCATGACAACACAAATGTCGGCAGGGATAACCGGTATTTGGTTTGTTAAAAATATTGTAAAAAAAGAGAGATGATGTATTTTTCACCTCTCTTTTTTGATTTACCACTCAATATCTTTGCTTCTTCTTTCATGTTTGACATCGTCATAAAAGTCGAAGTATTTGTCATGAAATGAATTATTTGTCTTTTTTGGTGTCTTTTTCTTTTGTTTTATATTTTGCATTTTGTTCTCC
>JAZRDJ010000042.1:0-15462 GCA_045660245.1 Clostridia bacterium | reverse complement strand
TTTTTACTTTACACAATCATTTTGTATATGTTAAAATACATTTAACTAGGAGAAGGTTATGGTGAAAAGTACTTTTGAGGAAACACAGGAAGTGAAAAGACAAGTCCAAATGGCGAAAAGCAGGGATTTGCTGGCTGATATTTTGATGAAAGATAATACAAAATTGCCATATTGGGATCAAAAACAACTATATTATAATTTTTGTAATATGGTTTTGAATGAAAATCCATATATTAGTGACAATGATCAGAAGGTTTCTTTTGGGGTAGACTATATCAAGGATAAAAACGTTCAAGGAAATACGAATGTGCCAACTGGTATTGTGACAATATCTGAACCATTTTTGCATGATGTTTTGATCACAAAAAAAATACCACTTGCGCAAGCCCTTTATGTTCTTGGACATGAGCGTAGGCATGTTTCTCAGGTGAATGCACAAAAAAATCAAGCAAAGTATTATGAGGTAATGAATGACCAGCAAAAACGAGAAGCGGAGGCTTTGTTTTTGGATATTGGCAACGAGCAAACGAAAGAATCAACAGTTCCATTCATTATGAGTATTTTATCTTCAAGCATGAATCCTGAAGATGTGAAAAAAATCAAATCCATGACACAAGATCAGCAAAAGGAATTGTGCAAGACTTTTGTTTTTGATAATTATTTGAAGTATACGCATGAGGTTGATGCGAGGAAAACAGGGTATGAATTTGCGTCATTCATGCTCGAAGCGTTTACTAATGACCCAAGATTGGAAAAATTTGCAAGAAAAGAACTTGAATCCCAGAAACAATTCATTGAAAGAGAACAGCAAAAAAATGAACAAATTATGAAGTATAGTGATCAATATAGGGCAATGGTAAACACTGCGATTGAAAATTCAGAGTATGATGATATTTTGGAATCTGCAAAGAAAATTGAAGATCAAATATCTTCAATGTTTACAACTGAAGAAGTGGAAGAAAAATATGGCTCAAATGCTTCAAACGTTTTGTCGAACTTCAAATCAAATGCACGAATGTCCATTAATGAGGCAATTGAATATATTTCATATCAAAAAGCAAAACAGCAAACATCAGAAGAAATAATTCAAAACATTTATATGTCACCACTATCTGGTTACACAAATGCAATCGATCATTTACTCAAGATTTTGAACACAAAAAGTGATTATACAAAAGAACATGAAAAAGTTCTGAAGGCAACAATTGTGGATATGCTCGAATATGGTGATTTACCTGTTGAATCATATTCTTATGATTATACAAAACTTCTTAGCAAGAAGGAAACAATGAATCTTGCAGATCGTTTAATGGATACTGGGAAGGTAAGTTTGGCTGGGTCTATTATTGGAACCATGCGCCCTGATGTGGTTCTGGATCCATATACAGACAAGGAGCAAAAAGCGCTCAATAACGCAAAAATCAAGTTGCTTGCAGCAATGACAAAAGAACTTGATACAATTGAATCACAGGGAAAATTGAGTTTTCTTGAATTGCAACACCTGTATTTGTCAACGCCTCTCCCTGAACATTATGGTCATGAAAGTATGTTTGATCCTCTTCGTAAAAGAATAGACTCTTTGATTGTTGATACACAAATGCAAGGAGAAGAAGAAATTTTGTATCTGGAATCCAAATACGGGAAACGATTGAGCAGAAGTCTCATTGATAATGACAAGAACTCAGATCTCCGTTTGTGGCTCGAATATCTCGACGAAAAGAAGAAAGAAAAAGACGAAAAAGAAAAAAACAAGAGAATCAATGAAGGTCGACTGATTGAATCGGGAGAAAGAGAGTCGTAAGATTTTGTGACAAAATTTCAAAATTTATTGCGAAAATACTGATTTTATGTTATTATCTTGTTGTGAAAGGAGAAAAAATGCCATGAGCACATTTCAAAAAGTAATCATGTATGTATCTTTTGAATGTGCGTCTTTCAAGGAGAGACGCTAGTTTTTGCATGGCGTTTATTCAAAAAAAATTGAAACAAATTAGTTTGTAATTTCTGAAAAAAGATTGGAGCCGATGCAAAAACGAATAAGCATCGGTTTTTTTATTTATTTTCAAGGAGATTAAAAATTATGATTATTTTGGATGTTAATAATATATCAAAAAATTTTGGATATGGAACATTATTTGAAAAAGTGAGTTTTTCGCTCAATGAGGGCGAGAGTATTTCAATCGTTGGACAAAATGGCTGTGGAAAGTCCACTCTCATCAAAATTATTGCAGGGATATACAAGCCGGACAGCGGACAAGTGAGCATCAAAAAAGATGCGAGTGTTTGTTATTTGGATCAAGTGTCGTCCGACAGGGAAGATTCGAGATTGGTTCAAGAAGTCATCAAAGACGCGTTTTCTGCTCTCAAAGTACTGGAAGAGCGGATCAAAAAATATGAAGCAATAATTATGAATGGTGAAACTGGTGAGAAGTATGAAAAAGCGTTGGAGGCATACTCAAAAACAATCGAGGAATATTCAATGCTTGGTGGGTATGATCAGGAAACAAATATCAAAATTGTGTCAAATGGTCTTGGAATCAAGGAAAGATTGCTTTCTGAAACTTATGACAACTTGAGTGGTGGGGAAAAGACTCTTGTTCAACTTGCAAAAGTTCTCATCAAAAAACCTGATCTTCTCATCTTGGACGAACCAACAAACCATTTGGATATTGAAAGGATTGAGTGGCTCGAATCATACATAAAGTCATTCAAAGGTGCTTGTGTTATTGTGTCACACGACAGGTATTTTTTGGACAAAATGTCAAACAAAATTTTGGATCTCGGGTGTATTGAACCAAAGATTTATGTTGGAAATTACACAAGTTATTTGAGCCAAAAAGAGAAAGATTTTGAAAGACAAATGGCAAGTTTTGAGGATCAACAGGAACTCATCAAAAGACTTGAAAAGCAGATTAAATATTTTGCGACACAAGGCATGGCAAAAAACTCATCAACTCTTTGTGATAGGGCTCATGCACTGCAAACTCAACTCGATCGAATTTTGAAAAACAAAATTCAAAAACCGGTTGAAGACATAAAATTCAATATTGCTTTTGACGATGCTGGTAAATCAAGCAAACGTATTTTTGAAACCAAAAATTTGAATGTGAAACTCCCAAGTGGTGAAAATATTTTGAAAGATGTCAATCTCGTGATTACAGATAGGGAAAGAGTTGCTTTGATTGGAAACAATGGGAGTGGAAAGTCGACATTTGTGAAGTGCATCATGGGAACTCAAGATTTGGAAATGTCTGGAGATGTTTTTGTTGGGCCAAGTGCGAAGATTGGTTATTTGCCACAAATTATATCCTTCCACAATGAAAAAAGTGAATTGCTTGACTATTTCATGGAAGAAACAGGACAGTGTGAAGAGTACTCAAGACGAAAATTGGCGGCTTTTGGTTTTTACAAAGTGGATGTAACAAAGCGTGTCAAGAGTCTGTCTGGTGGTGAAAAAATAAGGGTTCGACTTGCTGTATTGTTGGAACAAAATGTGAACACGCTTGTTTTTGACGAGCCGACAAACCACATTGATATCGGAACAAAAGAAATGCTCGAAAAAGCGCTCGAGAACTTCAAAGGGACATTTGTATTCATTTCTCATGACAGATATTTCATCAACAAGTTTGCTGATCGTATTGTTGAGTTTAAAAATGGACAAATAAAAACTTATATCGGCAATTTTGACGATTATAAGCGCGCACAAAATTTGGGTAGATAACATATAATACTTCTTACGCATGATTTCATGTGCGAAAGGAGATGTATTATGGCAGGAAATGAATTTGAAAATGATTATTTTGTTGAAGGTGAAAATGATGTGATTTATGTCACTGCAAGGGTTGTAACAAAAGAACTTGTGGATCATATTTTCGAGTCGTATTACCCAGATGCAATTTATTTTGCGGACAGCGTCAGAGAGTTTGGTGACAGAGCATTCAAAGATGCGAATCTTGGTATTGTTGAACTTTCAAGTGCAAAAAACGTCAAAAAACTCGGGAGTTCATGCTTTGAGTCAGCATTCAATATTGACGCACATGATGCGTTTGAGAGTGTTGAGCGCCTTGGAGAAGCATGTTTCAAAAATGCAATAATTTTGAGCGATCTTGTGATGCCAAAAGTGACGCAAATTCCATCATATGCCTTTTGGAACGCTGATGCATATATGATAAAAATGAAAAATGCAAGATCTTTGGATCAGACGGCGTTCAAGTATTCATGTGTTGAGAATGGTTTGGAAACAAAATCGACCGAAGAAATACTAAAAAATGCAGCGCTATTGTAGATATTAAAAATTATTATTATAAATAATAAAAAAACTGTTGACTTTTGTGTGAAAGTGTGAGTATACTGAAAATTACCGTATTTTAATGCATTAAATTATTTGAAAAACAGGGCAAATCGAATAATTTGGTGCATTTTTTTTCGCGGAAAATCAAAAGAGAACAAAGGAGGATTAAATTTTTTTACATTTAAAACTGAATACAAAGGAGGAAAACATGATAACGCTTGAAAATGTTTCAAAGACCTACAAGGTGGCTTGTAGGGAAAAAGGATTGTGGGGGGCGTTCAAAAGTTTGTTCAAAAGAAAATACAAAACTATTGAAGCACTCAAAAATGTTAGTTTCACAATCAATGAAGGCGAAATTGTTGGGTATATTGGTCCAAATGGTGCAGGGAAAAGCACCACAATCAAAATTATGACTGGGATCATTTCACCAACCTCTGGCAACTGTCAAATAAATGGATATAATCCATTCAAAGACAGACAAAAGTATGTTCGGGAGATAGGTGCAGTCTTTGGGCAAAGATCTAATCTTGCTTGGGATGTGCCTGTGATTGACTCATACGAACTCTTGAGGGATATTTACAAAATCCCTCAATCAGAATATGAAAAAAATTTATCAACTCTTTCGGAGAAACTGGATCTTGGAGAAATCTTGAACCATCCGCTCCGACAACTCTCACTTGGTCAGCGAATGAGATGTGAGATTGCAGGTGCTCTGCTGCATTCTCCCAAAATTTTGTTTCTTGATGAGCCAACAATTGGTCTTGATTCGATATCAAAACTTAAGGTTCGTGAGTTCATTAAAGAAATGAACCGTGAGACTGGCCTCACTGTCATTTTGACCACTCATGATATGAATGACATTGATGCACTCACAAACAGGATCATTTTGATCGGGAAAGGCCAAAAACTTTATGATGGAAGTTTTGACGCAATCAAGCAGGAGTACTCAAAGAGTGTTCTTGTGAAAGTTCAAATGTCAAAGCAGTATGATTCTGTTTCTATCAAAGGTTATGAAACGATCGGAATTGAAGGCAATGAAGTAACTCTCAAAAATCTGCCTGAAACCACATTTTCTTATGTCAAACTTGTGCAAGAACTTGAAAAGAATTATGAAATTGTGGACATCAGCACAAAAGCTCTTGAACTTGAGGAAATAATCTATAGTTTGTACAAGGAGTATGAACTATGAGAAGTGCCTTTGGTTCAATCCTAAAAATGAACATAAAACAACAATTTCAGTACAGAACTGCAGCAATTTCAGGGCTTGTGACGCAATTCTTTTTTGGGTTTATGCAAATTGCCTTGTTCACTGCGTTTTTGGTTCAAGGCGAATCTGAATTCACTATTCCACAAATGGCCTCGTATATTTGGCTTCAGCAATGCTTTTTCACTCTGTTCAAATATTGGGACACATGCAAACCTGAAATCTCAGAAAAAATCGTGAATGGGGATATGTCATATCAACTCATTCGTCCCATGAATCTTTATGATTTTTGGTTTCAAACCGTACTTTCAAAATCTTTTGGAAGTTTCTTGATGCGAGCAATTCCGCTCTCCATGATTGTATTTTGGCTTCCGGCGGGGCTTGGACTCATGCTTCCGGTTTCACCACTAAATTTCTTGATGTTTGTTGTGTCTGCTATCATTGGTGCATTTTTGGTGACTGCGATTGTCATGATTGCTTATATCATTTCACTTTACACACTTTCACCAGCAGGGGTATTCAGTTTTCTTGTGGCTGTGGCGGGACTTCTTGCGGGGCAAGTGGTGCCACTTCCGATGCTCCCTGAAAGCATTCAAACAATCTTCAGTTTTTTCCCATTCAGATATGTATCTGATCTTCCATATAGAATTTATATCGGCAACATAAACGGTGTTGATGCGCTTGTGCAAATCGCAATTCAGTTTGCTTGGCTTGTGGGGCTTGTGGTCATTGGCAAAATTGTCATGAACAAAAAAACAAACAAACTTGTGGTGCAGGGAGGTTAGATGAATATGGGTTTGTATAGAAAATATGTAAAAATTCAAATCAAATCAGCCTTTCAGTATCGTGCTTCATTCTTTTTTGACATGATCTCATCGGCTCTCTCAACCCTTGGTGTGTTTTTTGGAATTATACTCTTGTTTCAAAACTATGAAACGGTTGGTGGGTATACACTTTCTGAAGTCTTGATTACTTACGCAATGATATTCTGCAGTTTCTCTGTGGCAGAAATGGTTTTCAGGGGATTTGATCAATTCGACAAATTGGTTAGAACCGGTGAACTTGACAGGCTTCTCATCAGACCACGCAGTGTCTTCATGCAAGTGCTTGGCTACAAAATTGAATTCAACAAACTTGGGCGTGTCGCGTTCAGTGTTGGGGTGCTTGTTTATGCACTTGTGGCTTCCGGTATTGTTTGGACTCCGATGAGAATTGTGACAACAATTTTGATGTTTGTTGGATCAGTGGTTCTGTTTGCGGGGATTTTTCTCATTTATTCTGGTGTAAGCATCTTCACCGTGAATGGCATTGAATTCATGAATGTGCTCACAAATGGCGGACGAGATCTTGCCGAGTATCCAATTGATATTTACTCAGGATTTTTCAGAAAAATTTTCACTTACGTTATACCGATTGCGGTAGTTAATTACCTACCACTTCAATATTTGCTGGGATATCCAAGTGCAACGCTTTTCAATGCACTGTGTCCACTTTTGGCATTTGCATTCTTTGGACTGTGCTATCTCTTTTTTAGATGGTCACTCACAAAGTATAAGTCGACTGGAAGTTAAGTGAAAAGCACCACAATTTTGTGGTGCTTTTCTGTTATTGACAGTTTTGGTTTGATTTGATATTATAGTTATTGATGGGACAAAAAAAGAAACTTGATCATCTCGTGCAAGATATCTTCCGTGAAGCGTCGGAGGGTCAACTTTTCATTGCAAAAAATACGGAATATGAGTGGAGATATTATTCGAGGTTTTATTCAAACATTGAGGGTGAAGACAGAACAAAGAACAAGTCATATCCGACGGTCAGAATCAGAAATTATGATGAGTTTTTGGCTGAACTTGACGAGTATTTGAAACTCGCCAGAGATTTTTATGAATTTGACAGAGGCTATCAGGATATTCAAGAAGATCATGACTTTGACAAATTTTTGATATTGACACTTTTTGCAAATGCTGATTATGGAGATTTGCAGGACATGACAAAGTTTGTTCAAAAGAGAAGTCAAATACTAAAAAACAAGCAAGAACTTACTTTTGTGGATATTGGTGAGTTTGGCAAATATTTTTGTCAGGCAAGAACCACAAAAAATCAAGCCACGCTCGAAGCGCCATATTCATTTACACCTCATATTTATGATGAAGAAAGAGGTGAAGAATATGTATTGCCATCTGTAACCTTTGGTGTAACCAACAATGGAGTTGTGGTTTATGCCGTTCAAGGAAGGAAAAACAAGCAAACAAACAAAGTTGCAAAAGATATGAGCAGGTATTTCAGAAAAGTGAATGAAGGGGCTCTCATGATTGGGGAAGAAGATGATGATTCGCTTGGTGAGTTTGCCGGCACAAATCTCCGCAAAGACATTTTGAATGTTTCGCCATTTGCACTTGTTTCTCTCACAATGTTTTTTGCACAGATGAAAAAACAGGGAGAGAGGAAGATAGCAGCGCCTGCACTTTTGCCAATCAGGTATATTGCAGGGCGCCACGCAACGTTCATGCGGGCAAAGGTCATGAATGTTGCTGATGTGTCACCATACATTCAAAAGCGTGAAGATATTCAGAAAAATGCAACAGACAATTTCATGCATTTGTTCGCGAGATATTGCTTTCATTTTCATGATTCAGAGTTTGACTATGATGATATGAATCAGAGATTGGAACTTGAGATCAGAGAACAACAAAAAACAGGAAAGAATATACTTTTTGAAATTGACAAAATGATTGAAGGGCAAAAAGAAATTCAGAGATAAACAAAAAAATCACTCAGGAAATCTTGCTGAGTGATTTTTCTTTTGATTGATAGTTTTCTATTGGTTGTTTGTTTCAAAATTGAAACTTGATTTGCACATATCCTCAAGTGATCTTGTGGCTTTGAATCCGAGTTCTTTTTCTGCTTTTTCAGGAGATGCAAAGCATGTGTCAATGTCGCCAGGTCTGCGTGCATCGATGACATATGGCACGGTCACTCCGCAAGATGACTCGAAAGCATGTACCATGTCAAGAACAGAGTATCCTATCCCAGTTCCAAGGTTGTAAATCACTAGACCCGGGTTCTCTTCAAGTTTTTTTGCAGCCTCCAAATGACCATGTGCAAGGTCACATACATGAATGTAATCTCTCACGCCTGTACCATCATGAGTGTCATAGTCATTGCCAAAAATGTGGAGTTTGTCGAGTTTTTTTGTTGCAACTTTTGTGATGTAAGGCATCAAATTGTTTGGGATTCCATTGGGGTTTTCACCAATGATTCCGCTCTCATGTGCACCGACTGGATTGAAATATCTGAGGATTGCAATATTGAAAGAATTGTCAGAAGCAAAGACATCTTTCAATATCTCTTCAATAAAGAGTTTTGTTCTGCCGTATGGGTTTGAGGCAGAGAGTGGAAAATCCTCAAAAATAGGCATGCTTTTTGCTTTGCCATAAACTGTGGCAGATGAACTGAACACCAAGTTTTTAACGTTATGTTTTTTCATGGTTTCCAAAAGCACAAGTGTTGAGTCAATGTTGTTTTTGTAATATTCCACAGGTATTTTTGTTGATTCGCCGACGGCTTTGTAGCCGGCAAAATGAATGACAGAGCCTATTTTGTTTTCATCAAAGATTTTGTCCATGAGGACTTCGTCACGCACGTCACCTTCATAAAATTTGACGTCTTTTCCTGTGATTTTTTTAATTTTGTCTTTAACTTCGATTTTGCTGTTTGAAAGGTTGTCAACGATCACCACGTCATAGCCATTTTCAATGAGTTCAACAGCGGTGTGTGAACCGATGTATCCAAGACCACCAGTAAGTAATATCATAACATTTTCTCCTTTTATTTTTGTTTTAGATTATAGTGTAGCACAACAAAAAAATTATGTCTAATCAATTTTATTGTCAAATCAAGAATATTGTGATATGCTTATATCAAGAATTCAGGAAAGGAGATTTTGTATGAGAATTAGTTCAAGAGCCATTATTATCAAAGATGGCAAATTGCTCGCAATGTTCAGACGAAAAATCAAAGATGGAAAAACCAAAGAATATTTTGCAATCCCAGGCGGTGGGCTTGAAGAGAATGAGACTCTCGAAGAAAATGTAGTGAGAGAACTCAAAGAGGAAATGAATGTTGATATCAAAATTCTTGGCTACCTTGGATGTAGAAATGATGAAGAACATTATTTCCATGCAGAAATTGTTGGTGGAGAGGTTGCTCTCAGCGGTGAAGAACTCGATCGCATGACACCAGAGAATTATTATGAACCAATGTTCTTGTCACTCGACACAATTGAAACACGAGATATTTTGGGGATTGATTTCATAAAAAAAGCACAAAAGAAACAATATGAGAGTTTGCCAGAAAAGTTTTAATAGATTTTGATCAACAAAACAAAAAACACACCCAAGTTTTGCGTGTGTTTTTTTCTTGCAAAAAAGTAAAATTAATCCCATTGTTTTGGTTGATTTTTGAGGGGTTTGTTGATATAATGATCGGGCTAGAATTTTTAATAGGAGATTAATTAATATGGAAAACAAGAAATACGGAATGGCAGATTTACTTGCTGAGTTTGGTGATCAATTTGACAACTACAGGGAACTTCATTTTGTGCCTGATGACGAAACCGTGAGTCAAGAAGAGCAAGTAGAACAGGTTGAAGAAGTCAAGGAAGAAAAACAAGAGCAAGAGAAAAAGCCAGCAGAGCCAAAGGACATCACACTCAAGTGTAAAAAGTGTGAGAATGATTTTTTGTGGACTGTGAAGGATCAAGAGTTCTACAAATCAAAAGGTTTTTTCAGGCCATCATACTGCAAGGACTGCAGAAAAAAGATGAAGGTTGTGAACAACTTTCACAAAGATATGTAATTTTGAATTTATCCGATAAATCATTGTGTTTATCGGATTTTTCATATTGACGAAAGAATTTTTTGGTGATAAAATTATAAAAAAACAGAGAGGTTTTTTGAATGATAACAGAAGACAGGATAAAACACATTTTGGGTGTCGCACGCCTCATGAAAAAGTATGCTCGAGATTTTTGTCAAGACGAAGAAAAAATGTTTACGCTCGGGCTCGTTCATGATATTGGATATGAATTTGGTGGGAGTGAAGAACACCACATTTTGGGTTATGAGATTCTTTCAAAGCAGGGCTATGAGTTTGCAAAAGAGGTTTTGTATCACGGCAAACCAACAGATGAGTACTTTTCGCTCGCTCTTGATCTTTTGAACTTTGCAGATCTCCACATCAACAAAAAGGGAGATTATGTTTCATTCGAGGACAGGCTTGAAGACATCAAGGCGAGGCGTGGTGAGTCTTCACCGCATTACCAAAACTGCAAAAAAGTAATTGATATGCTCAAAGAAAAAGGTTTTGGTTTTGAGGAAAATGAAAAATAGGGGAAGGTGAGTTTATTTTATGGGAAGATATTATGATAATTTGATGCCTGAAATAAAGGAGTATTTCCAAATACTCAGCCCTGAAGGTTATCCAGAATGGATTGATCAATATGTGAGCGCACCGGAAATGCAAAGATTGTCTGGCGTTGGAATGTATTGCGGAACGGAACTTTCACCAATGTATGAGCCTAGTCACTTGAGTAACACGCTCGACCATAGTGTTGGAGTTGCTCTCATTGTTTGGAATTTCACACATGACAAAAAGCAGGCACTTGCGGGATTGTTTCATGACATTGCAACACCAACATTCAAGCATTGTGTGGATTATATGAATGGCGATTCAGAAAAACAAGAATCAACTGAAGAGAGAACTGAAGAAATGATCAGAAACTCGAAAGTTATTTCAGAACTTTTGAAACGGGACAATTTGACTGTTGAAGATGTCGCTGACTACCACAAATATCCAATTGCGGACAATGATACGCCACGATTGTCAGCGGACAGGCTTGAGTACACTCTTTCAAATGCTTTGTTCTTTTTCAATGAGTGGGATTTGAATGATGTCAAGTGGTATTATACCGATCTTTATGTTGCAAAAAATGAAGACGGAGAAGATGAAATTTCATTCTTTTCTCCTGAAATTGCTGAGAGTTTTGTTTACAATGTTCTCCCAATGTTTGCAACGTACAATAGTGATCAAAACCGAACAATTATGCAGTTTTTGGGTGACATCATGAAATCTCTTGCTGTAAAAGGCAAACTCACAGCGGATGATATGTATCTGCTCAAAGATGAGGACGTGTTGGACGTGATTTATTCTTCTGGTGATGACTATATTATCAATGCTTTTGACGCGTTCAGAAGCGCAAGTGACGTTTGGGGAGCAAATGAACCCAAAGAAAACAAATATTCAATCAGTGCAAAAGGCAAAAAGAGATATATTGTGCCACTTGCAAACATTGGATCAGGCACTGCTCGAATAACAGATGTTTTCAAAGATATAAAGCACTTTGTACAAGGTTTTCATGATTTGAAAAGATCAAGGTTTACGGGGTTTGATTTTGATTTCAAGCCATATGAATTTGAAAAAAACATGAAAAATGAAAATCAAAAATAAAATACAAATAGCACCAACCAAGGTGCTATTTTTTGTTGGTGAATTTTTTTTTGTGTGATAAAATACTGGTATAAATCAAGTGGAGTAATTTTTATGAATTATGTAATACGTGGAACATCAAGATGTGGGAAAACAATGCTTGCGAATTTGATCGCACAAAAACTTGTTGGATACAACAAATTTTCAACAGACAACTTCATTGGTGCGTTTATGCGTGCCATGCCAGAAACAGAAATTAATCACTCAAGCGGAAAAGGAATGAAAAAACTTTTCCCATCATTTCTTTTGAGTCTTTTCAACAACACAAAAAAGAAAGACAACAAACTTGATCTTTTTTATGTTCTTGAGGGGGTTGATATTTCTGATGAGATTTTGGAAGAATTTGACAAACAAGACGATGTGACGGTCATTTGTCTTGGTAAACCAAGCCTCACGCGTGAAGAATACTTCAAAGAAGTTCGTCACTTTGAGCAGATTTATCTTTATGGTGAATGGACAAAAGCGCTCACTGATGAAGAACTCTACAAATACTGTGACTACTGGATCAATGAGGCCAACGAGATCAAAAAAATGTGTGAAGAAAAGGGTTATCTATTCTTTGATACTTCATACAATCAAGAAAAAGTGATCAAAGGTATTTTTGATAAGATTAAGAAAAGCAATGCAAAGAATCTCAAGAGAATTTGATAATTTTTGAAAGTGGAGAGAATTTTTATGGACAATTTTATCAAGCCAAACTGGGAGAAAAGCAACTTGAACATTTCAGCGACGTTGGCTGAATTTTTGGGTGTACCGAATCAGAACGCGACATTGCCGATTTTGAAACATGAACTTGAAAAAGGATACAAAAATATTGTATTCATTTGTTTTGATGGTCTTGGAATCAATCCGATCATGAAAAATCTTGATGAGAATACACTTCTTCGCAGGAACATCAAAGAGGTCTTGACGTCAACATTTCCGTCAACAACAACAAATGCAACGACATCGCTCATCACGAACAAATTGCCACTAGAACATGGTTGGTTTGGTTGGACGCTGTATTTTGATGAAATAAAAAAGAGTCTTGATTTGTATGTTCACGTGGATTCAGACACTTATGAAAAGGTTGAGTTTGAGTATCCGATCGATGACAATGCTGATTGTTATTTTGATCACGCTAATTCGGACTATGAAATCAATGCGATTTTGCCTGCGTATGTTCAAACAAAGCATCCGTTCCAAAAAATTGAAATTTCAAGTCTTTATGAATTGACTGATGAAATTCGCAATGTCTGCTTGAAATCTGGCAAACAATTTATCTATGCTTATTTCCCTGAACCTGATGCAACCATGCATGACTATGGTGTAACAAGTGTAGAAGCCAATTATCTCATTAATGAAATAAATGAGGAGATTGAAAGGTTGCATGAGGAACTTTCAGATACATTGTTTGTGATAACTGCTGATCATGGTCAAATTGATATTGATGGAGTAGTCGAATTTTATAAAGATAAAGAAATGAATGAACTTCTTGAGACAAAGCCTTTTTTGGACGCAAGAACTCCAGCATTCATTGTGAAAAAGGGCAAAGAAGAACAGTTTGAAAAACTCTTTGAGGAAAAGTATGGTGAAGATTTCAAACTCTTTAAATCATCATGGCTGATTGAAAACAATTATTTTGGAGACAGAGGAGAGTATGGGTACTTGCTCGGTGATTACATTGCCGTTGGAACGGAAACAAACAAGCAGTTTCTCGCGCGTGAAAATTCTCCAATTTTTAAAGGACATCACACATCATTGACTGCGGAAATGGAAGTCCCGCTCATAATTTTGAAATAAAAAAATAGTATCACGAAGATACTATTTTGAGATCTGGTGCCGAAGGCGGGACTTGAACCCGCATGAAGTCTCCCTCGCACGATTTTGAGTCGTGTGCGTCTGCCATTTCGCCACTTCGGCATGAATATTAAAATTTTTGTAAACACCGAGAGTTGAAAATGGGTGATTGTTTATGGCAGACCTTCCCAGGTCGACCTCTTTGAAAATTGGCAACGCTTTTGCTTTTATCAGCAAACCTTTTGCATTTTCAAAGAACAATCAACTCGCTGTATCATGCAGTGCATGCGCTCGTTTCTGTTCCATTTCGCCACTTCGGCATATTTCAATAATTTGTTTGTTTCAAACAACAAAGGTAGTTTATCACAAGTTTTTTGAATTATCAAGTGTTTTGAAGTAATTTCTTGACTTTAAATCTCAGTTTTTATATAATTAAAAAAGTAATTATGTTTTTGGAGGTATTTGGTTATGGGAAATTCAACAAATACTGTCGGTGAACAAAAACTCTGGAAAGCATTTTTGTTCAGTGGTCTTGTTATGCTGGGTGGTGCAGTTGCTTGGGGACTTTGTTACTCAATGAACTTCTTTTCTGGTTGGGTTGCTGTGATTGTGTCATTCCTTGCTGTTTTTGTTTATCACAAATTTTACAAAAAAGTTGACTGGAAAATGTGGGTCTGGACGCTTGTTCTCTCTTGCTTATTGAACCTAATTTCATTGTTTGTCACACTTGCAATCACTTTGTCAACAACCTATGATGCAAGTTTTGGTGCTTCGATATCTGCTTTGTTTTTGATGATTGCTGAAAATTCTGATTTTTCAACGGCGGTAGTTACTGATGTTATTTCAACACTTCTTTTCACTGTTATTGGTGTTGTTGTCGCTATCGGCATACAAAATCGCAAATTCAAAAATGAAGCGGCAGTTGATGCCGCAAGACTTGCTGCGGTTGCATCTCAAAATGATGGAGAAGAACTCAAGGTTGAGTCGCCAGACTATGATGCGATCATTGCAAAACTTCAAGAGTATGTTCAAATGTATATTGATACTGGAGATAAAGATCTTTTGAACAAAAACATTGAGGAATTCAAAAATGTGTATATTCAAAACCTCACTTCTGCTCAAATCAATGCTTTGAAAGCAAAAGCAAAGGCAGTGAGGGCAGGTGACAATTCGTCAGTTCCAGCAAGAGCGCTTGCTTGTGATATTATTGAAAACAAAATGTAATTCTTGGAACTGGGAGTGAATGAATATTTCAAAAACAACTTATCGACAAGATAGGTTGTTTTTTTATTGTTTATTTTAGATTTCGTGCGTGATGAGACGGTGATTGTTTGCTACTATTGTTTGCAAGGAGAAGTTATATGGAAATAAAATACAAAACTTGCGACAATATGTTGCTTGCGACTCTTTCTGGTGAACTTGACGAATATAACGCGGAATATGTGAGGATAAGTCTCGACACGTTGCTTTCGGATTTGAAATTTGCGAGCCCAGCAAAACTTGTGCTTTGAAATATTTTGTCGATTCTCTTGATTTTGTGCGAAGGACTGAACAATTTCGCACAGCTGATCTTCAGCGTTATTTGCAATGTGGGCTCGGAACGACTTACAAGGTGTTAGACGCTCTCAATGCGTTGTGTGTC
>JAZRDJ010000041.1:0-18182 GCA_045660245.1 Clostridia bacterium | reverse complement strand
TGAGACATTGTTTTCAAATGTTGCATATTCTTTTTGAGAGAATTTGTTTTGTAGTGACAAAGAATTGAACAATCTGAAAAGAAGTTGAAACCACTTGTGTCTGAAAGTCCGACATCATTGCCATCATCAAGCAAGCAAGTGTTGATATCTTTTCCAAAGATAATTGCGCCGGCACTTCCGCCAAAAACAACACCGCCATTTTTGAGATAATTTATGATTTTGTCACGATTGCCATTTTGGTTGATCTCATCTAGAAGTTTGAATGTGTTGCCACCGCCAATAAATATTGCTGAATAATCTTCAAGTTTTTTTGATGAGAGTTCAAGAGAGGATCTGACCATCTCAAATTTGTCACAACCAAAATTCTTGCATTCTCCAGAAAACCATTCACTGCAACTATCGTACAATTCTTGTTCCATTGCAAGAGGAACATAGAGAACTGGCTTTTTTTTGTCAAGCAGTCCCTCAAATTTGAAAGATGCGTCTTTGATTTGTGCACCGCATCCACCACCACACAAAAATAATTTCATAAAACTTTTCTCCTTTTTCTATTTGCAATATTCATCAATCAATTCCTTGTTTACTCCTGAGCAAAGCAATCGCTTTTTGAGTTCTGTTTTTGGGATATTGATGTTTATTCCCGCAACGTTGTTGTAACCATCGCGAACGAGTTTGTCAATGATAATTCTGTTGCAATTCCTGATATATTCGCCGTGAACAACATCAATGTCTGCATCGGTTTTGTTTTCTTGCCATTCTTTCCAGTAATCCACACATTCAAGCAGATACTCGGACTGGTCTTTTGTCATTGACACCCCGTCCATAATACCTGCGAGTTTTTTTGAAAAAAGTCTTGCCCTATAACCCGTGTTCTTGTTTGATGGTCTGATGTCATTGACAGCAAGGAGTGCAAGAACAGAAAGGCTCGCCTTCACTTCTGGTGACATTGCCCTACTGTCGCTATAAAGATCATAATATGATTTTTCCTGATTCATGCACCATCTCAAACGTTCAAGACCAAAGCCAATGTCACTCATTGTGTCAATATCCACATCTTTCTGATCGCTCTTGACTTTTGTGAAGAATGTCGCATCACCAATCTCAAGGTCGTTGTAATAAAAGAACGTGCGTTTGCCAGAAAGCGTGAGATCTCCCCATGTGTCGTCGTATTCATCATGAGAGGTGTGGATATTTTCTTTTTTCAACCCCAGTTCATAAAAAAGTTCAAACCAATCATCAATGAGTTTTTTGTGGTCGCTTTCAGAAATATTGAAGCCTGAAGATGTTGGGTTTATGAACGCAACAGATGACCCTTCTGCAATACTGTCAGCATACTGCGTTCTGATCACTGGTTGTGGAACAAAAATCTTTGACGTTTTTTGAAGTTTGTCACCACGGAAATTTGTGAGAATTGGTTGGATTCCTGCAGAAACAAAGACAGTGTCTTCTTTTCTTGACACACTGCTTGGCTTCAAACATTCATACTCATGTTCAGAAAAATATCTTTTTATGAAATCATTATGCAACAATTCTTTTTCCATGGCAAATCACCCCTTAATAACTATTCAATTTTATTGTTGATTCAACAATCCTTTTTGTAACTTCAGCATGGTTTTCAATTTCGTTTTGAACAAGCGCGTTAATTTCAGTTTTGACAGCATCGTCAACATCTTTGCTTAATTCTACACTAATGTTCCATGGGTTTGCAATAGGATCGCCCATTTTTGATGTACAATAAACAACATTTTCAATACCAAACTTATCAAAAATGCTTTTGCTGAGTTCATCACCGATCGCGGCAAAGAGTTTCCCTGTGTGATAGACAGGATTTTTTCCACATGATGCCTCCATGCTGAAGTTGCGTGAGAATGGAATTACGCCTCTTGATCTGTTGCCACGTCCAACAGCACCCTCGTCCCCACTTTCCACCGCGCTTCCAATTGCTGTCATGTAAAGATCGTTCTTTTCATAATTGTCACGGGTGTTGAGAAAAATTGAAACTTCATTCTCTGGAAAGCGTTTTCGAATGATTTCCATTACATCGTTTTCAAGATCTTTGAGTTTTTGTTTGTAGTCGTCCAAATCTTCAACATATTTTGAAATAAGTGGAATGCATGATGTGAGTTCAATCTTGTCTTCTTTTCTCATTCCCATAACCTTGATATCGTTCCCTGTCCAAGGCTTTTTTGCTTTGAATTCATCTGAATTGAGAGTTTGCTCAATTTCAAGAACAGTTTGCTCAAGATTGCTCATTGGATAATAACTCACGGTCGTTGATGTATCATTGCAACGATTGTGATTGTTGTGTCTCAAAATATCTTTTTCATCAACCGCTTCAAAAAAGAGTTTTCGCTCGTTGGCTGTCGTTCCATCGTTATTGTAAACCACACCTGGCCCTTCATTGTGGTGAGTGTTGTCCACAATCATCAAGTATTTGTCAGTATCAAGGAGTGGAAACAGTTCTTTGAAATAATTTACTATTGTTGCTCTGACAATTTCCATGTAGTCAATTCTCTCACCCTTGAATCTGTCTGTAAATCTGCCATTCACCAAAAGTCTGATTGGTGCGATCATTTCACCCTTGCCAAACTGAACTTTTGATCCACCACCAAGAATTGAAAGTTTGTCGATCATGTGTCTCAAAATTACCCCATAGTTTTCAATGCAGTACTTTGAGTAGTTTGCTGAGATTTTTTCAGCCAGTGTATCACAAATATTGTCAGGATGACCCTTCCCCTTTGTTTCAACCACTTCAAACGGCTGTTTGTTGATACCGGTCTTCTTGTTTGTATAAATAAACGTTTTCATTTCCTTTTCTCCTTTTTTCTTTTATAAACACAAAAAACACAGCATGGGCTGTGCTTTTGTCGTTTTTTATTCTGCAAAATCTGCGTTGTTGTATACATTTTGAACGTCATCGAGATCTTCAAGCGCATCAGCAAGTTTTTGAATTGATGCACTTTGGTTGCTATCAAGTTCAATTGTGTTGGTTGGAATGTATTCCTGACCACTTGATGCAATCTCAAACCCTGCATTTTCAAAAGCCTTGACGCAGGCATGAAGCATGTCCGGAGCCGTATAAACCACGAAGGCTTCGTCTTCTGTCTGAATATCATCAGCACCAGCATCTAGTGCCACCATCATGATGTCATCTTCAGTCATTCCATCTTTCTTTGGAAGAACGATCACGCCGTTATAGTTAAACATGAAAGTCACACTTCCTGTTGTGCCGAGGCTTCCACCAAATTTGTCAAAAAGGTGACGAACGTCAGACGCTGTTCTGTTTTTATTGTCAGTCAAACACTCAACAATGAAAGCAACACCATGTGCGCCATAACCTTCGTATGTAATGCTTGAATAGTTGGTTGCATCAGTTTCACCTGCTGCCTTTTTGATTGATCTTTGGATATTATCATTTGGCATGTTGTTTTGTTTTGCCTTTTGAATCACATCATAAAGTTTGCTGTTTGTATTTGGGTCTGCGCCGCCAAGTTTGACAGCAACCGCAATTTCACGACCAATTTTTGTGAATATTTTTCCACGAGCCGCATCAGCCTTGTTTTTTGTTGCTTGAATATTATGCCATTTTGAATGTCCGCTCATAAATTTCTCCTATTTATTAATAATATACTCTATATTACACCAAACACAATGTGTTTGGCAATTGTTTTTTGTCATTATTTTTTTGAATGAATATAACTCATTATGATTGATCCAGAAACTCCAGCGTTTAATGATTCAAGACCCGCCTCCATTGGAATCATGAGGTTGTTTGTTGATGCTTCTTCAAGGCTCACACTCACACCCTGTCCTTCATTTCCAACAACAACCATCATATTTTCTGGAAATTCCTCAAACTCATATAAATTGGTTCCATTCATGTCAGCAGTAAACACCGGAATGTTTGATTTTCGCACAGTGTTCAAAACCTCTTTTTCTGACGCGTGAACAATTTGAAGCGAAAATATGCTACCGCCTGAACTTCTGATCACTTTTGAACTATACTCATCTGCTGAATCAATCATTACGACGTTTTGAAAGCCAAATCCGAGCGCCGAGCGCATGAGTGTCCCAACATTGCCAGCGTCTTGAATTCTGTCCAAGACAAGAATTCTTCCGTCAAGACTGGCAAGGCTGACATCTTTTCGTTTTTGAACAATTGCAAGCACTCCTTGAGTTGTGACAGTTTCAGAAATTTTGGCAAAAATATTTGATGGAACAATGATTGTTCGTTCATGTAGTTTCTGTATCAATCCAGCAAATTTATCCTGTTTTGCTTCATCAACAACCAAATACTCAATCTCATCACCACGCTTCACTGCTTCAACAATGAGTTTGTGATTTTCAAGCACAAAAAGACCATACTCATCTCTATATTTCTTTTGAGCAAGTTTTGAAAACATGACAATTTTGCCATTGTTTGAACTTGTGATGTTTTCCATAAACACACCCCTATATCAAAAATGGATTATTTTTTAATTCTGTTTCAATATCACCATCAATCAAATCAATAATTTTCTGCAAATCTTGAGGATCATGAAGCAAAAATGACGGATTGCTGTAAATAATATTTGAAACATCAAAGATTGGGAATCCCGCATCAACAACTATCTTCACATTTGCCTTTGCTCTTGTATCTGAAATCAAATCCAGCCCAGGACACAACTGCACCAAATTGTCTATTTCGTCTTTTTCAATCGACAATTTCTTCAAAAATGAAACAAGTTTTCTTTCCATTCAAACCAACCCCTTATTTCAAAATTTCTTCTTGTTCTTCTGGTAAAATGTAGAGAGGCCTATCAGTAATTGCATTGTATATTTCTTGAATTTCAAACATATCATCTTCGTCTAGTGGGTACTTTTGAGTCAATTGGTCAATATCAACCTCAAACTTCTCTTGAAATGGTTTTCTGCCCCACACAATGTATTTTGTTGAATGTCCCATATCTTCACAAAATTTGAATTTTGAATACAATACTTTCTCAGATGTCATCAAACTTTGATGTGAAACAATTTGAGAATGTGTCTGCCCTGCATTTCTCAAGATCATGTATCTGATTTTTGTTCTCATTGCAGGAAATGACAAAAGCACTGGATTTGAAACAATATCATCAATTGTCAAAAACTGTTTGAAGATATTGATTTTTGATTTCACTGATGTGCTTGAATTTGTGAGGGTGTCAAAGCCGAGCATTGTTGGTTGCAACACAACCATTTGACCAACAACTTCATCACCAACCCCGAGTTCTTTTTTGTAAAACTCGAGTTTCGATTTGACAGATGTTGGGCTATTTGACATCACATCATAAGTCATCAACACTGGAACCCTCATTATGAGTTTTTTTGCTTGCTCCTCATCAATGTGCAAAACCTTTGCATAATCCAATATTTTTGTTCTGATTGATTTTTCAGAATTAGTTGAAACATCAAGAGTCAATAGTTGTGGCAAATTCTTGATCATTTTGACAATAACATCTTTATTTGTGCCAAAAATATCACTATATCCAGCAATTTTTGACTGAATTGATGATCTTGAATTGTCATCAACTGATGCGGTGATGATTTGTGGAAACTTTTTGATCCAAGCCAAAACCTCATCATGATCAAAACAAAGAGCCTGCTGAAGGTTCGACATCTTTGATTTGACAGATGTCCTGCCATTTGACCTTGTATCAAAAGATATAAGTGATGGAACTCTCTTTACAAGATTCATAACGTCTCTTCTATCCATTTCAAAAATTTCGGAATAATCACTAATTTTGTCAACCACTGAGAGAGTCTTTCCATTTTTTTGGTACACATCAAAAGACAGAATGTTTGGTGAAGTCACAATCATTCTCACAACCTGCTCTTTTGAGTATTTGAAAAGGTTTTGATAATCCTCAAGCCTATTCTTCACATTTTCAACGCTACGAACGTGGGTTTTGTTCATGACGTATTTTGCTTGTACTTCACTAAAACCATAATTTACTAAAAAACTTTCAAAATCCATAATTTCTCCAATAGCAATTTATCAAAACAAGTATAGCACAAACAATTGCCAGTTTCAATAATTTTGGCAACAAAAAAGATGTGACCAAATCACATCTTTTCAAAAAATTAAATTACTTTGCAACTTTTTCAAGTGCTTCTTTTGCTGCAAGTGCAACTTTTTCAAACCCAGCCTTGTCAGCGATTGCCATGTCAGAAAGAACTTTTCTGTTGAGTTCAATTCCAGCAAGTTTAAGTCCATGCATCATCTTGCTATAAGAAAGTCCATATTCTCTAGCCCCTGCATTGATTCTTGCGATCCAAAGTTGTCTGAAATCACGTTTTTTGAGTCTACGGCCAACATATGCGTAGTTGCCACTCTTCATCACTGCTTCACGAGCAACTCTGAAAAGTTTGCTCTTTGAGCCTCTGTAACCTTTGGCTGCTTTCAAAACTTTTACTCTTTTCTTGTGTGCATTAACGCCTCTTTTAATTCTCATTACCGTTTCCTCCCTAACCTACGAGTTTCTTGATAGTTTTTTCTTGAGTTGCTGAAACGTAAGCAGTCTTACGGAGGCCTCTCTTTCTACCAGTCTCTTTCTTTGTCAAAATGTGTCTTTTGTTTTGTTTTGCTCTTTTGATTTTGCCGCTCTTGAGCACAACGAATCTTTTCTTTGCGGCGCTGTTTGATTTTTGTTTTGGCATAACCTTTTCTCCTATTTCTTATTACCCTTTGGGTTCACAATTACAACAACATTTCTGCCCTCAACTTTTGGATCTTTGTCCATTGCCCCAACTTCTTCAAGCATTGCACAGAATTCTTTCACAATTTCGATACCTTTTGCAAAGTATGCTTGTTGACGTCCACGCATGCGAAGAGCAACTTTGACTTTGTTGCCTTGAGACAAGAACTTGCATGCATTTTTTGCCTTGATTTGCATGTCGTGAAGTTCGATTGTCATTGAAAGTTGAACTTCTTTGAGTTCCACAATCTTGTGATTTTTCTTTGCTTCTTTTTCTCTCTTTGCTTTGTCGAACATAAATTTGCCATAGTCCATGATTTTGCAAACTGGTGGCACTGCGTTTGGAGAAAGTTTCACAAGGTCAAGTTCTGCTTCATCAGCCAAACGATTGGCTTCAATTGCACTCATGACACCAAGTTTTTCTCCTGTGGCTGAAATTACCATAACTTCTCTGTCAGTAATTTCATGGTTGAGTTGATGTTCTTGTTTTATAATCGTATCCCCCTTGGTTGAAGTCTGTTTTTCGTTTTTGACTTCATACATTTTGGTTTCGCTATGCAATCAAAATAAAAAAGTGAGTGAACATTTGCCCACTCACCAATATCTATCTCTCAAAACAAACACACCAAATTGGAAAAACTTGGAGTAATTGCATTGTAAAATTCGATATGTAAACCAATAAAAATCTTTCATTCGATTGGTGGAAAGTGGTCTTTCTCTTGCATTAGCGATGTTATTTTATAACACAAACACGTGTTTGTCAAGTGTTTTTACTTAATTTTTTCTTCGATCTCTTTGTTGAACATCTCCACGACTTGATCAATTGAAAGATCCCTGATTTCCTCACCAGAGCGTTTGCGGAGAGTTACAGTTCCGGCAGCAATTTCGTTTTCACCCAAAACCATCATATATGGCACTTTTTCAAGTTGAGCCTGACGGATTTTGTATCCAACCTTTTCACTTCTGAAGTCGTTTTCAATGCGATAGCCAAATCTTGAGAGTTTTTCTGAAACCTCTCTTGCATAGTCCTCACTCTTTTCAGAAACGTTGATCACTTTGAGTTGAACAGGAGCAAGCCAAAGAGGGAATGCCCCAGCATACTTTTCAATGAGATAAGCAAGTGTTCTTTCATAGCAACCAATGCTTGTTCTGTGGATAATGTATGGATTCTTTTTGTTTCCGTCTTTGTCGGTATATTCCATTCCAAACTTTTCAGCGAGCATTTGGTCAATTTGGATTGTGATCAAGGTGTCTTCTTTGCCCCAAACATTCTTGATTTGAATGTCAAGTTTTGGACCATAGAACGCAGCCTCTCCAACGCCCACTTTGTAGTCAATGTCGAGATTGTCGAGGATTGTCTTCATTTTGCCTTGAGCCTCTTCCCATTGCTCGTTTGTGCCGATATATTTGTCACGATTGTCTGGATCCCATTGTGAAAATCTGTATGACGCATCTTCATAAAGCCCCATTGTTTTGAGCATGTAAATTGCAAGTTCCAAGCAACCCTTGAATTCACTTTCAAGTTGTTCTGGAGTACACATCAAGTGTCCTTCAGAAATTGTAAACTGACGAACACGAATGAGTCCATGCATTTCACCACTTGATTCATTGCGGAAAAGTGTTGATGTTTCAGCAAGTCTCATTGGGAGATCCTTGTAACTTCTCGCCCTGTTCAAATATGCTTGATATTGGAAAGGACAAGTCATTGGACGGAGAGCGAATACCTCCTTGTCTTCCTTTTCATCACCAAGAACAAACATGCCGTCTTTGTAATGATCCCAGTGTCCAGAAATTTTGTAAAGATCGCTTTTTGCCATGAGTGGGGTTTTTGTTCGGAGCCAGCCACGTCTTGCTTCCTCATCTTCAACAAATCTTTGCATTGTTTGAACAATTGCAGTTCCTTTTGGGAGAAGAATTGGAAGACCTTGACCGATATAATCAACAGTTGTGAAGATTTCAAGTTCACGGCCGAGTTTGTTGTGATCTCTCTTCATTGCCTCTTCAAGTCTCACAAAATATTCATCCATTTCACTCTTTTTGTCGAATGCAACACCATAAATACGAGTGAGCATCTTGTTTTTGCTGTCACCCTTGAAATACGCACCCGCAATCTTTGTGAGTTTGAACGCTTTGACCATTCCAGTGCTCCTCAAGTGTGGTCCACGACAAACATCAGTGAAGTCGCCTTGAGTGTACTCTGTCACTGTTTCGTCATCAGGAATATCTTGAACGAGTTGAATTTTGTATGTTTCGCCCTCGTCCTTCACCCTTTTCATGGCTTGCTTTTTTGTTACAACGTTTCTTTTGATTTCAAAGTTGGCTTTGATGATCTTTTTCATTTCAGCCTCAATCTTTGGAAGATCATCAACAGTAATTGGTGTTTTGAAATCAAAGTCATAATAAAAGCCATCTTCAGTTGCAGGCCCAATTGAAAGTTTTGCTGTTGGATAAATTGTCTTCACTGCTTGCGCCAAAATATGCGCTGTTGTATGGCGCAAGATTTGCTTTGCCTCTTCATCTTTCTGTGTGACGATTTCAAGCGCGCAGTCATCTTCGATCTTGAATGACAAGTCAACAAGTTGACCGTTGATTTTTCCTGCGACTGCAACACGCGCAAGCCCTTCTGAAATGCTTGACGCAACGTCAAGTACGCTCACACCCTTTTCAAATTCTCTTGATTCATCTCTGAGTTGAATTTTCATGATTGTTGTCCCCTTTTTGTATGATTTTTTGCAATAAAAAAGTCCTCAAACGATTATCAGACTTTTTCTGATGAACGTTGTAAGGACGAAAATATATTATTCCGTGGTCCCACCTTACTTGCTGAAGAAATTCAGCCACTCTTGAAGTAGAATTTTCACAAGTCTCCTTTTTGTGGTGGTTTCGTTTCGTGCGCTCTATATGCAGGATTCCAGCCACGTCCCGCACTCTCTCAAAAAAGCAGATGCTTTCAATAATAGAATAACAACACGAACTACTTGTCCACAAGGATCAAATGTTACTGAACTGATTATATATCTCTTTTTGATGTTTGTCAACCTGAAAAATAAAAATTATATTTTTATTATGTGATAATTATCTTTTCAGCGAACAATTCCTGAATTTTGTCAAAAATTGAAAATTTATTTTTGATTTCATTTGGCACAAGAATTTTTTTTGGCACAAGTTCAATGAGTGAAAGCAAGAGTTTGTCGCCATCTTTTTGATCATTTAGACAAAATTGCCTGCCACAGCCATTATTTTCGCCACCAACCACAACCAAAACAACAAAATCATCAACACATTGCACACAAACCTCCGCAGTTTTGCATGGAGTTGATGAAATCAAAAACTTCATCATGTCAAAAACTGAACCATTTGATGCAAGATTTGGTAAATTTGCAGACACAAGTCCCGCAACGTGCACCCATCTATCTTTGAGTTCACTGAGTTTGAAATGAAAGAAACTATCAAGCACAAGCACACTGCCAAGCACAAGGTTTTTCTTCACAAAATCAACATCACTGGCCTTGTCAAACGCCACAAGGGTTGAAATGAGTATTTCACGAGTTTCTGGACTCAAGTATTCAAAAGTTAAATTTTCATTTAAAAAATCTCTTTTGTAAAGCGAAACAACCATTTCACTCACAGTGTCAAGCAACAAGAATTTCACATCTTCTGCAAAATTTTTTGGAACAGCAATTGACAAAAAGGCTCTGCCGTTGTTGTTTCCAGTGACAATTATTCCATTTATTCGCTTTATTTTATTCAATAATTTTTGTTTTGCGTTTTCAATATGTTCTTCATGCAAACCATTTGTTTCGAGCGTTATTTCAAACATAAAAATCTCCCACAACAATAGTGTATGCAGGAGAATGGTTATTTACTCAAACAAACAACGCTCGTGTCATCAAAAAACAGCAATAGCCAAAATTGTACAAAAAAACAAAAGTTGCAGAGGCAAAAACTCTGCAACCGTGATTTCATCAAATACTATTTGGATACATTTCTTCAAGCACTTCATCGACAGACTTGTTCCAGTTTTTGTCCCCATCTTCTGGTTCATTGACCAATTTTGCTGTCACTGCATCAAAGAGAATTTTGAGTTTGCTAGCGGAAACAATTTCAATCCCCTTTGATTTTGCAAGTTCAAGGTCTTCCATTCCTGGTTCTCTCTCAAAGATCAAAATTCCATCAACTGTTTTTGTCTTTTTCATTTTTGTTTCGAGCGATGCAATCCTATTTTTCGTTTGTTTTCTTCCGCGCAAACTATATTCAAGCAAAAATTCTTTGCCTTGTTTTTTGAGTTTCAGACAAGTAGCAAATCCCTGACCTTCAAACTTTTTGACCATGTACCCTTGATAAAAGTACAAGTACTTGAACAAATCAGCAAGTTCAAAGTCTTCCATCTTGAAAATATCATCAAAATTGGTTGAAAGAATCAGTACTCTGCCCGATGGTTTGTTTTTTTGATAAGTATTGAATCTTGCTCTTTTTGAAAAAAATCTCACCAAAAAATAAAGCAAAACAAAAGGAGAAAAGACAATGAGCAGAATCACACAAAAAATTTTCTTTGCTGTTTTTCTTGCCTTACTCATATCTTTTCTCCCCCTTTTTTTTCTTATTCCTCAGGCAAAATTGCGCCGTCCCAAATTGAAAATTTGCAACCGCAATAATTCTGCCTGTAAATGTTGTTTTCTTTTGAAAGTGTCACACTTCGTTTGTATCCATCTTGTTTTTTGAAGTCTGCAACCAAAAACTCAACACCAAACATACTTGAAATCTGAAGCCCGATTGCATTGATGAGTTCTGCATTTTTGTGCGGACTCACTGTGAGTGTGGTTCCAAACATATCCGCCTTTTCGTCCTGCGCTTTGAAGCACGTTTCAAGAAGCCTCAAATAAAAGCACTTTGTGCATCTGTTCCCGCCCTCTTTTTCATCTTCAAGCCCAGAAACAGCATTGAAGTAATCAGCCTGAACATAATCCGCATCAACAAACTTCACTATATCATTATTCAAAAGTTCAATATATTTGATTTGTTCATTTTTGCGTTTTTGATATTCAGCCTCAGGAAAAATGTTTGGGTTGTAATAATACACAAGGATCTCAAAGTCCGGCATATCTTGAAGCAATCTTTCAATCACCGCAGTTGAACATGGCGCACAGCAAGAATGCAAAAGTAATTTTTTCATAAATAGCACCCACTTTTACATTTTGTTTGGCATATCCATGCCAAGAACATAAAGTCCTTGAGCGAGTGCTTTGTGCACAAGTCTTGTGATTGCAAGATACTTTTTCTTTTGAGTTGTTTCCGCAGTGTTGATCCTCACATTGTTGTAAAAACCAGAGAACGCACTTGCAAGGTTATAGAGCGCTGAGCACACCATATGGAGTGAATTTTGATTGATTGCGAGATAATAACTATCAGTGAGCGCAAGGAGTGCAAAAGCAATATTTCTCTCTTCTGGTGTTGAAATATCAATTTCTGATGGTGTTTCATTTGCTTTTTCAAGAAGCGAGTTTATTCTTGCGCAAGTGTATTGAATGTATGGCCCATTCTTTCCTTCAAATGAAGCAAATCTGTCAAGATCAAAAATATAATCCTTTGAAACAATGTTTGAAAGATCACCAAATTTGAGTGCAGCAACACCGATCTGAAGGGCAAGTTTGTCGTCTGGTTCAAGACCATTTGCCGCTATCTTTTCAGCCGCCTTGCTCTTGATCATGCCAATGACATCGTCGAGTTTAACTGTTGTTCCCTCACGAGTCTTGAAGGCTTTTCCGTCTTTTCCATTCATTGTTCCAAAACCAACATGCACAAGTTCCTGATCTTCTGGTGAAATTCCGGCAAGTTTTGAAGCGCGGAATACTTGTGTGAAGTGTTTGCCCTGTCTGAAGTCAACGATATAGAGCATCTTGTCTGGCTTGAAATCAATGTTTCTTTGCAAAATTGTTGCAACATCGCTCGTTGCATACATATCAGCACCATTATATTTTTTGAGAATCATTGGAGGCATTGGATTTTTGAAGAGAATGTTCCCATCTTCATCTCTTTTGTCCGTTGGGATATTCTCACCTTCAACTGCAACATCAACCACCACAGCGCCCTCACTTTCACGAGTGAGCCCTTGTTTTTCAAAAGTTTGAACAATTTGATCAATATAAGGTGCAGCAGTGCTCTCGCCATACCACAAATCAAAGAAACAGTTGAGGTCGGCATAATTCTCTCTGATCTTGTTCACAGAAATTTCTCTAATATCTTTGTATATCGAGTAATATGGCTCTTTCCTTTGTTGAATGAAGAGTGTATAGAGGTCTGCTTTTTTCTTGAACTCTGGATCAATGTTTTTTCTCTTTGATGCTTTTGGATATTCCTCGTTCAGTGTATCAAGGGTGATCTCTTTGTTCTTCTTTGTCTTGTCAAAATAACCATCAACATAACCATCTTCTTGAAGTTCAGCAATAGTAAGCCCCATCTGAAGACCATAATCGCCAAGGTGTGTGTCGGTGATTACTTTGTGTCCATGCAATCTGTAAAGTCTTGCGAGCGCCTCACCGATGATTGGACTTCTCAAATGCCCAACATGAAGTTCTTTTGCAACATTTGCCCCACCATAATCCATGACAACAGTGAGTGGATTTTTGTCTTGAACAACACCCAAAAGTACATTTTCATTTCTTTCATTCAGTTCTCTTGAAAGTCTTTTGTCTGATACCTTGATATTGATGAATGCTGGCATGCATGCAGAAAACTCAAAGGCACCTGTCTTTTCAATGTTTGAAACAATTTTTTCAGCAAGATCAAAAGGCTTCATGCCCGCTTGCTTTGCCACAGCAAAAACGCTGTTGCATTGAAAATCAGCAAGTTCTGGTCTTGCTGAGTAAACAATGTTGACACTCGCGCCATGAATCCCTGATTTTTCAAAGCCTGTTTTTACAAGTTCACAAATTTCCGAAACCAAATCCATAAAAAAATCCCCTTGAAATAAATATTTCAAAAGGATTATATCAGTTTTATTGTTTTTTGTCCAGTTTTCTTTTGATTTTCTTTGTAACAATAAGCGCACGCATGGCATTCAAAATGGCAAGTAGTGCCACACCAACATCTGCAAAAATTCCAAGCCACATGTTTGAAAGACCGAGAGTAGCAAGAATAAGCACACCAATCTTGATCCCAATTGAAAGCACAATGTTTTGAATTACAATATTTTTTGTTCTCTTTGAGAGTAGTGATGCAAAAGGAATTTTCAAAAGATCATCATTCACGATGACCACATCTGCAGACTCGATTGCAATATCTGATCCAACACCACCCATTGCAATACCAACATCAACGCAAGAAAGAATCGGAGCATCATTGATCCCATCACCAACAAATGAGATTTTTTGTCCATGACGCGACATATTATTCAATTTTTCAACCTTGTCCGCTGGGAGCAAGTTTGCATGGAATGAATCCATCTCAAGTTCGCTTGCAACAACTTTTGCAACATCTGCGGTATCACCTGTGAACATGGCGATATGTTTTGCACCATTTTCGCGAAGCAATGCAATTGCACCAGTCGATTCTTCTCTCACCCTATCCTTGATTTCAATAAACCCCGCATATGTCCCGTTTTGAGCGAGATACACAACCGTGTTTGGAGTTTTGAACTCTTCAAACACAACATCGTTGCTTTCAAGGAGTTTTGCATTGCCAACCAAACAATCAATTCCAAAAATGTTGGCCTGAACGCCCTCACCCGCGATTTCAATCATTCCATTGATCCATTTGCTATCAATGACATTTTTTGTTGTCCTCTTGTATTCTTCAACAATTGACTTTGCAATTCGATGGTTTGAAAATGCCTCAGCATATGCCACAAATTCCAAAATTTCCTCGCTCGTCTTCTCTTCTTCTGCATGAATTTTTGAAACAACAAATTCGCCATGGGTCAATGTTCCTGTTTTGTCAAAAATGAAAGTGTCAGCATTTGCAAGTTTTTCCAAAAAACCAGCACCCTTCACAAGCACGCCATTTCTGGCCATTGCACCAATTCCAGCAAAAAATGTGAGCGGAACTGAAATTACAAGTGCACATGGACACGATACAACCAGAAACACAAGCGCTCGGTATGCCCAAACAGCAAAGTTTTGATAACCCGAGAACGCTGGAACCAAAAATGCAATCAAGAGTGCCAATGAAACAACGATCGGCGTGTACCATTTTGAAAATCTTGAAATAAACTTTTCCGTCTTTGACTTGTTTGTGCTCGACTGCTCCACGAGTTCGATAATTTTTGAAACAGTGCTCTCACTTTCAAGTTTTGTCACTTCAATCAGGAGTGATGCAGTGGTCGGGATTGATCCGGACAAAATTTCATCATTTACCCTCATGAATTTTTCTTTTGACTCACCAGTCAAGACCGAAAGATTGACATATGACTCTCCCTCAACAATTTTGCCATCAAGTGGGACTTTTTCACCAGCATTCACACGGACAAAATCGCCGACTGACACTTTTTCGAGTGTTACGTCCATTTCAGTATTATCGAGAACAAGCCTTGCCCTGCTTTCTTTGATGCCTGCAATTTTTTTGATTGATTTTTCAGAGTTTTTTACAGCCATGTTTTGAAAAATCTCACCAATGCCAAAGAATACCATGACTCCCACAGCCTCTGAAAATTCACCCAAAACAAACGCACCAATTGTTGCAATGCTCATCAAAAAGTTCTCATCAAAAATCTTGCCTCTGAGAATATTTGAAAAAGCAGAAAACAAAACCCCATGACCAACAAGCAAGTATGCAAAGAGCGCAAGCCCGAGTTCAAGATAAAAATTCCAGTTGAACACCATCAAAAGCACCATGACAGCAAGGCCAATCCCAAGCCCCACAAATCTAAACACACTTTTGATTTTTTCCTTTTTCTCCGCCTTTTCTTCAGCATGAGGATCCATGATTTCAATGTGTCTGTCAAACTTCAAAATTGCTGATTTGATATCTTCTTCAATTTTTCTGCGGTTTTTGTCCTCAATTTCAAAGGTGACAACGTTTGAAATAAAGTTCAAACCAACTCTTTTCACGCCCTGAACCTTTGAAAGAATTTCTTCGAGTGCCTGAGCACACCCAGCACAATGAATTCTCCCCAGTTTGTATTCGAGTTTCATGATTATCTACTTTCCCTCCAAAACATGAGTTACAGCAATATTCAAAAGTTCTGCAACGTGCGCGTCTGCCAAGGTATAAATACTCTCATTCTTTCGCCTTCTCACAGTCACAAGTTTGTGTTTTTTGAGAACTGCCAGTTGATGAGATGCGAGTGATTGAGAAATCCCGATCAAATCCACAATTTCATGCACACACAAACTTTGCATTGAAAGAGCGTACAAAATCTTGAGCCTTGTTCCATCACCAATCACCTTGTAAAATTCTGACAACTTTTTTGAAATGCTTTCATCCAAAATGAGTTGTTTCAAAAAATCCATTCTCTCGCGTTTGATGTTTTCTTCAATTGCCTTGTAATCCATGCTTTGTCCCCTTTTTTTACATATTTTCAATACATATTGTATGAACACCAATTCATATTGTCAAATGATTTTTGATGATTTTTCAAAAGAAAAAAAGAAAAGGACAAACGCAAATGTTTGTCCCTTGATTTTTGTGTGCGATACAAATCGAAAATTATGACAATTTCTTTGTGAGCGTGATTGCAAGTGATCCTGGACCAATGTGACACGCAACAGAAAGTGAGAGTTCGTCAATTCCAGAAAACTCAATGTCTGGAAATTCTCTCAAAATATCTTTTTTGAATTCTTCAGCCTTTTGAATGTTGTTGCCGTGAACAACTGAGATCACGAGTTTTTTGTCTTTGTAATCATCCAAAAATCTTGTTTCAATATCCTTTTTGATTGCTTCAATCATTTTCTTTTTTGCTTGAATCACATTCATTACTTTTGCAAATGAATCGAGTTTGTCACCTTGAATTGTGAGCACTGGCTTGATATGAAGAAGTGTACCAAACGCAGCCACTGCTGGTGAAATTCTGCCACCCTTTTTGAGATATTTCAATGTGTCAACCATGATATAAATGCTTGAGTCAAGCGCGTGTTTTTCAAGAGTTTCTTTGATTTCCTTTGCAGACAAGCCCTCTTGAGCCATATGATATGCATCCATAACGGCTCTCTTCATTGTTGAAGAAATCTTTTTTGCGTCTGCAACTTCAACCCTGCCATTGTACTCACCAGAGAGCATCACTGCAGTGTCATATGTCTTTGAAAGTCCGCTTGACATTGGAATGAACACAAGTTCGTCATAAGATTCAAGAACCTTGTTCCACACTTCCATCACATCTCCAGGTGATGGTTGCGATGTTGAAACCTTTTTGTCTGCTGAAAGCGCTGCATAAAACTCATCGATAGTCAAGTTCACACCTTCAAAATATTCCTCATCGTTGATCATCACTGGCATTGGAACAATGAAAATTCCCTCTTCTGTTTGCCCAGCATACATACCAGCATTATTGTCAGTCACAATAGCAACTTTTTTCATACACAAAAACTCCTTTAACTTTGTTTTCGGTCAAAATTATACATATAAATTTATTTTTCATGAACACATTTGAACTTTTTTTGTATGTTTTGTATAAAAAAACCAAACCCATAATTTTGGTTTGGTTTCATATCAATCAAAAACACCTACGCCTTTTCTTCTGTCGTTTGAGTTTTTTGCTGTTTTTTGATTGCAATTTTTCTCGCAACAATTCTTGACACATGATTGATAGCATAAATAATTGCAACCATTGCAAATGTGGCACAAATCACAAGCAACGGCATCAAATATGGTGACATTCCAAATGTTGAACCTGTCACGAAGAACCAATCATAGTGATGATCTGCACTTGAATACACAGCGTTTCCAAATGAAGCCCAAAGAGCAATAATAACAAGACCAACAAGTGGCTTCCAAATTGTTTTCCAATTGAACTCAACAGCATTCAATGCAAGTGAAAGAGTTCCCCACGCAAACAACAATCCGTGATAAGCGAATGTTTGTGTCACCTTGTATGAGAACACCGTTACACCACCGAGAGCAGAGCCTGGATATGTGATATACATAAGTGACGAAATAATAGCAAGGGCAACAATTGCGTCCTTGACTTTTGCAAACTTCGGATTAAACTGAGCAAACCCAACAAAGAATGAAAGCAATGTACAGATATGGAATGGAAGTTTGTCAACATCAATACCACCATTTGCCCCAAGCGTTCCTGTTGCAAGTGGCATAATGAAGAAATCTGCAATATAAACACCAATCACACAGTAAGCAAGGACAGAAAGAAGTATTTTCTTTGCTCTGTCAGATTTCTTTTTGAAAAGGATTCCAAGAAGTAATGTAAGTCCCAGTATGGCAATGATATACATAAAATGCCAACCAGAAAATAGAGTTATTTCAGAACCTCTTTCCATACTAAATAAATTAACAAAAAATTCTCTCATTGTTATTCTCCTT
>JAZRDJ010000040.1:0-2670 GCA_045660245.1 Clostridia bacterium | reverse complement strand
AGCACCGGTGTAATTCATGTCTTCTCTCTTGAGATAAATTTTTGCACCACCAACTTGCTCCGTAAGTTTTTCACAAAAATATAAAGGCGTTGGCCTGCCCACAAATGTTTTTTGCAAATTCAAAAGTTCTGTTTTGAACTTTTCATTTTTTCTGAGTTTTTTGTACTCTTTTTCAATTTTATCCAATTCTTTTTGCATTTCAGGTGAAACAAAACTTCCACCATATTTCCCAAAATATCCTTTTTTCATAATATAAATCTCCTTTTTTTTGAATATAAAAAGCCCGTTGATTGTATGAATAACAAAACATACCAACGGGCTGAAAGATTTATATTAAAAATATTTTTAATCCATTTATATGTTTTGTGACGCAAGAAAAAGCATTCACAAAACATAACATTTCGCGAACGCTACCTAGTCACGCCACCAAATAAATGAACTAAACATATCATTTCTCCTTTTTAAATTTTTATATTGATAGTTTACCACCACCAATGAATATTGTCAAGTGTGTTGAAGTATCTTGAAATTTTCTGTAAACAGTGATTATTTTGAACTCTCTTCTTGTTTCAAAATGTTGTTTTCCTTTGCAAAATTTGAAACGGCCATGAAATTCTCATCATAGTTATATCGTCCTTGTCCAAACGCAATCCACATCTCAGACCAACTCATTCCACTATCAAGCATACCTTTAACACCTTGAGATTGTGCAATACTGTTGTTCTCCTGAGAATTCAAATCAACACAACTCTGCTCATCATACAACTTGCATTGCAAATCACATTCAAGTTTGTCGCAAAAGTATGCAAACCTTGCCTCGGGTGTTTGCCTTTCATCAAACTCCAAAATGAGTTTTTCAATATCAGCCCCACTCTCAAGTTTACCAAAAATTCTTTTGATTGCATCGTGTCCGCGCTCCGCCTTTGTTTTGCTCGCCTCATCAAAACAAGTGATATCGCCAATCACAATTTCTTCAGTTTCATGAAATGCAAGCATTGTGAGAACTTTTTTGATGTCAATGTCGTACCCAAACTCAGACCACATTGCAAGCGCCAGCATTTGCACACCATAAACATGCTCAGCAATACTCTCCACGCGTTCTCTTTGAACTCCCCAGTTTTTCCAGCCAGTTCTCACCACGTCCTTGAGCCTGTTGCAAAGTACATAAAATTCAATCACATTCTGTTCTTTTTTCATAAAATCACTCCTATTCAGAAATATTTTAATAATACTATATGGTGCTATTGAATCATCTTGTCAATCATTGTGTATTTTCTCAAAAGATATATCACAAACACAAAAAATGTATATTATTATATTACTACAAAATTATTTATTTTTCAATAATCATTCAATTAAAAATCAACTTTAATGAAGATATTTCCGAACCATTTGACGAGGCTTTCGTTTGTGTGGTATATTCATGTCAGAAAATATGCATTCAAAAGGAGAAATTCCGCATGAAAAAAATGCTGATTGATATTGATGACGTTTTGTGCGAACCAACTTTTTTGGACGAAGTTAATCTTTTTCTCGGGAGCAATTACACCCCTGATGATGTCATTATGCGCCGTTTTGCAAAAGAGTGTGGAAGCGAAGAAAAAGTGAAAGAATTTTACCTTGGACTCAGGGACAAAAACCTCTACACCAATGCAAAAATTTTTGAAGATGCAGTTGAAACATTGAAGAAATTGAATGAAAAATTCGAAATTTATATTTGTTCGGCATGCATCATGAATAATATCGAAACCGAAAGTGGAAACTTTTTCAAACATAAATATGAATTTTTGATTCAACACTTTCCTTTTTTGAATCCAAAACACTTTATATTCAGCAACGAAAAAAATATTTTCAATGTGGACATACAAATCGATGACAACATCTGCCACTTGCAAAACAACACAAAAACAAAAATTCTTTACACCGCAAGCCACAACGTTGAGTTCACTGACCAAGAACTCAAACAACAAAATATTGTTCGCATGAACAACTGGAAAGAAATTGATGAGTTCTTGTCAAATTTACATGAATAATTCACAAAGGAGCAAACAATGTCAAAATATATTCATCAATTAACAAACAATGAGATTGAAGAGTTTTTCAAAAAGAGTGGCTATGAACTAGTCAAAGACCTCACAGATAGCGATGGTCTCCCTATTGACGCAATTGAAAGAAGCAATGACGACTTTTTTGCTCGTGTGAGAAAAATCAAAAGAGATGAACTTGATATCAAATTTGAAAACATTTTGATGCAAAAATCACCTGGTTTCTTGGCACTATCTGCACTTGCCTCACTTCACAGCGCATATGGCAACAACATTGACCTGGTTCACTTTTCAGATTTTTTCATGACAAAGTTCTGCATTACTGAAGAAGATGAGACAGACAGTCAAGAACTCTGCATGGCATACATAAAACACATGGATCAAAAATTCCCAACCTATCGAGCAGATCTTGAAAAATACTGCGAATCTCTGCCCGATGATGAATCAATTGAAGAAAACGAAAAATAAATTCAAAAGCACCCATCACATGATGAGTGCTTTTTTGTATGCAAAAAAAGAGCAAAGTTATTGCTCTCTTACATCTGTTTCCAACATCTCATAATAACCAACATTATAAAATTCATCAAACCTAAATTCGTGTTCTCTGATTGTTCCAACATACGTC
>JAZRDJ010000039.1:0-22038 GCA_045660245.1 Clostridia bacterium | reverse complement strand
AATATCTTTTGTTTTTCCATTATATAATTTTTGTTGAGCATGGACTAATTTTTCTGTTTGCATGAAAAATCCCCCTTTTGATTATTGTGGGGGATTGAGCGTGTTTTTATTCATATTCAATTCAAGATTCGAGAACAATCTTCTTGATTTCTTTGATTACCTTTTTGAAGTTTCCTTCAAAGGTGGCACCAGATGCATGCTTGTGTCCGCCACCGCCAAAGTGAGCGCACAATTCTTGAACATTGTAATTCCTTGATCTCGCGTTGAGTTTTATTGTTCTTTTGTTTTTTTGAGTCACAATCACGAGTGCGTCGGTTGGATAAAATTTCAAAGCGTCAATGAGATAAAAAGTGTTGAGGTCAACAAACTTTTTGTAAGTGCTGTATTTGATTGTCACGAGTGAAAGTTTGTCGCCAAATACTTGTAGGTTTTTGTACGCAAGTTTTGCAATATCGATATAATTATCTGGGCGTTTGACAAACTGTTCTAGATTGATTTTTTGTGTGTCAGCGCCGAGTTCCATGAGGTGGGCAGCGGCTTTCAAGGTTGACTCTGTTGTGTTTGCTTGAACAAAACAACCAGTGTCAGATGAAATTCCGGCATAAAGATAATTTGCAAGTTCTGGAGTGATATCAAGTTTCATATCAATCACTAGGTCATAAATAATTTCGGTGGCACTGCTTTTGTCTGAATCTCTGCAAACAATTGTTCCAAAATCGTCTTGTGGAATATGGTGATCAAAAACAATGAGAGGTTTTTGTGTGTTCTTGAGAAATTCTCCATATTTCCCAACACGAGACAAACCTGAAACATCAACGCAAATGATGGTGTCTGATTTTTCAAGAATATCTTCGGAATCTTCAAACTCTTCACACAAAAATCTTGTGCTGAATGATGTTTCGTCTTCACAAATAATATGTGACTCTTTGCCCATTGTTTTCAAGATATATTCCACAGATTTTGCAGCCCCCACACAATCTCCGTCTGGGGAAATGTGGATAAAGATTGAAAAAACTTTTCCTTTTTCAATCGCATTGATTGCTTCTTTGAAATTCAATTTGTTCATATGTTTTGTTCCTTATATACTCATGATTGCGTCAATACAAATCTTGAGGAGTTTTGTTCTGAGTTTGATTTTGTCATATCTTCGCCATTGCCACTTGCTCTCTCCAACTTTGTCGGTGAAGTAAAGCAGTTCTCCAAAGTAAAAATCGTTATACTCTGCAACGCTTGCAAGGCTTGCGCATTCCATCTCAACACCGATTGCACCTTCTTGAATTCTGCGTCTTGTTCTGTTTGGTGTTTCGCGGTACAACGCGTCAATTGTCCAAGTTGTTCCAGTGATGTATGGTTGATTGTGTTTTTGAAGTGATTTTTCGAGTGCAAGGTTGACAAACACATTTGTGTCAATCATTCTTGATGCTGGGACGTAGTGATAAGATAGTCCTTCATCTCGAATGGCAGATGTTGGAATGAAGAACAAATCATCAATGTCAACATTATCAATAATGCACCCACAAGATCCACAAGCAATGAATTTTGTGATGCCAACAAAATGTAATTCTTCGAGCAGGTTTGCAGATGCAGGTCCACCGAGTGGGCAGAGTGCGATCAAAAGTTTTTTGTCATAAAGGTAAACAGGAGAAACCGTGCTCGCTGATTTGAATTCATATATTTTTTCACACTTTGAAAATATTTCTGTGCATGATTCAAAGGCTCTTGGATAGAAAATTATGCACTTGTCCACACCGAGTGCCTTGCACTCGTCAAATGCGTCAAAATTCTTTTTGCCTTGTGCAAAGAAATAATCTCGTGATTCGATTGCGTGATCGTCGTCCCATTCAAGGATTGGGGCATCACTCAGTTTGATTGTTTTTTTCATAATGATCACATTATAACATTTTCTTACATTTCTACAAACAAAAATATGGGCAACTTTCAAAATTTTGTCATATAATATAAAGATAAAATCTTGACAATGTTCTTTAATATATTTATACTTTTATTGTTCGCGCATTTGAAGAATGACACAAACAAAAAATACCCAAACATGCTGATGTGGCTCAGTGGTAGAGCATCACCTTGGTAAGGTGGGGGTCACGAGTTCAATCCTCGTCATCAGCTCCAAAAAATAAAAACTGGAAAAATTTTCCAGTTTTTTTATTTCATTTTTGTTAACGTTTCATAATAAATTTTGTGCATTTGTTCAACATCTATATTTGTTGTGACAAGTGTATTTGTTCTTTTGGATTTCGTGTTGAAGTCAACATAAAAAACATTTTGTGTTGACTTCACTTTTGTGAATGCTTGCTGAGTTGTGAAAAGTTCGGGATTGCTCAGCCACAAAACGCCACAAAGGTCATGGAGTGCAGCACCATCTTTGATAGTCCTGTCCAAGTGAAAAGGGTATATGTTTGCAAGAATTTTTCCCATTTTTCCACTCTCTGCAGTTTTGTGGAAATCGTTTCTTGAAATAAATGATTGATGTCCCATGTCTGATGGCACAAAAACAATATTCTTGTATGTTTTAAGAGCAATTTTGAAAGATTCGAAATCTGTTGCAATATTGAAATTCAAGTATGGATTTTGAGGATCAATATCCAAAAGCCCAGTGACCATGATTATTCGTATTTTATCATTATCTTCTGGGTGGGTAGAAATGTATTTTGTAACATTTGTTAGTGGACCACAACAAACAATGTTTGTTAGTTCATTTTTTGCAATTACTGAATGCATTGCATCAATATAATTTTCTGGATCGATGTTTCTTGAAACCTCATGAGTGTAACTCCCAAGGCCATTTTTTCCATGTGCTGAAATGCTGAAATCGGTTGGTTTGATTGGTTTGTCTTCTCCCTGCACAACTTTTGTCTTGCAATTGCAGTCATCACAAATAACCAGAGTGTTGTGATTTGCTTGTTTAAGGGGCACATTTCCATAAGTTGTTGTGATGAGTTGCAAATCAATATTTTTGAGTGCGTGAGCAAAAACGATTGCAACAGCATCGTCAATCCCCGTATCAACGTCCAAAATTAAAGGTATTTTTTTCATGACTTTATTATATCATATGCAAAGCATTAGGCAAACAAAAAACAGCACAAATTCATTATTATTTTATGTTCAAAAACTTGATAAATGTTTGAAAAAAATCATTTTGTTTGATATAATACGATATACTACAAATCACAAAAAAGGATAAAACTATGGAAATTTTTGAGGCATTATCAAAGGAATTTAATATTAAAGAAGAGTATTCAAAAAATTTGATTAAATTGTTGGATGAAGACGCAACAATTCCTTTTATCGCAAGATACAGAAAAGAAATGCATGGAAGTCTTGATGATCAAGTAATCCGTGCTTTTGCAGACAGGCTTTCATACATGAGAAACTTTGAGGACAGAAAAGCAACGATTTTGAAGTCTATTGATGAACAAGGCAAACTCACTGATGATATCAGAAAAAAACTTGATGGGGCAAAGACACTCACTGAACTTGAAGATATTTACAGACCATATAAACCCAAAAGAAAAACGAGAGCAACAGAAGCGATTGCAAAGGGGCTTGAACCGCTTGCAGACATCATTGAGTCTCAAAACAATGATGGAAAAACTTTGGGGGAACTTGCATTGCCATTTGTTGATGCAGAAAAGGGTGTAAACACCACAGATGAGGCAATTCAAGGAGCAAAAGACATCATTGCTGAACGAATTAGTGACGACAGTGACACGAGGAAAGATCTCCGTGAATTTTTGCAAAAATCAGCATTTATTATTTCTGTTATGAAAAAGGAAACAAAGGCAAAGAAAAACGAAGTCAAGATCGTGAACAATGCTGACAAGTATGCTGAAAAAGAAGGGGCAGAGAAAGCAAGTTCTGCAGATACTTATGCCATGTATGATGGGTTCAAGCAAGAAGTTGCAAAAATTCCATCACACAGAATTCTTGCGATCAACCGTGGTGAAAATGAGGGATATCTCAAGGTGTCTCTTGAGTTTAATGATGAAAAATGTTTGGAAATCATTGGGGAAAATTTCAAGGTGAAAGAAACCATTTTCACTGACCTTCTTTTGGATACACACAAGGATTCATTTGAGCGTTTGATTGCTCCAAGTTTGGAAAGAGAAGTTCGCGCAGAACTTACAGACAAGGCAAATGAGCAGGCGATTCATAATTTTGAAATCAATTTGAAACCTCTTTTGATGGAAGCACCACTCAAAAACAAGAGAATTCTTGGGTTTGACCCGGGATACAGAATGGGGTGCAAACTTGCTGTTATTGATGAAAATGGAAAAGTGCTTGACACAAGTGTGATTTATCCAACTGAACCATTCAAGAAGGTTGAAGAAGCGAAGAGAATAATGACAATGCTTATTTCAAAGCACAAGGTTGATGTTATTTCAATTGGAAACGGAACTGCGAGCAAAGAGAGTGAAATTTTTGTTGCTGATCTCATCAAGATGATCGACCGCAAAGTTGGTTATGCTGTTGTGTCAGAGGCTGGTGCATCCGTATATTCTGCTTCAAAAATTGGTGCAGAAGAATTTCCTGATTTCAATGTGAATTTGAGAAGTGCGGTTTCAATTGCAAGGCGTCTGCAAGATCCACTTGCTGAACTCATCAAGATCGATGTAAAATCCATTGGTGTTGGACAGTATCAACATGATATGCCTCAAAAAAGGCTGACTGAGGTTTTGGATGGAGTGGTTGAAGACTGCGTAAATGCTGTTGGAGCAGACGTCAATACGGCGAGTCCAAGCCTTTTGAAACGTGTTTCTGGATTGAATGAGAGTATTGCAAAAAACATTGTTGCTTACCGTGAAGAAAATGGTGCATTTGCTTCACGAAAAGAATTTTTGAAAGTGCCAAAACTTGGCGCGAAGGCATTTGAGCAATGTGCAGGTTTCCTCAGAATCATTGATGGAAAAGAAATTTTGGACAACACATCTGTTCACCCAGAAAGTTATGACAGTGCAAAGAAATTGCTTGAAATTTTTGGCATGACAAAAGAAGATGTCAAAAATGGCAATGTGGCAAAACTTCCTGAACTTGTGGCTGAAAAAGGAGAGAACAAGATCGCGTCAGAACTTGGAATTGGTGTTCCAACTCTTGAAGATATTGTTGCGGAACTTGTCAAGCCTGGCAGAGATATTCGTGAAGAGGCAGAACACTTGGAACTCAAAACTGATGTTCTCGGCATTGAGGATCTCAAAGAAGGTATGACACTCAAGGGAACAGTCAGAAACGTGATTGACTTTGGTGCATTTGTGGATATTGGAGTTCATCAAGATGGGCTTGTTCACATCAGTGAAATTTGTGACAGATTCATCAAGCACCCAAGCGAAGAACTCACGGTTGGGCAAATCGTGAATGTGAAGGTTATTTCGCTTGATATTCCGAAAAAGAGAATAGGCCTTTCAATCAGAAAAGCCGGTACAGAAGAATAGTTGCGAATTTAATGTACAATAATTAGAAATTATTGACAAAAGCGTAATGAGTGGTTATAATAAAATAGACGTTGAAAAAGAGAGTAATTTTGGGCTAGTGATCAAAAGAGCGAGGCACGATTGGTGAAAAGGTGCTGTTCAATCCCGAAACGAAAGACACTTTGGAGTCGAGCCTGAATATGAAAGTGGTTTTGAGGTATTACTCAAAACAAATTAGGTGGCACCGCGGATAGTTTTGTTCGTCCTAATGTGAGATAATCTCGCATTAGGGCTTTTTTATTGCGAGAAAAACAAATAAACAAAAGGAGAAAGAAAATGAAAGATAATTGGATTGATCCAGTTAGTGTATCAAGAGTAGAAGAGTATATATCAAACAAATTTCCAAATGCAGAAGATATCCAGGTGTGTGCAAAGAACAAAAAGTATTTTGTGACATTTTACACCGGTTCAGATGTTTTTGATCAGGATTTTGGTTGTGTTGTTTTGAGCGAGTTCACAACGTCTATTGACGAGCAAGAAATTGATCCGGATTGGATTCAGATTGTTCGTGAGTGTAATGAATATAGAACAATTGATGGTTGGACTTATGATCAAGACTTGGTTGTTCAGCTCGAACGCATAGTATACAACAAGAAACAAGCATCAATTCAAAAAGCGGAAGATATTTATAAAAATGATGTACGTTTTGTAAATGATATCTTAGGCACGCTTAATGTTAAAGATAAAATTGAAGAAAGACAGATATAAGGAGAAAGTTTTATGGCAAATATTAGTGAAATAAAACCAGGAAAAGTAGAATTTCAAGGTTGGATTGAAAATTTGAGAGACAAGAAGAGTATGCAATTTGTTGTTATTCGTGACTTGTCTGGAAAAATACAAGTAACAGTTGTGAAGGAAGAAAAGCCAGAAATTGCAGAAATTTTTTCACACGCAACACTTGAATCAACAGTGAAGATTGTTGGTGAGGCAGTTGCCAATGATTTTGTGAAACTCGGAGGCATTGAAATCATTCCTGAAAGTGTTGAAATTACGAGTGTGGCAGAAGCACTCCCAATTGGACCAGAAAGTTCAATTGATCAAAGAATTGACTACAGATGGCTTGATTTGAGAACTGAGAGAAACACTCTTATCTTCCAGTTTCAAAGTTATCTTGTGAATGCAATGCGTGAATATCTCATAAACAACAATTTCACAGAAATTCACACGCCAAAGTTCATTGGCACAGCATCTGAAAGTGGCGCGGATGTGTTTGAAGTGAAGTACTTTGATAGAAAAGCATACCTTGCACAAAGTCCACAATTCTACAAACAAATGGCAATGGCTGGCGGACTTGAGAGAATATTTGAAATTGCTCCATGTTTCAGAGCAGAAAAGTCACACACCAAGAAACATGCGACTGAGTTCACAAGTTTTGACGTTGAATTTAGTTATGTTAACTCGTTCCAAGATGTGATGGCTCTTGAGGCCGAAATGGTTGCCTATGGTCTTGAAAAAACAAAGGCAAAGTTTGGCGACAAGATCAAAGAGGTGTTTGGAGTTGAAATTGTAGTCCCAAAACTTCCCTTCCCACAAATGAAACTTCGTGATATTTATGACGAACTTGAAGCACGTTATGGATTTTCTGTTCCAGAAGAAGAAAAAACAGACCTCACAACAGAGGCCGAAAGACTTTGTGAGAGACTTGCAAAAGACAAGTTTGATCATGAGTTTTTGTTCGTGACAGATTATCCACCAGAAAAGCGTGCGTTCTATCACATGAGAGAGAATGGAATTTTGCAAGGTTATGACCTCATTTGGAAGGGCATTGAAATTACTTCTGGCGCACAAAGAGAGCACAGATACGAAGAAATTAAAAAGAATGCAGAAGAAAAAGGGCTTGCAAAAGACGTTGAAAAGTACTTGCAGTTCTTCAAGTATGGCGTTCCGCCACATGGTGGATTTGCAATTGGTGTGGACAGAATCACAATGCTTCTGTTGAATCTTCCATCACTCAAAGAAACACAATTTTTATTCCGTGGACCAGACAGATTGGATCCATAAAAGGAGATAGAGAAATGAAAAGAATTGAAATAAGAGATTTATATAAAGCATATCAAGATTATGATGGGAAAGAAATCACTGTTTGTGGTTGGGCAAGGACAATCCGTGACTCAAAAAATATCGGATTCTTGTCGCTCAACGATGGTGCCTTCAAGTGTCTTCAAGTGGTTTTGGAACGCGAAAAACTCGAAAACTATGATGAAATTGTAAAACAAACAGTAGGTGCTTCTTTTTGTGTAACAGGAAAAGTTGTCGTAACTCCGGAAGCGCAACAACCATTTGAAATCAATGCAAGTGAAGTTGAAATTCTTGGTACAAGTGATGTTGACTATCCACTCCAAAAGAAAAGACACACAATTGAGTTTTTGAGAACAATTCCAACAATTAGACCAAGAGGAAACCTCTTCAATGCGGTGTTCAGAATTCGTTCTGTCGCGGCATTTGCAATTCATAAATTCTTCAATGAAAGAAACTTTGTTTATTTGCACACTCCAATCATCACGGCAAACGACTGTGAAGGGGCTGGGCAAATGTTTTCTGTCACAACTCTTGATCTCGACAATCTTCCACTCAAAGATGGAAAGGTTGATTATTCACAAGACTTTTTCACAAAAAAAGTTGCTCTTACTGTTTCAGGACAACTTCATGAAGAAACAATCACTCATGCATTCGGAAAGACATACACATTTGGGCCAACATTCAGGGCAGAAAACTCAAACACTGCGAGGCATGCAGCGGAGTTTTGGATGATGGAACCTGAAATTTGTTTCTGTGACATTGATGGACTCATGGACAACGAGGAAGAAATGGTCAAGTATGTCATTTCTTATGTGATGAAAGAATGTGCTGATGAGATGGAGTTCTTGAACAAATTTGTTGACACTGGTCTCATTGAGCGACTTTCAAACATTGTGAACAGTTCATTTGTTCGACTTGACTACACAGAAGCAATTGATATTCTTTTAAAATCTGGTGAGAAGTTTGAGTTCCCTGTGAAGTGGGGTATTGACCTTCAATCTGAGCATGAAAGATATTTGACTGAAAAGGTTTTCCAAAAACCAGTTTTCCTCAAAAACTATCCAAAAGATATCAAAGCGTTCTATATGCGTCAAAACGCTGATGGAAAAACTGTTGGTGCTGTTGACCTTTTGGTGCCAGGTATTGGCGAACTCATCGGTGGATCACAGAGAGAAGAAAGATATGATAAACTCGTTGAGAGAATGAATGAACTTGGTCTCAAGATTGAAGATTATTCTTGGTATCTTGATACCAGAAGATATGGAACAAATGTTCATTCGGGTTATGGTCTTGGCTTTGAGCGTCTCATCATGTATTTGACAGGGGTTTCAAACATCAGAGATGTGGAACTCTTCCCAAGAACTGTTGGTGGTATTCAAGGATAGAAGATAAATAAAAAACAATCCAGGAATAAAAAACCTGGATTGTTTTTTTATTTGTAAACGAATGGGAATAAAATAAACTGAAAATTTTACTTTTTGTTAATTAATACTTTCTTGAACCACCTGCGTTTTTGGCAATTTGGACATTTGAGATACCTTGTGGTTCCAAAGTGTAGTGCGTTGAGTGCTTCCTTGTATGTTGGTATAATTTCATGTCCACACTTTTTGCATTTATATGCACCAACGCTGACTTCAAGTTTTAGTGCATAGAAGCAAGGAATAAGAAATACAATTGTGATGCCAAGCACTGACGCAAGTTGCCAGATGCCCTCTGGAATCAAGAATGAAGAAATGAATATTCCGCCAAGCAAGGCAATGATGCTGACAGACATTATTACCCACATATTTGTCCAAATTATTTTGTTTTTTTGTTCGAGTTCTTTTGCCATGCAGAGCACAAGTTTTTCATTTTGATCGTTATTCTTCTCGGTTGTACGTTCTCCACTCAAAAGTTCGTTGATGCTTACACCCAAAACTTCGCAAAGTTTTGGAAGGGTGTTTGTGTCTGGAATGCCATTCCCGTTCTCCCATTTTGAAATTGTTTTTTCGCTAACAAATACACGTTCTGCAAGTTTTGCTTGGGTGAGTTTTTTTTCTTTGCGTTCATTTGCAATGAAGTTACCAATTTTTTTATAATTCATTTTTTTTTGTCCTCTTTAATGATTTAATTATATCACACTTGATGGAGTTAGTTTACTAAATCACCTAAAATTTTATCTATGTTTCTTCCGATTTTTGTTTTTGGAAATAAAAAAGTATAACCAGCAGGTTATACTTTTCAAAAAGACTAGTTTAAAAGAGTTTTTATATAATTTGATACTTCACTGTCATCACAGTTGTTCAAAAAAAGTTGTTTAAAATTTTTTCCGCTGATTGTGTGCATCAAGAATTCTTGATCGATATTTTTCAAGATGTAGAGCATATCTTGATGTGTAATTTTTTTGATGTTGTCCAAAATCTTTTTGTTTCTCTGTTCTGGTACAACCCTTTCTTTTGGATAACCATTTCCGGCAGGGTGTGAAAGCATTTCTCTGAAAGCGTACTCAAGATTAAGTTCGGCACCCCAGCCAAAACCTTTTGCAAATGGGAAACTCACGGCGTTACCATCGTTGATTTGCATGAACATGTATGCGTCACTTGGATCGACAATGTGTCCGCAAAGAACATTTGGAAAAGAGTTTGCTGCGAGGCATGCGCCTTCGCCGGTTCCGCAACCAGTGACAACGAAATCAACGGTTTTTGTATTCAGCAAAATTGCTGTGAGGAGACCTGCCTCAACGTAAGTGAGTTGGGTTGGATCTTCTGCGTTGTATGTTCCAAAGTTGAGTACTTCATGATTATATTCGTTTGCAACCTTTGAAAGAGTGTTATAAATCAGTTCATTTTTTGAACACTGTGAATTTTCATTGATAAGTGCGATTTTCATAATTTATCTCCTTTAATATTGATAAATTAATTATAGCATTTTTTTTATAAAAATAGCAACCGTTAATCGGTTGCTACTTTTTTATTTTCTTCCTGAGAATAAAGGAGTTGATAGTCTTCACAAGTTTGCATAAGTTCATCATGTGTACCTTGAGCGGAAATTACACCGTCTTTAATGAAAATTATGTTGTCACTATCGATGACTGTACTGAGGCGGTGTGCAATCATAATGATTGTGTGATTTTTTGAGAGATTTTTCATGATGTTTTTTATTTTTGCTTGATTTTCGTTGTCTAGAGCGCTCGTTGCTTCATCAAAAACAATAATTTTTGTGTTTTTGAGAAGGCTTCTTGCAATTGCTAGTCTTTGTTTTTGACCACCACTGAGTTGAATGCCATTTTCACCAATTTTTGAGTTGAGTTTATTTTCTGATGCTTCAATAAAATCCCAAAGTTGAGATTGTTTCAAAACATTCATCAATTCTTCATCGGTTGCATTTGGTTTTGCAAGTCTTAGGTTTTCTGCTATTGTCATGTTGAACATATACGGCGATTGAGGCACAATGCAAACGTTGTCGCGAAGGGCGTCTTTTGTGAGTTCATTTATGTTAATGTTATCAATTAGAATTTGACCGTGATGTCCATCGTTTTCAAGGGGATAGAGTTTTCCAAGCAAAGCGGAAATTGTGGTTTTTCCTGATCCTGATTTTCCAACAAAAGAAACAATGGTGTTTGGCTTGATTTCAAAACTGACGTCTTTTAGGACAGGTACATCTTTTTTGTATTCAAATTTTACATTTTTGAATTCGATAGATCCATTGATTTGTTCAAGAACTGTGTTTCCAAAAACTTCGATGGGGTATTTTTCATCGTCAAAGAGTTCATTTACTCTCTGAGCAGATACTGCGCAATCGTTTAGGTAATCCTTGAGGTGAATGATATTGTTTGCAAAATTACTGATTGAGTTTCGATAATTATAAACAATCATGAAAATGGCAATATCAATTCGACCGTAAAAAATGAGTGCAACGCAGAGTGCGATAAAACCAAAGTCAAACAAGTGTGAAATTGTGGTGATGACTGCGTTGATTCCTCTGACTTTGTTGCTGAATTTGAAATTGAGGGATGATCGGTATGTGTTATCATCGCTTATTCTATCGGTGAGATTGTCTGCAGTGTTGAGGCTTCGGACATCTTTCATTCCTCTGATGTTTTCAAGTTGCAAATTACCTTGTTCTTCGCTGATTTTGCGCATGACTCTAATATTCTTATAGTGAATATTGGATTTGATGAATCTGGTGATAATTGAAACTGCGACATATGCGATCATGAATACACCAACTTCCAAACTTATTGCAAGAGTGTAGAAAATGAAACTGACTTTTGATAAAATTGCCACGGTATAATCAATGATTCGTTGTGGCATTGATGCAATTGTTTGAACATCGGAAAACATTCTTGACGTAAATGTATTTGTATTCGCTGAATCATAACAACTTATTTGTACGGTATTGAGTCTGTGCATCAAATCATTGTTCAGGTCATATCTTACATAAATATTTGCTTTTTGCCAAATATAATCAATCCCAATGTTTGCAAGCAGTGCTGAAAAGAGTGAAATTACGGAGATAAGCAGAGCGTATTTTAAAATTAGATCAGGATCAAAATTTGTTGTGAAAGCAGCAATCATGTTTCCAGAAAAAATTGGAATCAAAACATTTGATGCTGAAAAAACAATCATCATCACCAAAAATGCAATCAAAAGCGAAAGTCTCTTTTTGTAATATTTGAAAAGAGGCTTAAACTCTTTCATTGAAATTTTCTTTTTGTCTTCTTTTGTGTAGGTATATTTTACCTTCTTATCAAATTGTAATTCTTTCATATGCATATAGTTTAGCACAGGGTGGTGTATTTGGCAAGAATGTTGAAATATGTTAACTACAAATAATGATAAAATATATAATAAGAGGAATAAAAGCGTAGGATGGGATAAAAATATCATTATGAAATTGAAATTCTTTTGTGTTCTTGTTTTGTTGATTTTTCCCATGTTTGGAATTGGAGGTGTAGTTTTGGAACCTGTGAAAAATCAATCGCTCGATGTGAATGCTTGTGTTCGTGTGAATGTTTATCAAGATGGTGAGAAACAAACATTAAACAAAGCAATGGCAACAAAGATTTCAAATGTTTTTGATGAAGTCGTTGAAAAATCGAGAGAAATGCCTGCACTTGGTGTTGCTTTGCACAATGAAACTATTGAATCCATGAAAAAAGGTGTGTGGGTTGAATTTTGTTTTGATAATTTGCAAAGTCATGGTGGCATGGTTTATGAACGTCTGCTAGTAGGTGTTCAAAGAGATGTTCATGGTTTCAATATAATCAGGTTTTACAATGGACAATATGATGGAAGGTGTTTTTACTTCGATCTTGAGGATGCGTTTTATATGAATAAACTACATGATGAAATAATGTTTTTTTTAGCAAATTAAAGATATTAGAGAATGTTGAATTTATTTTTATGAATTAATTTAGTTTTGTTGACTTTTCTGTGTTTTAAATTTATAATGTTTTTACTAAACTATTTTTCAGAGAGGGGTAAAGTACATGAAAGTTCAAAACTATTTTTCAGTTAATCTCAAAAAACTTGCCGAGAGATATTCGCAAAAGAAAATTGCAGAAGATACGAGAGTTTCACCTGCAAGTATCAACAATTATATCAACAAGGACAGTGAACCATCAATTTATTTTTTGATGCAACTCAAAAGTGCATATGGCATCAATGTTGATGATTTTTTGTTCAAGCCTCTTGAAAAAGCGGGCAAAAGTTCAGATCTTCCAGTGGATTATGAAAGATTTTTGGGGAATTATATGTTGTATCATTACGACACATCACCATCAAAGGGGGAGGCTTCGACTTATGCAAATAACACACTCAATTATGGTGTTACAACGCTATACTTGAATGGTGATGAGATCAAATCAAAAACTCTTTTTATGTCAAACAGAAAAGAGGCGGAAGAAATTCTTGAGACACTCAATACTCAAGAAAAGTTGAACAATGTTTTGGAATTTTATGACGCGCATGAAAAGTATAAGTATGAAGGTGATTTTTCATACTCAAATTCACAATTATTTTTGTCTCTCTCAAATGCTGAAAAAAATGACAAATCACTCCTCATTTTCAACAATCCGCCAAGCATCAAGGATTATCTTGGTGGTATTGGGACTGTCAATACTGTCAGTCGTGGCAGAGAGCACATGCCATGTGTTCAATATATTTTGATGACAAGAGATATTCTCTCAATTTCTGATGGTGAAATTTACAATCTTTTGGCTCTTGACTTGCCAGATGTGAATTTATCGGTTGAAACAGATGAACTTATCAAACTTTTTAAAACTCTTTATGGTGACAATGAAGTTGCAACAACCCTTGCTGAGGATCACAAAAAGAACATTATCGAAAACACACTCAGCAATTTACTTTCAGAGTCAATTGAGGCGAACGCATTCAGATTTGCGAAAGTTTCAAGTAATGATGACGACAAATATTACAGAATGATAAAGAGGAATAGAGATGTTTAGGGGTATGACATATATTGATATTTATCAGTCAATCATTGCAGACATGAAAGCAAAGAAATCTCAAGGCGTGGATTCTGTGAGGCGTGCATTTGAACTTGCTGAACGTGCGCATGCTGGGCAAATGAGAAAAGATGGTCAGCCTTATGTTATTCATGTTGTAAGTGTTGCTTATATTTTGGAAAAATTAAATTTTGATAGTGACACTATTTGTGCTGCGCTGTTGCATGATGTGATTGAGGATTGCGGGATAACGGTCGAGGAACTTCGAGAACAGTTTGGGGACATTGTGGCTGGTGTGGTTGATGCTGTTTCTGCAATTGAAGAAAAGGATTATACCTTTGATGATGATTTGTTTGATGATGAAAACAATTTGAAGGCATCAATTGACAACAAAACTTATGAAAAACTTCTGTCGATGGGAATCAAAAACAGGTTGGCATTCATTATCAAACTTGCAGACAGGTTACATAACTTGTCGACTATTGAGACTTTTCCATATGCAAAGCAACTTGAAAAGGTCAAGGAGACTGAAAGGTGGATTTTGCCGATTGCTAATTTGATTCAGTCAGAGTATTTTTATCGCAACATAAAGAACTTGATAAATTCAATCAAAAACAAACAAAAACTCAAGAACTATTTTGATGCAAAAGAGTTGTATTACAAACAAAATGGAATTCGTCAAACAGAGACAAAAGAGCAATTAAACCTTGGTGTTGAGGCACTCTTGAAAAGACTCAAAAAACAAAATTTGAAAGCAAATATTGTGTCTGAAATGAGGCAGGATTATTTGATTTGCAATGATATTTTGAAAAATGTTGACATCGATGAAGTCAATGAAATCAAACTCAGTCATTTCAACAAGGTTTCAACAATGAATTTCTATTTGTGTTTTTCAGGCAAAATTGCACAAAAGGAGTGCATGGAGATTTTGATTAGGCTTTTGAATGAAAACAAGATTAAAGAAAATATCAGAATTATTGGTTTCAAAGTTGACAAGCGTTTTGGCATTCCTTTTTTGATCATCAAAGACAAATCAAGAAACAGATACAGGATCACAGCAATGAATACTGCGGATTACACCATTTTCACAAATGGAAGTTTGTTTGGTGCGGATATTGAAAACATTCAGACAAAAGAGATCACAGAAGTTGCAAGTGAATATATTAATGTGTACACAAGATCGGGTGAACTCATGAGAATTGAAAAAAATGCCACAGTGCTTGATTTTGCGTTCAAGTTACATCAAGATCTCGGATTTTCTTGTAAATATGCACTAATTAACAAATCAAACACAAAGCAACCACTATATACAAAACTTTTTGAAGGAGATATGATCTCGCTTGTTTGCGAACAAGATGAGGAAACTGGGGAAAAGAAGAATATTGCGAAGATAAGGTGGCTTGCATATGTAAAAACGGAGTATGCACAAAAGTTTTTAATTCGTTATTTTGAAAAGAAACTTGGGTGATTTCAAACGAAAAGAAAAATACAAACACGGATTCGTGTTTGTATTTTTTTTGTTGTTATTTACAAAGTCTGAGATCGTCTCCGACAATTTCAAAAATCTTGCTTTGGCGTTTGTTATATATTCTCGAGAAAATTCGTTCGTTGTATCGTTCAAGTATTTGATTGATACCGAGATTTGTTGTGATGATTGTTTTTTTGCCTTGAGAAAGCCTCTCAGACAACAATACATACAGGTATTCAAGTGTTACATTTTTGAGAACTGGTTCTGTGCCAAGATCATCAATAATCAAAAGATCTGGATCGAGCAAACTATCGAGAACAGGAACTTTATCTTCTGTTTTGCTTGTGTGATACTTCAAAAAGAGGTTGTTCATGCTGAATGCTGAGAGCAGGCTCACAAGTTTTCCTTTTTTGAGGGCGTAAGTCGCTGTGCATTCTGTGAGAAATGTTTTCCCCACACCAGTTTTGCCTGAAAGACACACAAGGTCGATTTCTGGGAGTACTTTTTCATCAATCCATGAGATCATAATCTTTTTGAGTTTTTCGAGTTGTTCTTGATGTTGTTTGCTTTTTGCGATGCATGTGTTATATTCTGAAAAATTGTGGAGTTTTTGAAGGCATGATGATGATTCTTCAATTGTTTTTTCTTTGAGTCTTTTTTTAAAGCATTTGCACATTTTTCCGTGAACAACACCAGTGTCACTGCAGATTTTGCAGTCATATATTGGGGAGAGATCTTGCTCGGTAATGCCGAGTTCATTCAGTCGTTGTTGTTTTTGTACAACAATTTGTGTGAGTTTTTGTTCAAGGTCTGTTGTCCCTTGTTTTGTTGATTTTTGTTTTGCAATGTCAAAGACGAGCACGCGTTCAGTTTTGAAAAGTTCTGCGAATTTTGAATCTTTCAATGCATTTTGCAAGTTGTTGAATGCAATTGATTCTTTTCTTGCTTTCTTTTCAGCATATTCGTTTTTGATGAGCATATAGAGTTGTGTTTTGTTCATAGGCTACACCTCAATGTCGTCAAGAGAATCAAACAGCGCACTGAGTTCTGTGCTTGTATATTCTCTCTGCTCGAAGTTTGGTTTTTGTTCTGCTGGTTTGTATGTCGTTATTTTTGCAAAATTTTCGATTTCCGATTTTGCAGTATCAATGTTTGTTGCTCCTTTCACATGAAGTGATGATAGAAGTTTGTTCAAGTACATGATTGGTTGAACTTTTTCTTTTGCAGAATTGCTCGCGAGCATGATGACATCCACCGGCAAATTCCAAGTTTCGTTCCAGGTCTTGAAGAGATCTCGGTCATAACCACTCACAGACCTTGATAGACCAACGTTTTCAAGAATGTCTTTGATGATTTTATCGGTCGCCAAAATTCCCTCGATGTATTCATTGATGGCAGAAATTGTGACAAGACCAAGTTTGAAGAATTTTTGAACAATGGTGTTCATTCCGTCAAGGGTTCTGATGCTTTGTTTAAAGCAATATTTTGAAATGAGTTCGAGAGCAGTCTCGTCATAACCTTTGCTTGACCAGTCGGAAACATAAGTGTCAACAACATTTTCAAGGTTTTGATAATAGACACCAATATTTTTTGTGACAAGTTTTGCGAGGTCATAGAGTTTGTCTTTTTGCTCACTATACATTGTGATTTCTTGCATTGTGAAGAGTTTTTGCTCATAATATTTTGAAAGCAATTCGTCAAGTTTATGCATCCCGCCACGTTTTTTGAGAGTTTTTGCCACATCAACAATGGTTCCTTCGGTGAAACCAAAAACCTTTGACCATTTGATATAAAGGTTTCTTTCATCAAGATCGGCTTCACGCTTGATGCCAAGAGCCGTGAGAACTTTGCCGATAGGGAGCAGTGCTTGCTCTTGCTCCAAGAGTTTTTCCTCAAGAGCGGAAGTTGTTTTGATTCCTTCTTTCTCAAACGAATTTGCAACTGCCAAGATATATGGATAATTGATTGAATTGTTTTTGAGTTTTGCACAATATCCAATTATCATTAAAAGTGCTTCTGGTTCAAAGTGATATGTTTCAATTAAATTGTAATATTCGTTGTACTCATTTGGTCTGATCATTCTTCCAGATAAAAGTGCTTGCGCCTGTTTGTTGAAGTCAGCATATTTTTCTTTGATTTGAGTTTTGCCTCGACCCGAATGGAGTTTTACTGGCAGATATTGCACTGAAATTGGATCAGTTGTCATGATTTGAACGATACCCATTTCTTGCCAGTATGAAAAGGCGTCAATGATGTCATCAATTGAAAGTCCGAGGACGTTTGCCATTGAGTCAATTGCGTTGTCCCTTGAATATGGTGAAGAGCAGAGTGTGAGACCATACAAATATACTTTCAGACATTTTTCATTCGCACCAGGCAAAAACTCATTGATAAAAGCATTATCAACAAGTGTACTGTTGTCCATTGCAAGTGTGCTTGAAAACGAACATAGTGCCATAAAGAGTCTCCCATTTGCTTGATTTATTTGTTTGTAACATATATAATAACACTAAATAAGATAAATTTCAACAGATTTTTGAGACTAATGTTTTTGTGGTCATGTTTGTGCAAGGAGTGTTGCGATGAAAGCAGTTTTTGAAACCAAAGAATTTTTGGAAATGGAAAGAGAAGAAAAGCAGAAAATACTTGAGGTTTTGCTGGCTTCTTTTGAAGGGTGTGAGTTTGAAAAAGACATTCAAGAACTTGAGAATAAAAAGCAGGATCTTGAACTCACAATAGCAAACAACAAAGAACAAATTTTCTCTTTGCAATCAAAAGTTTCAAAAATTGATTCTTTGGATCAACGCAAGGGTCAGGTTTTGGTTGAACTTGAAGAAGTGAAAAGGCAATCTGGTGTGTTCAAACAAAAACAGGCAGAACTTGAAAAAAACAAAAATGCTCTCGAACTCAAAACTTCACTTCAAAAGAAAAATGCTCTTGCCTTTGAGATTGAAGGGCTGAAAAATGAACTTGAAGAATTGAGAGAGCAAAAGATTGAAAAGCAAAACAGTCTTGTGGAGATAAGGGCAAATTTTGACAAGTTTTATGACACGTTCAATGAGGAAATTGCTGGGCTACTTTTGAAAGAGAAAATGATCGCGACAAATGCGCACTCGGAAAGAAATGAAGAGGCTGCATACAATGAATTCAAGGATAAACAACAAATTGCATCGGTTTCTGATGAAATTTTGATTATTAAGGAAAATATTGAAAGATTCACCATGAAGTGTCATGCTGTCGAAGCCGAAATTCAAGAAAAAACTGATGAACTCAAAGATATTGCAATTCCTGAAGAGTCACGTGAACTCATTGTTCAAGCAAAGGATCTTGAGTCCGAAATAATCATTTTTGATGAAATGCTCGCAAGGCTTGACAAACTGTTGGATTCAACAAAAGCCGATGTTGACGATGCAAAGGCTTTGTACTCTCATGAACTTGCGATTGAGCGAAAGCGGGAAGACGAACTCGAGAAAATTGACAAATCAACGTCAAAAGTGTTTGAAAATTCAGAGTTGTCAAATTTTGAAAAACTTCGAAACTGTGACAAATCTCTCGCGGATATGTATGTTGTTGAATATGAGATTGGACTTGTGGACAAGAGGATTGAAGAAATCAACAAAAACATTCTTGCAAAAACATCTCAAATTGAAGAATTGAAAACGAAAATTGATGAGTGTACAAGATTGTTTGAAGAAAAAGAAAGAATTGTTCATGAAACAAAAGAAATTTTGAAAGAAAGGCAAGAGGATCGGGAAAGTTTGCTTGGCAACAACCATCTTTCAATGCTTGTTGAGTACACTAATATTGGCGACAATTGTCCTGTTTGCAGAGCAAAAGTGCATGAAAAAAATTACACACCGAAAACTGATCTTGCAGGCATTAACAAAGAAGTTGAAATGGCACAAAATAGAGTGTTATATGCTGAAAAAGACAGAGATGCAGTGCTCGTGATGCTTGCCTCATACAAATCAAAGTTGGATTTTGAAAACTCACAAATCGAATTTGAAAAGGAAGAAATAAAACACCTTGAGGATTCAAAAATTAAGATTTATCAAAGAGTTGTTGATGTAAATAGTCAAATGATCGAAAATTTTGGAAGCATCAAAAACGCACTCAAAAAGACAGCGGGTGCACTCGAAGACTTGATTGAGTTGCAATATGACCTCAAGGAATCAGTGCAGGAAAATATTGCAAAGAAAACGGAATACGGCTCAAGAATAAGTCTGCTTTCAGAAAAATATGAGCAACTTTTGGATTTGTATTTTGTTTTGCAAAAAGAAAGAGCAGAAAGAGAAATGTTGCTTCTTGAAGCAAAATCAACAGTTGATCAAGATGATTTTGAAGAAAAACGCCAACAATTTTCAGACAATGAAAAATTGGCTGAATTGATGTCTGAGAATATCATTGAACTCTATCAGCAACTCAGCGAACTCAAAACCTCAATCATGGTTGAGAATGAAAAACTCGCGGAACTTGAGTACAAAAGGGGGAAACTTGAAACCCGCACTGGCGACCAGTCTGGAATTCAATTTGAAATTGATGATGACGTTTCAATTCAAGACATTGAGGAGAAAATTGACAGGCTCAAAGAATCACATAAACATTTGTTACTTCTCAAAAATGATGCTGAAACTTCTGTTCAAAACACCCTCAAGGATTATGAGATCAAGACAAAATTACTTGCATCAAAAATAGATGATTTTCAAGATATTTCTGCACTTGTGGGTTCGCTTGTGTTCAGATATGGTTTTGCTGATGAAAACGATGCAAACAATTATATCACCACAGACAACATGATCAAACTCAAAGAGGGGGAAATCAAAATATTCAACAATCGTCTTGCCAAACTTGAGGCGGAATATTCACTGCTTTCAGAAACTGGAGCAAGTGATAGCACAACTCTCGCGAGTGAGATTGCAAAACTTCAAAAGGAAAATGAAGAGTGTTTGCAGTCGCTCGGACAAATTCAACAAAGTTTGGATAACTTGAATGAAAACTTGAGACAATACAATCAAATTGTATCACTACTCAAAAATAATTAGCAAAAGAAAACGCACACCGGCTTTGCCCGTGTGCGTTGTTTTTTTGTGTTATATATTCAAATTTTGTTTCAAAAGTTTGATAACTTTTTCTGGAGTGTTGCAGAAATTGAAAAAGTCATATTGATATTGTTCAAGAGCACCGGCCTCGAGCAAAAAATCGTTCATTTCTTTTACCTTGTCGTAAAATCCATTGCAGTTGTAAATAATAATCAAGTCATCATGAAGTTTTGATTTGATACTATCTGTCAACATATACAATTCAGCAAGTGTTCCATTTCCACCAGGGAGAACGATGGTTGCTCTTGTGTTTGCGACTGCTATTTGTTGCAATTCATAGAGAGTGTCTACAATTGTTGATGTGTTTGATTTGTCCATTCCTGACGCTTCATCGGCATATACTTTTGGTACAAGAATATCAGCAATTCCATTTTTTTCTGTTACGCATTTGTACATTTCGCCAACGGTTCCAGTTGTTGTTCCAACACAAATGATGCCGATATTATATTCAACAAGAAAGTTTGCGATTTTGTCAATGCCTTTCATGTATTTTTTTTTGATATTTGGGCTTGCTGATCCAGCAATAAAAACGTTCATTTTTGTTCACCTCGTGTTGTTATTATAAAAATGGTAGCACATTCACAAAATAAAAACAACTTTTTTGATTAAATGTAGTTTATTTTATGTTTTTTTTGATGTATAATGAACGCATGGAAAAGATTATGGAAATTTTGGCCCCTGTAGGAAACAAGGAAATGCTTGAAACAGCGATTGCAAATGGTGCAGACGCTGTTTATTTGGGTCTTGAAAATTTCAATGCAAGAGCGAAAGCAGACAATTTCAGTAGTGACACAATTGCTGAAAGTATTGATTTGTGTCATTTGCATGGGATAAAGGTTTATATAACAGTAAACACTCTTGTGTCTGATGGAGAATTTGAGAGTGTTGTTGCCATGGTTGAAAAAGCACACAGGGCAAAGGCAGATGCGTTCATTGTTCAAGATTTGGGGCTCATATATGTCTTGAAAAAGAAATTTCCAAACATTGAAATTCATGCCAGCACTCAGTGTGGTGTGTGCAATGCTTATGGCGCGCAGATTCTCAAAAAACTTGGTGTAACAAGAGTCGTTGTTGCAAGAGAAACAACAATTGAAGACATCAAACAAATCAAGGCGTTGGGGCTCGAAGTTGAAGTTTTTGTTCAGGGTGCACTGTGTGTGTGCTATTCAGGATCATGTTACTTGTCGAGCGCTCTCAAAAACAAGAGTGGAAACAGAGGGGAGTGTTTGCAACTCTGCAGACTGCCATACAAACTTGTGCAGAATGGGGCAATACAAAAATCAGGGTATTTGCTCAATACAAGGGATATTTCACTCTTGTCAAGGTTGAAAGATTTTGCAAACGCTGGCGTTGATAGTTTGAAGATTGAGGGAAGGCTACGACGTCCGGCTTATCTTGCTCAAGCAATTCAAAGTGTCAAATCTGCACTTGTTGATGAAACTTGTATCGCAACGGAAGACTTCAAACTGAAGAAAGTTTTCTCCCGTGGGGAATTCAATAAAGGTGTATATTTGAATACAA
>JAZRDJ010000038.1:0-24325 GCA_045660245.1 Clostridia bacterium | reverse complement strand
AGCAACAACAATGGGTTGATGCCATTGTTGACTCAAACAATGCACCAAAGGATTTGACCGAGCAAAATTTTGTGCTCCCAAGTGATGTTGCACTTTCTGACGTTTTGCTCATTAATGACAAGTACATTGTTGCGAGCAAGGCTGGGGCAGAAGTTATTTATGTTCGTGACGAGTCAAACGAACTCACTGGTGGTTTGCCAGTTGAGGTTGACTCTCTTGATAATGCCGGGAATGATGAGTTTTATGACGATGTTGAAGAGTTTTATGGTGATTATGTTTTGGTGTCAAATTCTCTCTCTCAAACAAAATTTGTTGCTGACCTTTTGGACATGAGTGTTGTGTTTGATGTCACAAACTTTGAAGATGTTGAATTCAAAAATGGTTTTGTGTTTGCGTCACACGACATTTCTTCTCTTGATAATTATATTGATTTGAAGGTTTTTCATTTGTCTCAAGGTGTGTTTGCTTTTGAGGCGGACGAGAGTGACAAGGTGAGTTCTTATCTTCTTCTCGAAAAATCAATCAAGATTTCAGGTGACAATGGTGACAGCGTCTACTCATATGCTTTGCAAGGTGGCAAACTTGAACTTTTGAGCCAAACTGGTACTGGCGTCTTGGAAGTTGAACCAGGACATGTTCCTCAAGTTGGAGAGGTTGTGATCCTTGTTGATGGACAGAACTATGTCGTTCAAACAAAAGAAAAAGTCCTCCTCACAACTTCTGAGTATCAACTCGTGAGAAAAATGGTTCCAACAACTGATTATGTGACTGCAAACCTCAAATCAACTGTTGGTGAAGATAATCCGGTTGATGTTTATTCCGTGGTTTCGTATTATCTCAAAAATTTGGCAAGTGGCGCGGTTTCTGACTTTGAAATTAACAGTTATCTTGACTACTATGTGTCTGACTTTGCGCTTGATGGGTACTATCAATTGCATTCAGAAAATTTCCATTCTTTTGATGAAGAAGGGAATGAACTTGTATACTCACAAAATGTGAGCACATATCTTTTTGACAATTCAATGAATATCATTTTGAACTATGACTATGAAAAGTATGGCAGTGTGATGTATTTCACAGGAAAATATTTCCTCACAACTGGTGGTCATTCTTCTGGGTTCTTGAGTTCAACTGGAATGGAAGTTGGAATTTTTGACACAAAGAACTTTTTGATTTCAGGAAAGAGTGTGTGGAACAATCATTTCATCGTGAGATACGGTGGATTGTGTGGCGTTTCAAACACTGATGCAAAGGTTGTGGTTTCGCCTGTGTGGGAGACTTTGTCTCCGATCATCAATGGATACACCATTGGGTACAAAGACGGGCACTACTACAACATCAACTTGAATGATGGGTCGGCAAGGGTGATTGAAAACTATCACGAAGAGTTCCATGCTTATGTCATGATGGGTATGGGGTGCTTTTTGACATACAATGACAGCGCTGACACATTCTCAATTCACAATGAAAAAGGCAACGTGCTTTATGGAAACATCACGGATCTTTTGTACACCGACATCAAGTCTGCAGATGATGTTTTGAATTTGATTGTGACAGTCGGAAACAAGAATTATCTCTTTTCTTGTCAAGCACGTGACAAGGTGTTTGCAGAATCTTTCATTGAAAATGGGTATACTCCAAAAGAAGAAAATGGCGATGTTTATTTTGATCAAACAATAGAGAATTTGAAGACGACAAGTCTTGAGAATTTCCACAGCGAAGCGTGGATCAGGCAACAAGAAAACACTGATCAAGGTGGCGCAAATAATGCAAGTTCTACCGGTCCTGTGATTGGCGCAACGAATGCGACAAGTGGAAAAAATGAAAATGGAACAATTGATGCAGTTCCCGCTGGCGATGAAGATGGTGAAAAGGGTACTGCATCTCTTGAGGATATGATCACATATGCGCAAACGTATCATAGTCGTGACAACGCTTGGAATGCTGGTTGGACCGGATCAGGGAAGGATACAAAGGCTTGGCTTTCATACAACTTTGGTGCAATTGCGAACAAAGTTGGTTCAATTCAATCAAAGGACAATTTTTCGTCATTGGATGACAAATTTCCACTCTCTCCATTTGTGTCAAAGTGGGACGGAAATGACTATGAAGGTACAACAGAATTTTTCAATTCGTACGCTTCTTTGTGGTCATCAGGTGGAATTGCTTATGGATACAATAAAATAGGGGAGGCGATTTCATATCTTGGGATTAATTCACAAGACTTGTCTTATTTTGTTCCTACGTTTGACTCAAGTGGCAAGATTTCTGATGGATATTTTGAAACTGTTTCAGGAAGTGTATATGCCACAACGTATAGGAAAGAAACAACCGCGAGATATCATGATGGCACAGTGTTTTATAAATTTGGTGACAATGCAATCATTGCAATCACAAGAATGTTTGTAAACAAAGTAGGAAGTATAAGTGGAACTACAGTGACAATCACAGGTTCTGGTGATCTTGAAAAAATGAATCTTGGTGGAATGTTTACATATTATGTTGGTGTGGCGTTTGCTGATGGCGTGACGCTCGACAATTTGTTCATTGGAAGTTATGCATATGAAGGGAACTTCAAGTCATCAATGGACTGGAGTGATGACAATCAATTGTATGATGAGGGTGACAAAGATTACCCAATTTCTGACAGAGGAGAATACTCAGATAGTTGGATCTCATCAAATTATGGTTCAATTGTCAGAGGATACAGAAAAATTGCTTGCTTTGGGAAATACAACAACTTGACTTCTGGAATGTCTTGGAGCGCTATTGAAAGAGGGCTTGTGGTTCGTCAAGGTTTGGACAGTGGATTTTTGAAGAAGTTGGGAACTGAAGATCAGCAGAGTGTTGCAAAGTTCATGACTTATGGCACACTCAGTTCATCGAATGGAAAGACTTTTTTCTGTAGAGGGTTTTATCCATCGAGTCACCTTTTGAGCGGAACGACATCGAGAAATGGATCAAACAATGCATATACCCTTGATTTTGCGCTCGCAAATTACGCTGAAAAAATAATGAGCAGTAATTACGGATCATCATACACCTGTTCATACGGAGCAGAAACGACCGCAATGATGTATTTGTCTCTTGGTTGGTTCTATTCACAAAGTGAGAGTGTGTCAATCAGGCATGAGAGCGAATTTAAACTCAAGAGTGACACAAATTTCACGTCATACTCAAACTACTTTAAAGTTAACTTTAGTGGTTCTGGCGGCGGAACAATCAATGTGACTGCGGCTCCTGGATTTTTGATTACAAAAATCAGTTATGCTTATTTCAAAACAGAAAACTGGTGGGAAGATAACCTCTGGGGTGGTGACTGGCACACTGACAGGTCGTGGGCACCATACACCACAGAGTACACATTGACAAATCAAAATGATGGTGACCACAACTCGGTCATTGGTATCAAGAATTTTGTGGTGTCGGTGATGCCGATATCATATTATATAAAAATCCACAAAATCTCACAGGGCACAAAGGATTTGACTGCGAGTGCTGTGAGTGGTGAGACCGACGAGATTGAGATCAAAAAGGTCGTTCATGGTGGGGCGATTGTTGATGATCAGTATGTTTATTGGAAGCCGTTTTTTGTGGTGAATTCAGCGGTTGCAGCAAATCAGAAATTTGCTGGGTATTCAGCATTTTATCAGACGATGATCAATGGTTTGACGAGTGGAACAAAGATTATAACACCAGAGATTTTGTATTCAAACGTGTGGAATGAAGGTCTTGTTGCCAACTACAACATGGAATTTGCCGATCTTGAGAACAATCCAAATAGTGCGGAAATTCAATTTGTGCTCTTTGAGGCGAGGTATGTGGCTGATCCAAATGGTGGAAGCGACTACAAGCCAGTCAATATAAAGACAAGACCAAGTGGTGGTGGCATGGAGAGAGCGGCGACTCTTCCACCTTTGCTCGAAGATATGACTTATGCTGTGTATGAAGGTGGCAGTGGATACAATTATGTTGAAAGTGTGATGTCGTTCAACAACACCAACATCAGTTCTTGGGCAATTGATGAAAATGAATATTTGCCTGGAACACAGACTGAAAATCCAAACTTTGGGAAATGGACTTGGAACAGTCTCAAGCATTATTCTACGCTTGATGATGGGACAGAAGTGTTCATTCAATACAAGCCTGTTGCAATTGGGCTCAAGGCTGGGCAAATGATTTTCAAAAATGATTTTGTGAGAAATGATGCCACGACTTATGTCGACAGCATGAAGGATTATTTTGAAAGTTTGTCAAGTTCTGGAGGTGCAATTAATTTGTACTTGCCGATGACTCCAAAGACATATACATTCAACATTCTCTACAAAGACGGATTTGTGGACAAAAAGGGAAACAACAACAGTCCTGATGATGAAACTGAAGTCAAGAATCTTCAACCAACAAGTGTGAAGATTAAACTCGATGGAGCAGCGCTTACGGCGATTGACGATTTCAGGGCTTATGCCGAAGAACATAGTGGCGAATGTGAGGTTCTTGAGTATCCAGAGGCATCAGAAAACTTTTTCTTCAGATACTATACAACCGCAGTTGGTGGAATCAATGTTTTGAAAAAGGGAATTTCTTTCCCAGTGGAATACAAGGCAAATGATACTTCAAATTTGCTTACAAACATGAAAGATTACTATAAAAAAATTGCCGGTGATGAGAACGCAAAAGAAGCAACCGTGAAGAATGAACTGGCGTACCTCATTTACTTGGCGCTCTCTGAAACTTCAGTGCTTCCTGAACTTGTGACAAATGGATATTTGCAAGACAAGTTGATGATCAAAACCTATCAGAGTGCTTCAACCAATACACCAACATATTTGGCATGGAATGCAGCGTCAACGACAATGTCGGAAAACACAGCAAACAACAATGATATTGGTGTTGCGGGAAAAGCAAACCATGTGATTTCGATGTATTTGGACAAGACATATGCTTTTGATTTCAACTCAAATCTTGATGGTTCGTTCAGGCTTGCAAAAGATGGATCAAGCAACATCAAAGGAACGACCAAAAATTTGACTGCAGAGCAGATTGGTGAATATGGTTACACTTTGAGTGACGAACTTGACTACAATTTTGTATACAAAGTGAGTGGAAACAATCTCGTGCAGGTGGGTGGTTTGTTCCATGAGATAAAAAGAGCGAATATTCATGAACTCCCAGCAAAATACAATCATCCGCTCCTCACTGGTGTTGATGATCCATCGACGGATTTTGTTGAGGCTGGTGGCAATGGTGTTTATACCTCTGGCGCACCGATAGCAGCAAAGGTGGACGAAAATGGTGCGATTGTGGCGATCTTTATGTTTGATGGTTGGTACACAATGAAAGGAAATCTTTTCGATTGGCTCAATATTGGTGGAATACCGATTGATAACAAAATTGCTGACCTTGACGAAGATGATGGAAAACTTGACGGAAAGATTGAACTTTTTGCACTCTTCAAGGAAGTTCCAGTTGAGTTTGAATACAAGATTGTTCTTGAAAGGCAGGCTGGTGGAAACAATGATGAATATCCGTTCTATGTCGGAAACAAATTTGAAATTGATGGTTGTGCAAGTGTTGAAAGTGGATTTGACGCAAGCGCTTCCAATGGAAATGTGGTTGATGGCAAATATGTCAAAGAAGTTTTGGGAACTGTTCATGGTGGTGAAACCGGAACAGCAAGAGCAATCAATATTGATTTGACTCTTGATCAATATTATTTGAGTGAAGTCAACTTTGCTTTCAACAGATACACAAATGGTTGGGTGCAAATTGTTGACAAATATGTCGCATCTTTGTGGGATTCATTCAATCAAACTGGTGGAGAATTTGCTGTTGACGCAAGTGGAAACATTGTTGTTGGAGTGGGAGGCGCTGATGATGCAAATCTTGAGACTCAAATCAAGGCAAGTCTTGTGTTTGATGGCGTGAATGACAGGTTCAACACGAGTTATGAAATCAATCTCGAAAATTGTGGAGTTGGAAAAATTTCATATGCTTTGTCTAGTATTAATGAATATGGTGCAACAATCCTCAACAATCCAAAACGTTATGGCGAGAATTATGCTCATGGCTGGTCGTTTGATGGTGGTGTGATCACAATCAAGTTTGCGGACAAAGGTATTTCAGCCGGTGCTGGAAACGATGGTGAGGGTGCAGTTGTTGCTGAATCTCACCAAGAGCCTTTTGACGCTGTGGTAGGAAACGAAGAACAAGAAGTGGTTGCGGTTTCAGCAACTGTAGCATCATCAAGAGATGCTGGGCTTTCATATGATCCGGCAATTCCTTTTGAAGATGACGAGTGGGTTGAAATTGTCAAAAAGGAAAATCAAAATTCTGGATTTGGTTACACTGCAGATCATGTGCTTGAGTCGTTTGATGTAAATTCAACAAACAATTGGGTGCACAATTTGCATCAAGACGACATTTTGGATTTTGTGGCAAAGAGTACGGGATATCAAGTGTTGTATCCAAATAATCCGAACCTTTCAAGTGCTGGGTTTTGGAGAGTTTTGACGTCATATGTGAGTGAAATCAAGTATTATGCACAACTTGGCACTGACACCATTCGAGGGGCGCGTGGCAACTCGTTTGTGGCGACAATCAAGAATGCAGGTGGGCAGACAAACTCTTTCACTCTGGTGACTGGCATGGAATATGCCTATGGCATTGAGTTTGAGATCAAGTTTGAATATGACGGGGACGAGTCAGGGGACTATTCTTTGAGCATCACAAGCATTGTTGCGACGCTCAAATTTTATGTACTTCATGAAAATGAATTGTGTGAGATTTTGATGCCTTCTGGTGGCTGGTTTGTCAAGACGAAATATTCTGGAACTGAAGGGCTCCAAGTTGACTGGAAGAGAGATGAAACAGCGCAAATCCTTGACCTTTCGACCGAGTCAAGCGGATCAAAAGTGTCATATCTCGTGGGATCTGAATCTGCTGGCAGTGAAACAAGTGTAATTGATCACGAGCAAAGATACAGGCTTGCGATTTTCACAAGAGGTGCAAACAATGTGCACACAGGCGCGGGCGTGCCTGGTGACAAAATGCTCGGGTTTTCGACACATGAAGATGATGCGGTCGAATTTGTCGCAGAAGACATTTTCTACAAACTCAATGTGTTCCACATGGGTGAGCAGAATGCATCGACGCTTCCTGGCAGTGAGCATTTGCTCGAAACAGGAAGATACACATCAGAGGAAAATGCTGTGAACGAAGACGTCAGATATCGCACAGCAAATCTCTTTGTCTATGAGCCAAAGGCTGTGCATTATTTCGGTGCAAACTCAAATGATGAGGGCGTGAGGATCAATGACATTGATGGTTTTGGTGTCATGATCCACACAAGAGCAAAGACAAACTATTACTTTGATGCAAAATTTGACAAAGTTCAGCACCAAGAAACATTGCTCGCAAGAATTGAAAATGTGACTCCTGACACAAAGAGTAAGATTGGTTTTGCGGGCTCTGAAAATTCTTTGTCAACACAAAATGTGCTCGTGCCAACAAGTGTGAACCCAGATTTGGGATACAATAACATCATTGAAACTGGGCAAAACACAGGTGAGTACAAACTCTTTTCAAACAATAGAACTTTGGCGACTGCGCCAACGTACTTTTATGTCCGTCCAAATGATGGGCAATACATCAAAGACATCACAATTTCTTTTGAAGGCACAACAGTTGAAATTGTGAAAAATGGTGATCTTGGAATTGATGCAACGGGAAATTCGGTGTTCTTTGCTGAAGGGCTCGGCGAGCCATTTGGCGGAATTGTTGGAGTTGGAAACAAGGTTCTCGGTGTGTCATATCGAACATCAACAAACACTGCACAAGGAAGTGTCGTTGACAAGGACGATGGATCGTTTTATTTCGCGGTGTTTGGAGCATGGCATGATTTTTCAATCAAGATCAACTTTTCAGCGATCAGATTTGTGCATGTTGCAGTGAGTGAAGAAACTGTCAAGAGTTATGTGAATGCAATTGGCAAGAATTATGACACTGATGTCAAAGGCAAAGCAGACTTGGATTCATTCTTTGTGAATGTGGGCGTGACTCAAAATGGGAAGGTCATTGCTTCAGACTTTTTGTCGAAAGTTCTCGATGTTTATCTCGTGAAAACAGGCGAGAGTGATACAATCTTTGGTTTGAATGAAAACAACCTCAGCACTTATGCCTCACAAAGAGGTGTGGGCAGTGCGGTGACGTATTACTTCGTGATCAAGATCAACAAATCAAGTGACCTCTTGCGCATTGTGATGAATGACAGCAATGAAGCGTTCTATTCAAACTATGTGCAGAGTTTGACTGAAGATGGCACGAGTGGTACGGATCTCTTTGTGAAACAAAACACAGAGCAGTGTTCAAGTCTTGACGTTGAGTTCAAGGTTTCGAAAATAAGTGGCAACACCATCACAGATGGTTTGGTCAAGATTGCAGATCAATCATACAATCCTCAAACAGACGGAGTGATCAGAGAAATTTTCTATGCTCCGGTGGAACACTCGAAGATTGTTCTTTCTGTCAGAAACGAGAGAAATCTTGTGATGGAGAGTTGGTTTGGCGTTGGCGAAAACAATTATCGCGAGGAATGGAGAACTGATGAAGAATTTTTCAATGAAGACAACAATCCAACAGCAATTGCGTTCAATCGTTCGGTTGTGTTTGGCAAGAATGAAAACCGTCAAGTGCTTTATACCAGAAAAGCAGATGTGGCAAGTCCTGATGCACAGGCTGTGTTCTTTGGTTCAAAACTCTTTGTCACTGTTTCAGAGAAAGAGGGATACCATTCGCCTTGGATCAAGGTATCATATGTAAGTGACGATGGATCAATTGACAAAGTGATCTTGCAGACTGATTTTGATCAAAACAAGATCGTCTATGGCACGGCTTTTGAAATTGATCTTGCCGAACTTGGCAAAAATCAAGGGGTTCTTGATATCATGAGAGTGAACGTCCGCATTGACGTTTATCAAAAGGCTCAGGAAACTCAAATTACTTATGACGCAAATGGCGGACAGTTTGGTTCAAGCGATCCAAAAGTAACTTTGATCGTTGGAACAACAAACAAGGTTTTTGGTGTAAAATCAAACCTTCAAGAAACAGCGTTCACGAGCATTTCAAAAGATGGTTATGTCTTTGTGGGTTATGCTTTTGACAGAGCGTCATACAATGCGCCTGCTTCAAACAAGTGGGCAGTGTCTGAAAACAGCACGCTCTTTACTGAAAGCGATGCAGTTTTCAAAAAATCTGACAAAAACGGCTATGACAGCGATCAAGCAAGGTCAAACATTGAGCCGGACACGATCGCAAACAATCTCGGCGAAGTCAGACTTTATGCCGTGTGGAGAGCAAAGTCATTTGTGCTTGAGTACAACACGAACAAGGGTGTTGGATCAACAGATCCTGTGCTTGAGATTGATGAAAGCACGCAGATCATGGGCGGTGGAACGCTGTACTTTGATCACTCATATGGCTATGTTGATGGAACAGATGCAAATGACAAGGTTCTTGGCGTTCCAGAAAGGCAAGGCTATGAATTCAAGGGGTGGGCGCTCACTAGAGCCATTGCATCTGATGACGAACTCCTTGGCGATGAATCTGTTGTGAAATCAGTCGCGAATAATGGCGAGAAGATCACGCTTTATGCAATTTGGGAGGCAATTGAATACACGGTTGACTTTGATCTTGGTCAAGGTTCTGGTTCAAGCGTGCCAGCGCTCCCAGAGAACTATGAGTACAAAATCAAATTCGACAATGAATTTTTGACAAAAATTGCTGATCCTGTGAGAAAAGGATACAACTTTGTGGGTTGGTTCACTGACAGGGTTGCAGGACAAAAAATTGTTTCTGGCGGAACTTCTGGCAACGTCACAAAAGTTGATAAAGGCTTTGCTTTGGCAAACTCTAGTATTGTTGATGACGAGCAAAAGAAGATTGTGCTCTTTGCAAGATGGGAGAGCATCAACAATTTCAACCTTTATTTCGTGCTTGACAACTCGGACCTCTTTGGCTACAACAAGTCAGGTGTAACATTTGACCTCAAGAGTGCTGGAAGTCATGTGAATGTTGACAGCAACGGCATATCAGTCGTTTCAATCCCAGTTGCGTTTGACGGAGCAGAAGTCGATCTCATGAATGCCGATTCGAGCGTTTATGACTTTGTGGGTTGGCTTTTTGAGTCAAAAGACAGAGGCACGAATGGTTCTGGATTTGCAAGCACAAACCTCAAGTTCAAACTTGATGCTTCAAACTTTGACAAACTCATGGCGAGAAACGCAGATGGAACATTCAGACCTTTTGCAGAGGCTTTTGCTGAAAGCAATCAGGTTCGAGATATCTATCTCTTTGCGGCATTTGATGCGCATGAATTTGATGTGAATTTCACAGAAGGCAACTTTGGTGAAATGTCCCCAGCGGTTTCTGGCTTTGAATATTCTGGATCAAACACATTTGTGGAGACGATTGTTCCGCAACAAGGATACAAACTCAAGACTTTTGCGTTGAAGTTTGTTCCAAAGGGTGCTTCTGAAGCGCAAGAATTTGTGGTTGATCTTGAGTGGGATTCAAACGAAAAACTCGTGAAGTTCAGGATTGGTGGAACTGGTGCGTTTGAACGAGAAAAAGTGGTGGCTGAAAATGCGTACTTTGAGAGCATGAGGATCATGTCAGAGGATTATGGCTCTGGGCTTTCAAAAGTTATCTTCACGATTGTGAACCCAAAGGCGGGAATTGACCTCAATGTTCAGTTTGACGAGCAGACATACAAGATCACTGTGTACAACTTGCAGGCCAATGAAAACACGGATTATACGAGTGATGCAACGCTTTCTGGCGCACGAAGTGTCAAGGGTGAATATCTCGTGAAGTATGGTGAATACTTCAACAAGGGCACAACAGCCAATGCTGTCGGAAGCGATGCGTTCAAGAACGCAACTTTTGAAGAGTTGGACGGCACGAGTAGGCAAACATGGAAACCATCAACATTTGCAAGGTATGTGTTCCTTGGATACTACAAAACATTCAGTTCTTACACTATCAAAGACGACGAAATTTCAATCAATTCAGAAATTACGGTCAATAGTGGTGCGGTTGAACTTGAAAATCAACAGATTTATGGCAACCAAGTGTATTACATGGTATATAGCCGTGCCAGCGAGATCGGCATCACGTTCTATGTTTGGGACATCAATGCTGATGACGGAAACGGCGGAAAAGGAAAGTATGTCGTTCTTGACATGGGTGACAAATATCTCGTTGGTGACGGGTTCACGGGTGAGTATCTCGACGGAAACTCAATCCTTGTGTTGCCATCTCCAAACGCTGAATACTGGCCAGCAGAAACCATTTTCAATGGTTATGTCGTGGCAGACGTCAACCGTGACAAGTCAAAATTCCTCACAAACGACATGTATATGATCACAAACGTGACTTCGGCACATACTGGCAAAATGGCTGAGATTGACTGGACGGCAAGTTATTTGAATGTGGGATCTGAACTTGTCAAGAAGATAGCGGTTTATGCCGTTTATGACAGGCAAGTGTTTGACGTCAAAGACGTGTTTGTGGACACACAAGGTGACGCTGGCGACATTGATCTCGGTGCTGGAAAATTCATGACTGTGTCACACAGATTGGCTTGGATCAGGAATGGTGGAAGTGTGGTGAATGAAAGTGAAACCAGCACAATCTTGATCGATGATGCGCAATATGCTGTGTATCTTCAAAAGATCGCTGATGGCGCGACAAGAGAATCTGCTCTTGAGATCGCAAAGAACCCAGCGCTCAAGGGTGCAAGCACCACAAAGCAATATTTGATGAGTTATATCAAAGACGAAACGGGTGCATTTGTGTACTATGTTGCGACAACAATTGTTGTGCTTGTTGGAAATGGTCAGTATTATGCCATCTCGTCTGTTGACGAATCGAGTGTGGCACTCTCAGTTCGATTTGAACGTGAATTTTTTGTCACAGGCGTTGCTGTTGACGCGGAAAATGCAGAAGGGGATTTGGATCTTGGTGACGGCAGATTTGTAAATGTGTCACACCACCTTGCTTGGATCGGAAATGATGGCGACATCGTTTTGGTGTCAGAGACTGGAATTGTTGTCCTTGATGATGCTCAATTTGCGATTTATCGCGATTGGATGCAAAGAAGTGAATATGAAACAAGTGTACGCGCACTCACCATTGCAATGAATAATGAAAACAAAGGCGAAAGCACCACAAAGCAATATTTGTTCAGCGTTATTTGGAACAAATCTCACACTGCGATCGTGTCTGTTGCTGGTGCAGTGATTGTGATTGGCGAACATCGTGATATTTCTGCAATTTCGGCACAGACTGGACTGGCGGTTGAACTTGAAATTGAAATCAATCTTCCAGATCCAGTTGAACCACCGGAAGATGGAGGTGACACGCCAGAAAATCCAGACGGTGGCGACCCTGAAATTCCAACAGATCCAGATGATCCATCAGAAGATGGCAGTGAAACACCAGTTGAACCAGAAAATGGAGGAGATCAGGTTGATCCTGACAATCCAGAGAGTGGAGAAGAACCAGTTGATCCAGAGCAGACTGAAGGTGGCGAGGGCGACGAGGCGTGAGATCCATGCAGTGTGAGCGATCTTCACCTGAAATCAAAAACATAAAATTTTAATATGCAAAATTATTTGACACCAAATATTATTTTGTGACATAATACAATCAAGATAAAATACCGGTCATTTGAGTTTGCGCGCGAGCAAAGCGATTTGTTTGGCGCAAGCAAATTGATGACTATACGAGGGGAGTTGACATGAAAAAATTAACAAGTTTCTTTACTTTTTTGGTTCTCTTTGCTGTGATCGCGGTTGTTCCGATGCTCGCAGGTTGCGCAAAGACTTGTGCTGTGAACATTTCGATTGATGGCGCAAGCAGAAACGGCGTGGGTGGTTGGATCACTCACAACTATATCGCGGTTTATGGCACATCAACAATTCAAGAAGGCAAGAACTATGAAGTTGCCATCTATCCATCTGATGGACACAAACTTGAATCAATCACAATCAATGGTGAAGAATATGACAAGCCAATCAATCCTGCAGGAATGGATCTTTCATACAAGGTTGAAGGCGACACTGAAATTGTGGTGAAATTTGTGCCTTATGAATACAACTTCAAGATTTTTGCATCAAAATACAGCGGAGACGGAACACTCTTCACTGGTTTTGAGCGCTATGATGGCTATGCAGTTACTGGAAGATATGGTGACACAATCCTTTGCTACTCTGGACTTTCTGACGTGTTGAATCCTGCAAACTTCACTGAGGCTGCTCGCGCTGAATATGAAAAGAACGGTGGAATTTTCTATATCGAAATTGGTGGAACAATCAAGTACATCAACCACACTCAAGGTTTGGCAGTGAGAAACGGAAGTTATGAATTCAAGACAAATCTCACAAAAGAACAACTCGATGAACTTTTCTTGCCTGTTTTTGGCATCACAATCGAAGACAGAACAGACTATACTGATGTTGCAGAGGCAGATGAGCCTTTTGGCACAATCTCTGTTGGTGGTGAGGCGATCGAAGGTTCTGAAACTTTCTTTTTGAAACAAGACAAACAAATTCTTTTCAACGTTGTTGCAAAAGATGGTTATGTGATCGACAAGATCTATATCGATGGAGAAGAATATGTTGGGTTTGAGCCAAACTCAAAGCAATTTGGTTTTGCTCTCACTGTGAAAAAGGCAAGAACTTACAGCGTGACTTTCAAGGCTGATGAACCATTAAATAACGGCTAATATTCCGTATTTTTGCAAGTTGCAAAAAACTTTAATTAACCCCCAAAAAAAGCATACGAAAATTCGTATGCTTTTTTGTTGGCAAATTTGTCAACAAAAAAGGACACCGAAAAATCTTTTGGGTGTCTGAAAAAACAAGGTGTTGATGGATGTGTGACTTTTTTATTATATTAAAAAAGGATTATAAATACAAAAAATAATCAACATCAAGATGGCAGAAATGGGTGCTTTGCCGCCCATTTTCGTATGACTGCCAGAAGAGGAGCAAAACACACTAATAAAAAAGGACACCGAAAAATCTTTTGGGTGTCCGAAAACGCAAGGTGTTGTTTTGCGACTAAATCAAGTAAAGTGTGGTGTAGCCGGCGATGAGGGCAGTGAGGATCACGATGCCGAGAACCAGGAATGTGTTTTTGAGGGGTTTGTTTTGTTTCACAAGCACTGTGATTGCAATGCCGGCATTGGCGATGAGTCCTGCAAGAAGTGCTCCGAATGGGAGCGAGCCCAAGATATACATATTGGTCAGAACCACGCTTGACGCGCAATTTGGAATCAATCCCACAAGCACTGCCAAGGCTGGTGTGAATGGTTTTGCTTGATGCAAGAATGCGCTGATATTTTCTTCACCAACAAAGTGAACAAGTGTTCCGAACACAAAATTGATGATTAATACAAATGCAAAGATATAGAGTGTGTGGCGGAGCGGGTGCAAGAGATAGCGTTTGATGCGTTTTTTGGTTGTGCTCACGTCGTTGTCGTTTTCCTCAATGGTGTGTCCACAACAGCCGATGTGTGATGATGTGAGTTCGACTGCGTCGTTGTGATCATGTTCGTCATGGTCATGATCGTCATGATCATGGTCGTTGTGGTCGTGTTCATGAGTGTCTGATGTTGTGTGTGATTGTTTGTTTTTGAGTTTTGTTTCAACCGCGAACACGAGGTAACCAACGGCGAGAGCAAACACAAATTTCAAAAGAAGCAAGGGAACGAGCATGTGGGCTTTTGCTGGGCTTGCGAGCAAAAGTGGGAAAGCCTCGTCGCTGGTCGCGATGTAAATCGCAACAAGAGCGCCCATCGAAAGTTTGCGTTTTGTGTAGAGATCGGTGGCAACCACTGAAAATCCGCACTGGGGAACAAGGCCGATGCTTGATCCCACAAGCACTTGTGTTCCACGAGGTGCTAGTTCGCGTTGGCTATTTTTGCTCATCCAACTTTCCACAAGTTCAATCAAGATGTAAGACACCAGCAAGAACGGCAAGAGTTTCAGGCTATCCAAAAGTGTATGCAATATTACATGCCACATAAAAAACGTTTCTCCTCTGTTTCAAATAATTTCATTTTTTTTACTAGACAAATTATATAACACGTGATCGCATAAATCAACTAATATTTTCAAAAAAGGCAATGCAAAAATTTTGTCTATTTTTGATGAATGTGATATAATGCGAGTGTAGGAGAAGGGTACTTGGTTTTATGAAACAGATTGAAAAGCAAAAAAAGTCATATTTTTCTGGAGAGTGTGCGATTGTGACGGGTGCGTCATCGGGGATCGGCAAGGAAATTTCAAAGATTTTGGTTCGTGAGTATGGCATGATTGTGTTTGGATGTGCAAGAAACGAGGAAAATCTCAAAATCGCAAAGGCGGAAATTGAGGAAGAGGGCAACAAATTTGGTGGAGTGTTTGTGCCATACCAAATGGATGTTTTGGACGAGAGCAAGGTTTTTGATCTTCGCAGTTACATTCACAGTCACAAACTCAACTTGCGTCTTGTCATCTCAAACGCGGGGCAAATGCTCCCGATTGGGCCTTTTTCAAGGCAAGACTTTGTGTCTGCCGAAAACATCGTGAAGGTCAATCTTTTGGGTGCAATGAATTTTGCAAGGGTATTTTTGCCTGATCTTGAGCGTTCGCCCGTGAAAGTGGGATTTGTGATTGTGGGATCAATTGCAGGTGAAATTCACGTGCCTGGCACTGCGGTGTACTCCGCAAGCAAGGCAGGAGTAAAGGCTTTTTGTGAATGTTTGATGCATGAAAAGAAGTCGAGAAAACTTTATGTCGGGCACATGATGCCTGGCATGACAAACACAAAACTCTTTGCAAAGAGTGGCAGAGATTTGCCTGCGTTTGTGAAAAAGTACATGACGCCAGCAAGTGTGATGGCGAGAAAAATCGTTGAGGCGATCAGAAAGCGCAAAAAGAAATGCGTGTTTGGAATTGACGCAAAACTCATGCGTGTGGGGAAATTTTTGTTGCCAAGGTCTTTCCCAAAAATTGCTCGAAAAATACTTGAAAAATACAGTGTTTATCAATAAAAAATTGGAAGGTTTTACGTTTTCTTGACTTGACAACATTTGTATATAGCGTTAAACTTATAGAGTTAGCAATGAATAAAAATATATTTTTGACAGCGAGGCGAAAATTTATGAAATTATACAATTCTGAAACAAGAAAGATTGAGGAGTTTGTTCCTCACCGCAAGGACGAAGTCACAATGTATACCTGTGGGCCAACAGTGTATCACTTTGCGCACATTGGGAATCTCCGCACTTATATCATGGAAGACGTTTTGGAAAAAACGCTCAAGTATCTTGGATACAACGTCAAGCGTGCAATGAACATCACTGACGTTGGGCATTTGTCTGGGGACAGTGACGATGGTGAGGACAAGATGGTGAAGTCGGCTGAAAAGGCAAACAAGACTGTGATGGAGATTGCACAATTTTATACCACTGCATTCAAGGCTGATGCCGAAAAACTCAACATCAGATGGCCAGACATTGTTGTGCCAGCCACTGCCGAGATCAAAAAGTACATTGAGATCATTGAGGTCTTGATCCAAAAAGGTTATGCCTATGAAAGTGGCGGAAACATTTATTTTGATACTTCAAAACTTGACGAGTACTACCGTTTTGGGCGTCTTTCTGCCGATGAACTCATGGTTGGTGTTCGCGACTCGGTTCAAGGCGACGATGCAAAAAAGAACAAAGCCGACTTTGTGCTTTGGTTCACAAAATCCAAGTTTGAAAACCATGCGCTCATTTGGGATTCGCCTTGGGGCAAGGGATATCCTGGTTGGCACATTGAATGTTCGGGAATTTCGAACAAGTATTTGGGGGAATACTTGGACATTCACTGCGGTGGCGTGGACAACAAATTTCCGCACCATGCAAACGAGATTGCTCAAACTGAGGCTTTTGTTGGTCACAAGTGGTGCAAATTTTGGTTCCACCCAGAGCATTTGAACGACAGCACTGGCAAAATGAGCAAGTCAAAAGGCGAGTTTTTGACGCTCTCTGTGCTTCAAAAGAAAGGGTTTCACCCATTGATGTACAGAATGTTCTGTTTGCTCTCGCACTATCGCAATCAACTCGTATACACTACGGAAGGTATGGAGAGTGCAGCGTCTGCGTACTTGAAACTCATCAAAAAACTCTCACTGCTCAAGGGTGGTGAAGTCGTTGACCTTGATGCGTTCGAAAAATTCAACAAATCTTTCAAGGACGCTCTTTCAAATGACCTGAATACTTCGCTTGCAATCACTGCGGTTTATGACGTCTTGAAAAGTGATGTGAGTGACTCAACAAAGATTGCGCTCATTGCGTCATTTGACGAAGTGCTTGGGCTTGATTTGGTTCGTGCAATGGACGGATCTCATGATCTTTTGAAAGAAGAAACTCAAGAAATTCCGGCAGAACTCAAAGCATGGATTGAATCAAAGATTTCTGAGCGTGCTGAGGCAAAAAAGGCAAGAGATTTTGTGGCAGCGGACGCGATCCGTGCGGAACTCCTCGCTCGTGGTGTTGAGATCAAGGACACAAGAGAAGGCGTTACGTTCAAGATTGTGAAGTAAAAAAGGCAAGGTGTAATGTTATTATGCAAACGTTGGTTCAAGAGAAAAAGCAGAGGAATTCATTGCTTGAAATTTTGAGGCTTTGTGCATCGCTTTGGGTTTTGTATTATCACGGAATTTCTTTGATTGAGAGATCGCAAATGTTTTCAAACGGCAGAATAGCTGTTGACTTTTTCTTTGTTTTAAGTGGCTTTTTCATTTTAAATTCGCTCAAAAAATATGATTATTTTTCAATCAAGGGGCTTGCTGATTTTATTTGGAAAAGACTCAAGCCACTCTCGATTACTTTTGGTATTTGCATGATTTTTTCAATAATATTTTATATCCAATTTTTTGAGGGGTTTTTAAAGTCGAGCATTTGGGGGTATTTGTGGTACATTCCTCAACTTATGCTTGTGCTGGCAATTTATTTTTTGATTTGGACAATTACAAAAAACAAAAAGATATTCAATATTTGTGTCATCATAATTTCAAGCATTTGCTATGTTCTTGTGTTGACATATGTGACCGATTATGGGGTATTTCGTGGAATTGCTGGTGTTGGATTGGGTATACTTTTATCTGAGATTCCAAGCATTGGTTCAAGCAAGGTTGGGAAAATTCTTTCTTTTATTTTTGCTTTTCTTTCAATTGCTTTGATTGTTTTGTTATCTATTTTGGCACCTGATAAAATGATTCAGGATCCAATTTGTTTGTTATTGCTTTTCCCAAGTTCTATTTATTTTTGTTCACAAATTCCTTTTTCAAACAAATATGTCAACTATGTTTGTTCTTTGAGTTTGGGGCTTTATACATATCAAGCAGTGGCCAGAGTTTTTGAGGCGAACATGATCATTACCGATCCATCAAAATTATTTTTACTGGTTGTGGCACTTGCGATTGTTGACAAGGTTTTGATTTCATACGCAAAAGCAAAAAGGAAAAGGCATTTTCAGACAAATGAACAAAAGAGGATTTGATGTTTTTTTTGGTGGGCAAAGTCATCACAGTTTATCACAGGGAATAACGAATTTCAAATTTGAGTGATTAATTATAATAAAAATAAGGACTAGTGAGTTAGTCCTTATTTTTGTTTAGAATTTTTATGTCATTTAAATTTACCGAAATACAGTCTCCTGAATAATTGTTGTTTTTGTCTATTTTCCCAAAGTCGACCAATATGTGTGATTTTGTCATAACATCATCAACAACAATTCCGGTGTCGCCTTTGTGGATGCCGAATTTTGAATATTTGTCGTCTTCGACGAGCAGTTCAACCTCGTCATAGGCATCAACTTCTTTTTTATTGAACCCCTTTTCTTTTGGGGAGAATCCGTTAAGATTTTTTTTCATGAATTGCTTGAAGTCTTGTGTCGTTTTTGATGATTTGGGAAATATCTCAATATCTTCATTTTGTATTTCAAGGTATGCATAATCTCCAACGTCAAATTCGTTCAGAAATAGAATTTTTGATTTTTCGGAACCGACGTTTGCAACAATTCCTTTTGCCCCTTGGTAAAGATTGTATTGCTCGTATATATCTGTTAAATTTTTTAATGTTATTATATCATACTTATTCATTGAACCAACCTCCAAATGGTGTTGTATTTTTTATCTTTCCATCAGGGTAAACCATCCAGCCGCTTTTGAAGTAATGACCATTCAAATTGATTGGTATTGAAATTCTTTGTCCGCTTATATCTAAATCTTTTAATTCATAATTTCCAGTAATATATTGTTTTTTTGCTTGATTTTCAAATTCTTCTTTCAGCCATTGAGAATTTTCGATTTTGTATCCCCATGATTCAAATAATTGTTTTTTTCCACCAGCACCTTTAAATATGTAATCGGTAAATTTTCTAATATCACATTCTGCTTTTGCAATGTTTTGTACTTGTTGAATTTGTCTTTCAATTTTAAAGCAATCACATCTGTTGTGTTGTGGTAGTTCAGGCATTTTTCGTTCCAAAAAGTAGCATCCATCTAATTTTGTACAAATTAAACAATGGTTAAATATGCACAACAACATTCTCATCAATTCCCTGAAAATGCCGGATTCATTTGGAATTCCTGGATGTTCCCATTCGATCCATCTATTATTGATTACTTTGTCGTTAATAACTACAATATTATCAAAAGCACTACTCATAGTATATCACACTCCTTGAAAATTTTTAAAGCAAAAACCAAAGTTTTCTTCATGACTTTGAATTTGTTTTTTGCAAGTGGTGAAATTGTAGCATGAGTCAATGTTTGTTTTCAAATTTGAGTGACTGTGCAAAATCAACAAAACAAAAACACTCGGAAATTTTCGTCCGAGTGTTTTTTTTGTTTTTGAGTCTTTTTCTGAAGAAACTCAAAATTTTTGTTTTGTGACAATAAAAGTTTTAAGCATTTGTGAAGCGGCCTGAAAGTGTGAACACGATGTTTTCGCCGGCTGGAATTATTGGCGAAAATGTGCTTGATGCAGACGGAATGGTGAGGGTGTTTCCGCTGACAGAGTAATCGCTTGGATCAAGTGTTGAGGTGAGTCCTGTGCTGTCGGTGTAAGTCACGCTTTCGAGTGAAAACTCAGCAGGAAGTGTGTCGGTCACAACAATGTCTGTGGCTGAAGTGTTGCCTGTGTTTGTGAGCACGAGGCTGTATGAAAAGTCTTCGCCAACGGTTATGTTTGCGTCAGAGCCGAATTTTTGCACAGAAACATTTGCAAATGTCCCCTCGGTGATGGTTGAGGTGTCGTTGGCTGAAACAGGTGAGCCGTCTGCGTCGCCTGATGCTGTCACGGTGTTGGTGATCTCGGTTTCGCCAGTTCCTGTAAGAGTTGTTGCGGTGTAAGCAAAGATATACACATCGCCAGGAGCAAGAGTTCCGATATTCACCACGAGTGGATCAACGCCAGTGATGTTTGCCTCAAAAAACTCTCCGCCGTTCAGGCTGTAGTAGCCAGAGCCAGAAACATAATTCATGAGAGATGTTGTTGTTTCGCCGTTTTCAATCTCGCCGAGGTTGTCTTGAAGCACAACGTTTTCAATCGTTTCGGTTCCGGTGTTTTCAACTCTCACAACAAAAGAGTGATTGTTCCCAGGAATATAGGTATCTGAAAGTGGAGTTTTTGTAACCATCAAACTCGCTGAATCAAGCACGTTTGTGACAAGCAAATTTGAGTCCGCGTCAACTGGCGCTCTTGCACCGGTATAAGAGTAAGACACGTTTGCTTGGTTGTTTACGATTGCCATAAAGTTTTTCTCCTTTTGTAAAATTTTGTTTGATGGGATCAAGTTTTCGGGTTTGCTCGTTTTGTTTGAAGACAAAAGAGTTTTTTGTGAAAATTGATCCCTAATCCATTATATGTTTCAAAGATCTGATTGTGTGTGGATTGATTGTTGATTTCGTGCGCGCGTTTTTTTGTAATTATCTTCACAAAATAATATAATCAACTTTTTTTGTGAAATAAAAGTATATGTTACTCTCTTGAAGTTGATGTTATATATATATCATCGCGCGCGGAGAGCAAAACAGAAAAGTGCACACATGCTATGCGTGAAAGTGTGAAGTGTCATGCTTGAAGTGTGAGCAAATGTGCGTGCTATATGTTATTCGTTTGCATCTTCGCGCAGAGTGAAAGTTATGAAAAGCAACTTTTCGCGTTGGGAATTTTGACATTCGTTTTGTCATGGTCAAATTGCACAAGAGTGGGGGGATCGATTGTTTGAAACCGCCTTTTGTGCCGGCGGGCGTTTGAGGGAAATTGTGTCAGTGTAAAATTTTCAAAAAAATTGCACTGTCGCTTGACAAAAAAACGTGAGGTGTATTATCATATAATTATCAAAAGTCAAAGAAAGTCAAACCTCTTTTTTTGAGTGGATTTCTTTGATTTTCTAAAATTAGCGGAAAAGTGGGAGAGCAAGATGGCGTCAATTTCTGATATTATTGAAAATTTCATTTTGAAAACTCTGGGTGATGAGGATTATGTCGAGATTTCGAGGAACGAACTTGCGGGATTTTTTTCTTGCGCACCAAGTCAGATCAATTATGTCCTTGAAACGCGTTTCACGATTGACCGCGGGTTCTTGATTGAGAGCAGGCGCGGTGGTGGCGGGTTCATCAAGATTTCAAAACTCAAGATGGACGACGACAGTTACATCATGGATCTGGTTTTGGAGTCTGTTGGTGACGAACTCTCAGAAAAGCGCATGGTTCAAATTTTGGACAGGCTCATGCGTGATGGAGTGATCTCGGCAAAAGAAAAGGCAATCGCTTCTTGTGCGCTCTCGGACGATGCGCTCCGTGTGCCATTGCTTGTGCGTGAAAGAGTGAGGGCAAACGCATTCAAAAATGTGCTTGTGTCACTCCTCAAAACTGACGGAGGTGAAAACTGATCATGATTGATGGATTTTTGACCTCGCGTGGGGGGTTTGGTGAAAACATGGATTTTCAGGCTGTGATGAATGATTTTGAAGAGGACAGAATGTGTCCGTCATGCAAAACTCATGAGTCTGATATCAGGGAAACCGGAGAAGTCGGGTGCGCAAACTGTTTCAAGGTGTTCAGGGATCTTGTGTCAAGGCAAGCATACAAGATTCATGGAAGACTCGAACATCTAGGCAAGGTGCCAGTAAAGGTTGTGTCAAAGGCTGAAAAACAGAAAGAAATTCAGGCTTTGCGTGAAAAAATGCAGAAGTGTGTTGAAGCGGAAGATTTTGAAGGGGCTTTGGGTCTGAAGCGTCAAATCGAGAGTTTGAAGGAGGACATGTGATGATTGCCATTCAAGATTTGAAATCGATTGCAATGCAGACAAAAATCAAACTCTCAAGAAATCTTGCTGGCCACCCATACCCATCGAGAATTTCGACTGAGCAGGGAACGCTCCTCGCAAAAAAGATTATTGATACCATGCACCAGATGGAGAATTTCAAGGTTTATGCCATGAACAATTTGCCAAAAATTGATGCAATGGTTATGCATGAAAAGGGGTTGGTGTCAAAAAAGTGTCTTGAAAACAATTTGATCTCAGCCTGCATGGTTTCGGCTGATGAAACGGTGGTGGTGACAGCGAACGAAAGTGATCACATCGTCATGGAAACAAAGTATCCTGGATTTGCAATCCCGCAGGCATACAAAAAAATCAATGACATTGATGAGGGCGTTTGCTCAAAGTTTGACATTGCTTTTGATGAAAGTTTGGGGTTCTTGTCTTCAAAGATTGAGGACATTGGGACTGGCATGCAGGTGACTGTGCAAATGTTTTTGCCGGCGCTGTGTCTAACGAATATGCTCACAAAAGAACTTGAAAATGTTGCGCACATTGCACGGGCAAGTGGTGCGTTTGAAGGGGCTTTCGAAGCACAGGGATATCTTTTTGAAATTTCAAACACGAGAAAACTCGGCAAATGTGAAAGAGAAATTTTGGACGACATGACTGGGGTTGTGATGGCAATCGGCAGTGCGGAAAAGAGAGCAAGGGAAATTATTCTTGAAACCAACTTTGACGACTGCATGGATCTCGTGATGAGGTCATGGGGTATCCTCACAAACGCTCACAAAATTTCTTTGGCTGAAAGTTTGAAGTATCTTGGTGACTTGAAACTCGGGGTTCTCCTCGGGATCATTTCGTTCAAGGACAACACGATCCTCGACAAACTCATTCAGGCATCAATGCCGTTTTCGATCCAAAAATCAGTCAACACTGAAATGGGTGAACTTGAGCGTGACAAGATGAGGGCAAGGACGCTTTCAGTCACACTCAAAAAATTGCGAACAAAATAAGAACTGCAAAAATAATGCAGATTTCATAAAAAATGTATATATTTTGCGGAAAAAATACACAAAAATTCAATTTTCAAAGGAGAACACACAACAATGATGAATTTTCCGATGACTCCAAGCACAAGGGTGATTATTGATGAATCAATTGCCTTTGCAAGGAGATATTCAAGAAGTGCGATTGGGACAGAGGCAATTCTCTATGGCATGACTTGTGTGCCAAAATCAGTTGCGGGGAGCATTCTCAAGGCTTTTGGGATCACTCCTGACACGGTGCTCGGAGCGCTCACAAAAGTGAATATTAATCACCGTTCGTCTGTCTTTGACTACAGTCAAAATGCAGGGATCGTGATCAAACGTGCAATTGAACTTGCGGGGCAAATGGGCACAAACGGAGTGACGAGTGAAGGGCTTTTGTATTCACTGCTTACGCAAAAGAACACGACTGTGACGCTCTTGATATCAAATATCATGAAAATTTCAATCGAAAGGATTTTGGATGCGCTCGCGCCATATCTCACGCAGAGCATGGTGGACGAAAACACTCCGTACACAAAGCGAAAAAATAATCTTGAGTCAAGGGTGAATGAGTTGTTTGGCAATATGTCATGGTTTTTTGACGATGCCGAAGATTTTTCGATGTTTGGCAGACCAAAAAGGCAAAAGCAACAATCTTTCATGCGTCCATCAGTGAATGAGTATGTGGATCAGGCACCACAGAGAGCGGGTGGTGAGCCAGAAAGAAGAGAGAAAAATGAGCCAGTGGAATCAAAACTCCCTGAGTCGCTCCTTGAGATGGGGATTGACATGACAGCAAAAGCAAAGCAAGGCAAAATGGATCCGATCATTGGTCGTGACAGTGAGACTGAGCGCGTGATTGAGATCTTGTGCCGAAAGACAAAGAACAATCCTGTGCTCGTTGGTGAAGCGGGTGTCGGAAAGTCTGCTG
>JAZRDJ010000037.1:0-1978 GCA_045660245.1 Clostridia bacterium | reverse complement strand
TCCAAGCAAACTTTCAGTAAAAGCAAACGGAACAGTGGTATAAACGTTGTAGCCTTCGCGTTTCAAAGTCTTGTGAGGAGCGACCTTGATGAGGATTTGAACATCACCTGCACTTCCGCCATTTTTGCCTGCCTCACCTTGACCACGGAGTGTGATGATCTGATTGTCATCAATACCCGCTGGAATGTTGATTTCAATATTTCTGTTCACTCGCTTCAAGCCTGCACCTGAGCAATTTGGACATTTGTCTTTGATCTTTTTGCCTGTTCCACCGCAATCTGGGCAAGATGTTTCAGTCATCATGCGACCAAAAACAGTGTTTTGAGTTTGTGTGATTTTTCCAGATCCCGAGCATCGTCCGCACGTTTCAACCACGCCGTTTTTGCCACCCGTTCCATGACATGCTGAACAGGTTTCATTTCTTGTGAGGTTGATATTTTTTGTGCACCCAAATGCTGCTTCCACGAACGAGAGATTCATGCGGACTTGAATGTCTGCGCCGTCCATTGGAACAGGCCCTGATGGTCTCCCGCCACGCGAGAAACCACCGCCAAACATTCCAGACAAAATATCCTCGAATCCACCAAAGCCTGAAAACCCACCAGAAAATCCACCCGCACCACCAAATGGGTTTGCCTGACCGTTTGGATCACCAAAGTTGTCATAATTTGAGCGTTTTGTTTTGTCAGAGAGAACTTCAAAAGCCTCATTGACTTCTTTGAGTTTTTCGGCAGCCTCTGGACTCCCTTGGTTGAGGTCTGGGTGATATTTTTTTGCGAGAGTCCTATATGCCTTTTTTATCTCATCTTCACTGGCGTTTTTTGACACGCCCAAAATTTCATAATAATTCTTATTTGCCATATTTTCTTTTCTTATTATTTATCTATAAATTTTTCTGCGTAATATATTACTTAGTAGTAAAATCTGTGAAGTTATTTGGGTCTGTATTTGCACCACCATTTGGATCAGTGCCTTGACCATTCGGGTTTGCATTTTGGTAAAGTTTTGTGAAGATTTCATTTGAAACTTTTGTGAGAGATTCAAGAGCACTTTTGAGTTTTTCGATATCGTCGCTGTTCTTGTAAACCTCTTTTGCAGATTCCATTTCTGTTTCAAGAGTCTTTTTGTCATCTTCTGAAATCTTGTCACCGCTTTCACGGAGAACCTTTTCGATCGCTGCGATCATTTGATCAAGAGAGTTCTTTGTGTCAACAACTTCTTTTCTCTTTTTGTCTTCTTCTGCATATTTTTCTGCTTCTTTCACAGCCTTGTCAATTTCTTCATCAGAGAGGTTTGATGATGCTGTGATTGTGATGTCTTGTGATTTGCCAGTTCCGAGATCTTTTGCAGAAACGTGAACAATTCCGTTTGCGTCAATATCAAAGGTAACTTCAATTTGAGGGATACCTCTTGGCGCAGGAGCAATTCCTGTGAGTTCAAATCTTCCGATTGTCTTGTTGTAAGCAGCGAGTTCTCTTTCACCTTGAAGCACATGAATGTCTACGCCTGGTTGATTGTCCGCTGCGGTTGAGAATATTTGAGATTTCTTTGTTGGGATTGTTGTGTTTCTGTCAATGAGTTTTGTGAACACTCCACCCATTGTTTCAATACCAAGTGAAAGTGGAGTTACATCGAGGAGAAGAACGTCTTTCACTTCACCACCAAGAACTCCCGCTTGAATTGCAGCACCGATTGCTACACATTCGTCTGGGTTGATGCCCTTGAATGGTTCTTTGCCAATGAAATTCTTGACAGCCTCACCAACCATTGGCACTCTTGAAGATCCACCAACCATAATGATTTTTTCAACGTCAGATTTTGCAAGTTTTGCGTCTGTGAGTGCTTTTTCTGTGAGTGCAATTGTTTCTTTCACGAGATCTTCAATGAGGCTTTCAAATTTCGCTCTTGTGATTGATACTTCCAAATGTTTTGGACCATTTGCATCAGCAGTGATGAATGGAAGAGAAACTGTTGTTTG
>JAZRDJ010000036.1:0-14220 GCA_045660245.1 Clostridia bacterium | reverse complement strand
TGCAGTACCAGCCATAAAATTCGATCGCAAAAACCTCATCAAAAACCTCAAAATACCCTTCATTCTCAATCGCTCTGCAAAACAAGTCCAAAAAATCCTTGAAACTCAAAAAGCAGACATTGTCTTTTCAAAAGGTGGATTTGTGTCTGTTCCCGTGATGCTTGGTGCAAAAAAAGCAAAAGTCAATTTCATTCTCCATGAATCTGACATGAGCATGGGACTTGCAAACCACACAGGCGCTCAAAGTGCAAAACTCATTTTTGTGAGCACAGAAAAGACAAAATCCAACTTGCCCGCAAAATATCACTCAAAAACAATCGTCACAGGAATCCCAACAAATGACGAGTTTTCAAGAAACATTCCAATCAAGTCAAATGGTTTCAAAATCCCAGATGGCAAAAAAATGTTGCTCGTCACCGGCGGGAGTCAAGGCGCAAAAAACATCAACACTTTGATTCGTGAAAATTTGCCTTACCTCACAAAAAAATATTTTGTGGTTCACATCACCGGCAAAAAACACTTTGATCCAAAAATCAAACATGACTCATATCATCAAATTGACTTCACTGATCAAATGCCGTCGCTCATGAAACGCGCAGACGTCATTCTTTCGCGTGCAGGCGCGACAATTATTTTTGAATCAATCAAAGCCGAAACCCCAATCCTTTTGATCCCACTTCCAAAAAGCAAACACTCAAGAGGCGATCAGGTCGAAAACGCAAAATACTTTTCATCTCTTGGCATCACCCATTTTTTGGAGGAACAAAATCTTTCACTGAGCGCCCTCACCAAAAAACTTGAAGAGATCGAAAACAACAAAACAAAAATCAAAAATAATATGAAATTATATCAAAAACAACTAAAAACCAATTCACAAATTGCAGAAATCATCAAAAATCAAGCACAAAAACACTGATTATCGCATCAAAATCTGCATTTTCTTGACTTTTTGCATGGAAAATGATATAATATTTGCATGAAAAACGCAAATGAAATTTTGATCGATAATCTTCAAGAAATGAATGATCAAATAAAGATTGTTCCACTTGCAAATCTGAATGAATTCAAAAAAGAATTCCGTTTCACGCTTCAAGCAGGTGTTGCGAGCAAAACTTTCAGTGATACATATTTCACGGATAGCCATGGCAGAACAATTTTCAAGACTTATGATAATCATGGATATGTTCACATCAAAAATATTCGAATGTTGAATGAACTCTTGATTGAAAGAATGCTTGCGCAAGTTGGTATTCCATGTGTAAAATATGTTCCAGCAAAGTATGTTGATTTGCAAAACATAACCCATACTGGCCTCATCACCTACGATGTCCTTTCTGAAAACCAAGACTTCAGACACATTGCTACACTGCTTGGAAGATACGACAAACTTTCACTTCATGAAATCAAATCAAGGATTGAAGACAGAAAAGATATTGTTGCTTACAGAATTGACACAAAAAGAACAATTGAACAACTCTTTGCTCTCGAAGTCTTTGATCTTTTGACTGCACAGGGCGACCGAAGCGTGTCAAACGTGAACTTTGTTCATGACAAAACCAAACAGACCTGCTCACTCGATTTTGTGTTTGACAATGAACTTGCATACTTTTCAGTTCTCTTCACAAAACCAGAACTCAAATGCAATGTCTACGAATCACTCAAAGATCTTTTGACCGATTACTCACTGGGCGCGAGATTTTTGACTCCGTCTGGTGAGGCATATACCGAAACAACACTCGAAAATGCGTTCAGAGATATCGCCTATATTTCAAAACGAAAACCAGAATTTTTTGAAATCACAAACAATATTCTTGCAAAACTTGACCCAATGACCGCAATTGCCAGCCTTGAAAAGTGCGGACACACAATTCCTGACTCATACAAAAATCTGGTGAAAAATACTCATTCATACATGACAAACACACTTCAATCATTTTTATCGAATGAAAATCATGCACTCATCACAAATGAAACTTGGGAGAAAATTTAAAACAAATGAAAAGTTACGTGAAAGTTACTGGAGTGAAGAACTTTACAAAAATGCCAAAGTTTGCTGGCATTGATCTTTCATGCGCCACGCGCGTTTCAAGAGGTGGCAAATATTCCGCCACAACCGGAATCTCAACTCGAACTTTTGGGAATGTTTGGTTTTTGCTCCCTGAAGGTCAAGCCCTCTTCAAAACCTTTGATGGAACTGATTACAAAAACACAAGAAATTTGCGCATGATCAATGAACTTGTCTGCGCTGAACTTTTGTCGCAAATCGGACTTTCTCACGCAGAGTACGCCCCTGCATCAATCAAGATTGAAGACAAAAAATTCAAAGATCCTGCTGACATTGACTTTCAAGCATACGTTGCATACATGGATCTTGTTTCAAATGGAATTTTGGAAAAAGACTCAACTTCAAACAAAAAACTCAACGGAATCATAACATACAACTTTTTGGGGCTCGGTGAAAAACTAGTGCCACTTGGCAGATTGATCGACGTTGATGGTCATTTTACCCCAACACTTGAGGCGACGAGCGAACGACTCAAAACCCTTCAAACCCGTGGTTACAAAGTTTCACGCAAAAAACTCATTCTGCACCTTTATGCCCTCTCGGCATTTGACTTTCTCACAAAGCAAACCGACCGCAACACAAACAACACAAACATCATTTTGGACGAGCAATCAAACGTGAAACCAGCCAAAGTCATCGACAACGAGTTTGCGTTCTTTGGTCAATACTTCACCGGTGACAGAATGAAAAAAAACGAACATGATTATGACGAAATGCTGAAGTTTTACAATGATTACGCGAGAACAATCCCACTTTTGACCAACAACTCCGAAAGCATGAATCGCCTTGAAGACTCAGCAAAAGACCTCGTTGCTTATGCCATCATTCACCCAGAACTCCGCCACATACTCACCGAGATCATGAAAAAAATCGACGTTCCAAAAGCCGTCGAATCCACCAGAGCCAAAGGCGTTGAGATTTCTGATGAATACGCAGACTTCATGAACTTTGTGGTGAACTCAAGCAAACAAGAACTCAAAAATCTCATTCGCATGAAACAACCTCAACAAATTTTTGATACTCACGAAAAATTGTTTTGATCAACACCGATCTTACTTTCAAATTCAAAAATACTTTTACAAAAGGAAAAAATTCAATGGATAATTATGGACTCTTAGAATTAATCAACAAAGCAAACGAATATCTCACAAAAAACCCAGAACGCATGAACAAAAACGAACAAAAACTTTTCATGCAACATCTTCTTGAAAACTTGACTGGTGAATCAAAGTTTTATTATGATGTGGTTTTTGATTTCTTGTTGGATATTGGTTGCTTGAAAGACACAAAAAGACACGAAACCTTTGCAAAATATATTTCAAAACACCACTCTCCAACAACACACAAAAGAGTTCTTGATGTTGGCGCTGGGAGAATGTGCCACCTCTCTGCAGTTTTGAGCGAAAAAGGTTTTTTGGTGACTGCGATGGACCCAAACATCAGACTTTCTGAAAAAGAAGCCCAAAGCATGAACATCACAATCAACAAAAACCTGTTTGTTTGCGACAAATTCAAAAACGGCAAAAAACCAACAGACATCAAGGACTTTGATTTGATTGTCGGCCTTGAACCATGCATCGGGACTGAACACATTGTTCGCCAAGCCGTGAAATACAACAAACCATTCGAAATTGTCATGTGCTACGAAGCACACGATGCTTTGAACGGAAAAAAATTCAACTCACCAGAAGATTGGTTCAAATATATCAAAGATATTTCAAGCGATATTGAAATCGTCAAAGTGGACGGAAGTTACATTGCCAAAAGACCCGAACAAATCTTTGAACAATCAAAATAAAATCAAACCGCAAAAAATCCCCAAACTGGACAATAAACATGAAACAAAAAAACAAACAATGAATGATCATGAATTTTAAAGACCATCAAAAAAGAGGAGAAAATCAAACTTCTCCTCTTTTTAATTATCCATTTTGGTTTTTACTGAACATTTCTTTGCCATAATGCAATGTCCTCAGTTTATCAATCCCCAAATCCTCAACTTTGAATGCAAAGCCATAAGTATTGAGTTCTTCAAACAACAATTCTCTTTGTTTGTCCAGTGGGAATTCATAATAATCTGGATTATCATAATAAACAACCAACCCAATTTTCTCAATAACTTGCAATTGAACTATACTCTTCATTTCATTGTTTTTGTAATGGTAATCTTTTTTTATTGTATCAAAAACTTTTTTATACCCTTCATCAAGAAGTTGTTTTTCTTTTATTTTGTCTTCTTTTTTAGGGTTTCTTATTCGAATGCAACTGTTTTTTATTTGATTTTCAGTGAAACCATCAAAAGATTTTTCTTTCGAAAAATATATGTCATGTGTCTTGCATTTAAAAACTTCTTTCAAACCATTTCGCTTTAATATTGATTTATAGTACCTTAAACTTTTATCAAGTTTCATTCCAACTTCCACAACCAATTGACTCATTCAACAATCTCCTTTCATTAATTATAAAGCAAAAAGCAAACAAAATCAATTATTTGACACTCATGACGTACACTCGATCAAATACAAGTGTCGTCGCTCCCCCAAACAGACATTCACACACAAACAACCAAAAAAAATCAAAAAACGAAAGTAACCATGATTATGGTTCACTTCCGCTTTTACCTGTTTTTTTTAACTTTGTATTTTTCTTGTTGAATTAATCCTTGGGGAATTATATACCGCCCCTAACACTTTTCATCTTCGTCGCCTTGCATTGAAAGAACCAAGTTTTCATACTTCGCATCAACAATATCTGTGGCCTTCATTTCTTCAATGCCAAGCCTTTCTGCAAACTTGTTGAATCTTCCAATTACTGCTTGAGATTTTTTTTCAAACGCTTTCTTGCATAAATTTTTAACTGTTGAACTGCTTGAATTTTTGAGCAAGAAATCATAATAATAACTCAAAAAATTGAGATATTCTCTTGTACATTCAACATCAAACCTGAACTCATCTTTACTCCTCATCAGATAGTCATCGGCAAAATCAATGAGTTTTATGAGTGAAGATCTCGAATGATCTTGTGGCATGAGTTGATTGCCTTCACTGTCCAAAATTGTCGATTTTTGAGCATACTCATACTCAAATGCATCATCAACCAAAAACCCAACATTTTTCCACTTGTTGTCTTTGTCTGATTTTACAAAAAAGCGTTCAATATTCCTACCGATTGCAGGCACAAGAATTTCTTCCCCCTTTGTGTTCACAAGCCCAATTCCAGTGCCACCAAATGTTGTTCCACCATGACAAATCGCCTTGCAAAGTGCCACACCGCTCTCATTGAAATCATAAATATGACGATATTTGCCAATCGGAATAACTATCTTTCCAGTACTGTCAATCACTCCCATGCAAGAATTTTTTCCAATCATTGCAGAAACACGAAAAATTTGTCCACCCATTTCTTCTTTTGCGCTCAAGACCTCAAAATTTGTGTTGATCTTTTCACCATTTTCGCCATAGATATTTATTGCTCCGTTCTTTGCACTCTTGATCTTTATCATGACATTTCTCCAAAAAAAAATATATCTTATATAAATAAGATACATTTGATTTTGCTTGTTGTCAATATTGGGTTCAAAAAAACATAAAAAACCTAGAAATAAAAATCACTTCACATCACCTGTGAGTTGATCATCAAAAAATCCTTTTGAGTGAGTCATGCCAGAAACATAAGAAACGGGGAGAACAAACACAAGCCCTCTCGCCTCACTTTTGTAGTCGACAGCCTTGTAGATCGCTTTTGTCACAGGCACAGCAATGTCCTCGTCCACAATCATCATGACAACCTCGTTCTCAGGATCAATCGAAAACCCAAAAAACCTGCGTTTTTCATTGTTTGTACCCTTGCCCTGAACAATGACCGCACCGGTTGCGCCTTCTGTTTTTGCGGCACTCACAACCTCGTCAGCATAACCACGCTGAACAATCGCCACAATGAGTTTGAACCCATTGCCCTCGGCTTCTTCAAGCAACTTTTCTTCAATCTGATTTTTGTTTTCTGCCATAATATTTCTCCAATTATTTTTTTGTTTAATGCCACACACAAGTTTTCAAAACCAAAGTCACACCCTTGATTCCACAAACGGCGCTTTTGCCCCCATGTATCCATCAATAGGCACCGTGATTGCTCTGCCGTTTCCAGGGACCTCAAGTTTGAGATCTTTTTCGAGCGATTCAATCATTTGCTTTTCTTCTTCTCTTCTGACCATCGCAAAAACAACATTCAAGTCCGTCATGAACGCACCAATGCTGTTCAAGACCGAAAGCCTCGAAACACCTTTGCCCCTCGATCTTGACAAGACAATTCCCTTGTTTTTCTTGATGGTTTCAAGTGCAAATCTCTCGTTTTCACGCTTCACGATCACAATCACCATCACGAGTTCCTGAATTTCAGAGAGCCTGAGTTTTCTTGAATATGCCATGCTTGGATTTAACTTTACTTTTCTTTGTGATTTTTCCATGTGATTTAACTCAAATCCTCCCTTTGCTTAATCGAGAACCACACAATCGCTTGGTTCATCGCCATCATCTTCAAGACTTGAATTCATGTGCCTGCGGTTGTATTCTTCCTCAAGTTTGTCCATGTTTGAGTATGCCCTCTCGGCATATGATATTCTGAGCGCAAGTTTGAAATCGCGCTTGCTTTTTCCTGTCATTTTGATGCGATACACAACACCCAAAACCGACAGCACAAACACCGGCATCATGCCAACAATGGCAATGAGCCCAAACCCGCCTGCGGAGTTTCCGCCAGCCCCTGCAAACCCAATCATGATCGGGAGCAAAAACGACGCAGTCATTGGCCCAGACGCCACGCCACCAGAGTCAAACGCAAGCGCGGCAAACGTCTTTGGCGCAAAGATCATGAGCACAAACGAAATCACATACCCAGCGAGCAAAAGAATGAAGATATCAATCTCAAACACAATCTTCAAAACAACAAGAATGACCGAAAGCACCATTGCAATGGCAATTGCAATTGTCACTCCGTTTCTTGTGATGTTGGCTTGCGTGACGTCCTCAACCTCCGCGCCAAGCACCCTGATTGCTGGCTCCGAAAACGCAATCGCAAACCCAATGATCACACAAAAGATGATGAACACCGGCACTGGCACATTTGAAAGCACTGCCCCGATCGTTTCACCCATTTCAAGGAACCCAAAATTGATCCCAAACAGAAAAAGAAACAATCCAAAAAACGTGATCATACTTCCGAGCGCAAGCCCGATTTTTTTCTTTCGTGGGAGTTTGATGAACAAAATATCAAAGATATAAAACACAACAACCAGTGGCAAAATCGCAAGCACACTTGACAAGAGCGAATCCAAAAGTGCCCCCAGATTTTCAGCAGTCACACTCGCACTCTCTTCGCTCGAAAAGAGCGACAAAAACAAAACCGCGAGCACAGGCCCGAGTGACGTGAGCCCAATCACACCAAAGTTGTCACTGTGTGACTTCGCCCCTTTGTTTTTGGCAATGCCTGCAGTGATGGCGATCAAAAAAGGCGTGGTGACAATCCCCGTTGTCGCACCACCCGCATCAAAAGCGATTGCAATCATGCTTTCTGGCACAAACCTTGCCACCAAAAAACAAACAAACATGACAGAAAACACAAGCAACTTGTAACTCACGTTCTTGATGATGCGAAGAAGCGCCAATCCCACAAAAAAACCAACCCCAGCACCAATGATGAACATGAACACAATTTTCGGAATCGCGAGCCCCACACCCTGAACTTCTGTCGCAAGGACATTGACATCAGGCTCAGCGACCGTGGCAAAAAGCCCAAAAATGAACGCAAAAAACAATAGCACCGAAGTGTGCTTCATTGTTCCAGAAGCGCTCCCGACCATTTCTCCCATTGGCATGATTGAGTTGTCGGTTCCACTCAAAAACAAGACTTGTCCAACCGCAATCAACACGCCAGAAAACAAAAATCTGATCAAAAGATCAAGTTCAATTGGTGCCACAAAAAAGTGAATGAAAACAACCACCAAAACCATTGGTGCAATCGAGAGTGCTGTTTCCCTTAACTTTTTCAAAAAATCCATAACTTAAAAGATAAAATTCTCCCCCAAAAATTTGTCACACCCCTCACAAACCATGAACCATTTCAAAACCTTTCAAAAAAAGTTTTTTTCATGAAATAACTTTGCGCGGAACAAAAACTATTAATCGATTTTGATCTTGTGGTATCTCATGATATCATGATCAACTTTCTTCTTTGCTTTGCCTCGTGGCTTCCTTGCCATCTTTGGCTTTTGAGGAACTTCTGGCGCAACAACCTCAACAACCAACTTGCCTTTTTCTGCTTCATCAGTTGAGAGAGAAACATCTTTTGCCTCTTCACTTTCAACTGAAGAAACATCTGCCTTTTTTGCTCTTGTGGTCTTTGGCTTGCCTTGTTCGACAACTTCTGCTTTTTGTTCCACAACATCTTCAACAGGTTCCATGAGCATCTTTTTGCTCTCATCAATGAGTTCTTGCTTTTTGTTTGCTTTCGCGAGTCTTTGCTCGTTCATGATGCCAAGCGCAAGACTCTTGTTTTGCTCGATTTTCTTTTTGTATGATGGGTTTGAAAGATATGACTCACGGATCGATTTTGTTTTTGTTTCAATTTTTGTTGTGCTGTCAGACCCCATGATGCTTTCAATGGTCTTGTACGTCTCAGTTTTTGGGAATGGCTCAAAATCCTCGTCATCGCCATTTCCAAAGAGTTCGTCATAAAGCGATGCACCACTCTTTTTTGCCTGCCTTTTGGGGAGTGAAGTTGAAAAGTCAAAAGGCGAAGTCTTTTTGCCAAAGTCATCTCCCCCTGATTTTCGATCATTTTCCCTCTTGATTTTTGTGAGTTCGTCTTCTCTCCAGTATTTGTAGTTCTTGAGGTCAACAGCATTTGTCTCAGCATACTTTCTTGCAGCCTGACTTTTGAGCCTTGCAGAAACAGAGAGTTCTGCAGGAGTTGCCCCCACGAGGTCTGCACTTTTTGCAGTGTTTGCTGCTTGCTTTTGCTCCACAAATGAACGCTCCTGAAGATCCTTGATTTTGAGAGTTGCAGTCTGCACGTCAGAAATCTCAAAGCCCTCGTCCTCAACTTCTTTGAGTGCCTTCAAGAACGCACGCCTGTGCTTTGCATCGCCAATAAAATACAAATCACGAAGTTTGATATCACTCAATTTTGCCATAAACTTCCCCACCTTTTCAAAAAACAAAATTCATGTTCTTGCAAACTCTCCAAACGCCCGCGTGTTTTCACAATAAATTCGGAGAGTAGTATATTTACATATTAATTATATATATTTTTACAAATCAAGGCAAACAAAATACGGGTACAAACCAAACCTTTTCAATTTTTTTTGAAAACCATGAAAACCACCACACAAAAAACACACTCAAATCCCCCACAAATTTCCATCTTTATGCAATACACACAAAATTAACATTTTTCAAACATTTGTTCGAATAATTGTTGATTTTCGCATTGCAAGAAATTATAATGAAATCATGATAAGTTTCGTATCACTCAGGATCTTGATTTCACTCATGGACGGCAAAATCCACCCCGCGAAAAAACTGGCAGAAGAAAACGAAGTTTCGACAAAAACCATCAGACGCGCGGTGGACACACTGATTTCTGCCGGCATTTTTGTCATGAGCCAAAAAGGTCAGTTTGGTGGTTATTTTCTCTCAAACAATCACATTCCACTTTTGTCTAGAGTGCCAGCAAAAGAACTCGGCGAACTCATGAGCATCTGCAAAATCAAAGATGACATTTTGCCAAAATCTCTTGCCCTCTCTTCTGTCCAAGACGCAATCATCAACAGCACTGCCGAAAAAAATCTGGGTGAAGTCATCAGGCAAAGTTCAAAGATCGTGGTCGACACTCTTCCGTGGCACCAAAAACAAATCAGCAAGCAAAAATTCGACAAGATCTACAAAGCGTGCACAGAATTTTTCTTGGTTCAAATTGATTATGTGTCTTATGGCGGACAAAAATCAAAACGCACCATCAAACCCTATTGCCTGACCCTGAAAGACGGCTCGTGGTACACTTATGCCGAGGACGAAACGCAAGACATGAAACTCTTCAAACTCTCAAGAATGAGCAAAATCACCCTCACAAAAACCAATTTCGCGCCAAGACCAGACATTGAGGTTTGGTGCAAACCATGGAACAACTCAAATGGTTTTTCAGCAAAAAAAGTTCGCCTGAAAATAGCGAACTTGAAACTTGACGAAGTTCAGGAATGGCTTGAAGCAACAACAGTCGAAACAACTGACGAATTCACGATCGTCGAGGCAAACGCAACCGACACCCTCGCCTTTTACCAAAAACTCCTTGAGTTCTCACCTTTTGTCACCCTGCTCTCGCCTCACGAAATGATCCAAAATCTCCTCGCGCTCTGCAAAAAAGTTGAAAACCATTACTCTTTTACATGACAAAAAAAGGGGAAATGCCTCAAAATCCATGAACACTCAACTCAAAAAATCTTTGGCACAAACGCACTTTCAATGACCTTTTCTGACTGAGATTCTTGGATTGCATTTTTGACCAAAAACTCAATCAACCACAAAACATCATACTTGCTACTTTTGAAAAAATAAAGCGCGAGCGAACCAGGCACAGCATTGACTTCACCCACAAAAAGTTTGTGGGTTTTTTCGTCATAGAGAAAGTCAACTCTCGCAACCCCCGAAAGCCCGAGAACTTCAAACACCTTGACCGCAGTGGTTTGAATTTGAACCTTGAGATTTTCATCAATTGGCGCTGGCAAACACCTCTTCGCAAAATCCATGCCACATTTTTTGCCCGCAGGTCTTGCGCCATTTTTTGCACTCACAGAACTGCCTCCACCAATATATTTTTCCTCAAATGAAAACAACTTTTCATGGCTCTCAATCTGATCAACCTCAGACACCACAGTGTCACCATTTCGCCCAACAACCGCACAGTTGAATTCGATCTTGTTTTCAATTCTCTCTTCAATCAAACAACCATTCGAAAACTCAAAAGCGACTGAAAGAGCGTCCATGATCTCGCCAAACTCCGTTGCCACCGAAATCCCAAGACTGCTCCCAGAATCATTCGGCTTCACAACAACATTTTTGGGAAATTTCTTGAGCCGTTTTTTGAGCGAGGTTTCAAAATCTGGCGCCAAAAACTCCGACTTTGTGACAAAAATCGACCTTGGCACCAACACCCCTGCTGACCTCATGACACTCTTGAAAAAATGCTTGTGCATTGAGAGCGCGAGCGCCAAATGCGAGTGGGTTGAAAACGGAATTTTGAGCACCTTGAAAAACCCCGCAAACTCACCACTCTCACCATATCCACCGTGACAGCAGTTTATCACAGCATCGAGTTTGTACATGGTTTTTTGCAAGATCGCTCCAGATTTTTTGACACCTCCACCATGCAAAAACTCAACCTCCTTGGCTTTTTTCTGCCACGCTTTGGATTTGAACAAATCAGGACAAAGATCCTCAGCGTCAATCTCAAAAATCCTGCAATCGCCACTCTCCACAAAAAAATAATGCGGTTCTGCCCAAGCCGAAATTTCAGCAATTCTTTTGACCTGAAGCATGGTCACAATCGACACTTCTCTCTCGGCAGAATTCCCGCCAAACAAAAACCCAATTTTCTGAACATTAGACATAAAAAAACTCCCTTGACAAATTTCTTTTTTGATCACAATCCCGAACATTTACAAAAAATGTTCAATGATCGATTTTGATCAAACGTAGAAAATGTCAAAGGAGAAATATCTCTTTTGGTTATTTTGTGAGCAAATTAGTCCACAAAAAATGGTCTCAAATTTTAGACATAATTGTCTGGCAAATCGTTTTCAAAAAGACAAACATCACCCGCAGATGAGAGAGTTTCAACAAGTTCAGTTGCCTGCGACACTGATCCTGCGCGCAAGATGTGAGATTTTTCAAACCCACCAGCCTCAAGCCCGCTTGAAATGGCCTCATAGTTGGTAATCCCCGTGATCACACAATAGTTAGCGACTTTCGCCATTTGCTTGCCAAACTCAAAGTTTGAATTGTATTGTTCACTCCCAAGTTCCACAAGCCCAGGTGTCACCACAAACTTCTTTCCATCAAAGCCCGACAGACAATCAAGAGCAGCCTTTGCACCTTCTACACTTCCATTGTATGCGTCGTCAATAATTGAAAGTGCAGAAGACGATGGAATGAGTGCGAGCCTGTGCGCAATCGGTGTCAGTTTTGCAATCCCAGCCTTGATCTCGTCCAAAGAAAGACCGAGTGAAAGCGCCACATTTGAAGCCAGCAAAATGTTTGAAATATTGTGCACTCCAAGAAGCATTGTTTCACACATGGTTTGTTCTTTTCCTGCAACCATCACAAATTTCGATCCAGCAATACCAGATGAAATACCCGTTGCTGTTATTTCACCAGAAACCATGCCCGAAACTTTTGCTGTCCCCTTGCCTGTTCTCTTTTCAAGTTCTTGCATCAAAAGCGCACTGTCAGACGAAAAGAACATTTCGCCACCATTTGCCCAAACATAGTCCGCGAGTTCAAACTTGGTCGAAGACAAAACGTCTTGAGTTTTGAAAGTCGCGAGATGCTGATTGCCAATCCCAGTGATCAAACCAAACTTTGGAGCAACGAGATCAGAGAGTTCAGCAATGTCCCCCTTGTACCTCGCACCCATTTCAGCAATAAAAATCTGAGTTGATGGCTTCAGGTCTTCAAGAATAGTTTTCGAAAGACCAAGTGGCGTGTTGTATGAGTATGGCGATGCCACAACCTTGTACTTTTCAGAAAGAATAACCTTCAAAATGTTTTTGACCGAAGTCTTGCCATAACTTCCAGTCACACCAATCACGATCAAATCCTTGTATTCACTTGCCCCAAGTTTTGCTTTTGCATGACGCAAAAACTTCTTGTTGTGAATGGTTTCAAATGGCAAAGTAACAAAGAAAGAAACCAACACAAGCAACGGCACAAACATCGGAGTAAGCCCAATGATTCCGTGCGTAAAGTATGGAATACTGATGACTGAAAGCATGAGCAAAAGGATTGTGCACACAAACACAAGCACTGAAAAAACAATAATCATTCTGATCATGCGCTTTGTGTACTTGAGCGGAGACTTCTTTTCAACTGAAAAGACGTTTCGGATATAACACAAAGTAAAAATCACATAGAAAATCAACCCGATATAAGTCATGATCTTGAAGACAATGAAATCATCAAGAAGCACATTTGTGATGAGAAGCGCCGCCGTGCTCAAAAATGACAAAATAATGAGCCTGCCCCAGTCCGAAAACTTGTTTTCTTTGAGCCAAGAAAAATAGCCACGAGCCTTGTATCCGGTGAGTTGCAAAGCCTGAAAGAACTTGTAACTCACAAAAGTCATGAGCACCGCATTCAAGACAGAAATGAACATCACCATCCAAAAAGTTGTCCAACTGTCAAATCCCAAAGGCACCGGAACATTCTGGAGTTCCTCACCAGAACCAGCAAGCAAAATATTCAAAAAGTTTGTTGCCATAAAAAAACTCTCCAAAAGCAAAATAATATCATTGTTGACCGATCCTCAAAAAAACAAACATTCAAGAGGAACCACCAGCCTTCAAGCACAAAAAAATCTCAATTGCACAAAGACACAAAAAGAATTAATTCATGATCTCATAGGCTAAGTATCACATATATTATCACAAAAAATAGCGCACGCGCAAGCATTTTGAAACACACACAAAAAATTCATGACATCAATTCAAAAACTTCAAAATCAAATCCTTGACTTCAAATCTCGAATCCAAAAAGCAGTAGTGCCCTGCACCCTTGATGACAGCAAAAACGGCACGGGGCAATCTTTTGTGAATACGCTTCCCCAAAACCACGGGAACATCTTTGTCTTTCCCCCCAAAGATCAAAAGTACCTTTGATCCGAGATCTTGAATTTCACGATCAACCAGATGAGTGTTCACCACTCGCAAAAACGTCTTTTTCAAATTTTCAGATTTGATATCCTTTAGATCATTTGAGCCAAATTTATCACATTTTTCAATCAACACTGGATTGCTTTTGCACTTTTTTTTGAACCTTTTGTAACGCCAAATCTTGATGGCTTTCGAGATCGAAAACTTTGGTTTTTCACAAGTCGGAGGCCAAGCGGTC